>CAYQDU010000061.1:0-21485 GCA_964416275.1 uncultured Anaerolinea sp. | reverse complement strand
AACGGATTAACAGATTTGTAAGACAGCCTAATCAAAAATTTCGCCGGGAAGAACAAAATTTCGTTGAAATCGAGTGAAAACCAACTATAATTAATCCGATGACACCCCCCAAAACCCCTCCCAACAGGTCGCCCCGGCTGGCGCTGTATTACTGGCTCCAGATCTTTACGCCCATCCTGGCGGCCCTGGCCGCGCTCCTGGTAGGCGCAGTTATCCTGATCCTGCTGGGGGTAAACCCGTTCGCCGCCTATGGCGCCATGCTAGAAGGGGCGTTTGGCAGCGCCAATGCCCTGGCCGATACGGTAGTCAAAGCCACCCCGCTGCTGCTGGTGGGTGTGGGGATCTGCATCGCCTACCGCGGCGGGGTCATCAACATCGGCGGCGAAGGCCAGTTGGTGGCGGGCGGCCTGGCGGCCACGCTAACCGCCCTGACGCTGACCCACTGGCCGGGCTGGGCGCTTATCCCGCTGAGCCTGCTGATGGGCTGCCTGGCCGGGGCCTTGTGGGGCGCCATTCCGGGCGTATTGAAAGCCTACCTGAACGTCAACGAAATCCTGACCACCATCATGATGAACGCCATCGCCGTTCAGGGCATGAACTACCTGCTGAGCGGCCCACTGATGGACCCGATGCAAATCGAACAGGGATCGTTCATTCCACAGACGGCCCGCTTCCCCCTGGCAGCCGACCTGCCGCGCCTGGCCCCCACCCGGCTGCACCTGGGCGTGCTGCTGGCGCTCATCATCGCCGTGCTGGTATGGGTTCTGCTGTGGCGCACCACCCTGGGCTTCCGCATCCGGGCGGTGGGCCTCAGCCCCAAGGCCGCCCGGCGGGCTGGCATCCGGGTGGAACGGTATGCCATGCTGGCTCTCATCTTGAGCGGGGCGCTGGCCGGGCTGGGTGGGGCCATCCAGGTCTTAGGCGTGAACCACCGCATGTTTACCGACGGCTCGGCCACCGGTTTCACCGGCAGCGCCGGGTTCAACGGCATCGTGGCAGCCCTGTTCGGGCAGCTCCATCCTATCGGGACCATTCCGGCCTCGTTCATCTTCGGCGCGCTCATTGTGGGCGCCAACAAGATGCAGCGCGTGGTGCAGGTCCCTTCGGCGCTGATCACCGCTCTGAACGGCCTGTTGGTGGTGTTCGTGGTGAGCAGCGAAATGTGGCGGCGCAGCCTGGCCCGCAAGCGAGAAATCTTGCAGTTAGCCGAAAGCGCCCCGCCCGAGGAGAAAAAATCGCCTGAAACGGCCCAGGAAGGAACGCCAGCCCCATGATTCAGGAATTGTTTACCTCGGCTGTACTGATCGGCATCCTCACCTCTGGCATTCGCCTGGCGACGCCCTATCTGTACGCCGCCATTGGCGAAACCTTCGGCCAGCTCAGCGGCGTGCTGAACCTGGGCGTAGAAGGCATGATGCTGATGGGGGCCTATTCGGGCTTCTATGTGACCCTCAAAACCGGCAATCCCTGGTTGGGGCTGCTGGCGGCCATCCTGGTAGGCGGGCTGATGGGCCTGGCAATGGCCTTTATCAGCGTGACCCTCAAAGCCGAGCAGGGCATCAGCGGCATCGGTTTCTATCTGTTTGGGCTGGGCATGAGCGACCTGCTGTTCCAGCTCACCCTGGGCCGGGTTGAGACCGTCTCCGGCTTCGCCCCGGCGCCGATCCCGCTGCTCTCGCAAATCCCGGTCATCGGGGGCATTTTCTTCAACCAGAGCCTGTTGGTATATGGAGCCTTCTTGCTGGTGCCGCTGGCCTGGTTCATCCTGGAAAAGACCACCTGGGGTCTGAAGATCAAGGCCGCCGGGCAAAACCCGGCCGCCGCCGACGCCCTGGGCGTCAGCGTCAACCGGGTGCGCTACGTGACCGTAACCCTGGGCGGGATGTTGTCTGGCATCGCCGGAGCATCCCTGTCGATTGCTCTGCTCAACGTCTTCCAGCAAAATCTGACCTCCGGCATGGGCTTCATCGCTGTAGCGCTGGTCTACTTCGGCGGCTGGACGCCGCGGGGCGTGCTGTTGGGGTCGCTGCTGTTCAGCACCGTCAACGCCTTACAGTTATGGATTCAGGTGTTGGGTCTGCCAATCCCGTCGGATTTTGCCACCATGCTGCCCTATGTGCTGACCATTCTGGCGCTGATCTTTGCCGTGCGCAAAGTAAACGCCCCAGCTGCATTGAGCAAGGTATTCGAGCGTGGCGAGGGTTAAACCGTAACCGGCGGCGGAGAGCCGCCTGCGGTACAGACTGTTGTTACCAACCATATTCGTAAGAACAAAGAAGAGGAGAAGAACCATGAAGAAAGCCTATCAACTGTTGTCTGTGGTGGTCTTGTTTGCCATGCTGCTGGCGGCCTGCGCCCCTGCGCCCACCGCCGCCCCGGCCAAACCGGCCGCCGCTACCGAAGCCCCGGCTGCCCCCGCGGCCACCCAGGCCCCAGCCGAACCGGCCACCGCGGCCAAGCAGTTCCGCGTGGCTGTGGTTATGCCCAGCAAGATCAACGACCTGGCCTTCAGCCAGAGCATGTACGACGCCCTCAATAACATCAAGACCGAAATGGGCGCCGACAAGTTCGATTTTGTCTACACCGACAACATGTTCGTGGTTGACGACGCCGCCGCCGCAATCCGCGACTACGCCAGCCAGGGCTTCGACTTGGTGATCGCCCACGGCTCGCAGTACGGCGCTTCGCTGGTCGATATCGCCCCCGACTTCCCCAAGACGGCCTTCGCCTGGGGGACAACGGTGGACACCTTCACCGAAAAGGGCGTGAATAACGTCTTCGCTTACGAAGCCCGCGCCGAAGAAGGCGGCTACGTGAACGGCGTAATCGCCGCCAAGCTCTCCAAGAGCGGCGTGATCGGCGTGGTTGGCCCCATCGAGACCGGCGACGCCAAGCTGTACGTAGACGGCTTCAAAGCCGGCGTGGCGGCCACCAACGCGGCCGCCAAAGTCAACGCCAACTGGATCGGCTCGTTCAGCGATGTAGCCCTGGCCTCCGAGGCGGCCCAGACCCACATCAAAGCCGGCGCCGACGCTATGACCGGCTCGGCCCAGATGGTGGTGGGCGCGGTTGGCGTGTGCAAAGAAAAGAACGTCCCCTGGTTCGGCACCCAGTCGAACCAGACCTCTCTGGCCCCCGAAGTGGTGGTCGCCAGCCAGGTCTACAAATGGGAAGGCGTGCTGCGCGAGATCATCAGCCTGGTGCAGAGCGGCACCTATGGTGGGAAAGCCTTCCAGGCCACTCTGGCCAACAAGGGCCTGGTGATCGAATTCAACCCGGCTTACAACCTGCCCGAAGACGTGAAGAAGGCCGCCGAAGACGCCATCGCCGGCATTTCCAGCGGCTCGATCAAGGCCCTGCCGAACCCGTAAGACAGAACGATTACCGAGAGGAGGTCGTCGCCTCCAGCGGCGGCCTCCTCCAGGAAATGCCTGGAGAAATCCCTTTGCCCGACCTTAACGCTCAGCCTTTCACCAAACGACGGATTACCAGCGTTGCGCTAAACGGCATCGTCAAGCGCTTCCCCGGCGTGATCGCCAACGATCATATCAACTTCGACGTCCAGGCCGGCGAGGTGCACGCCCTGTTGGGCGAAAACGGGGCCGGTAAGACTACCTTGATGCGCATTCTGTACGGTCTGTACCCGCCAGATGAAGGCCAGATTCTCATCAACGACCAGCCGGTGCGGATTCACTCGCCGGCCGATTCGATCCGCCTGGGGCTGGGCATGATCCACCAGCACTTTATGCTCGTCCCGACCCTATCGGTGGCGGCCAATGTGGCCCTGGGATTGAAATCCAGCCGCGGGCTGATGCTTGATCTGGATGTGGTCTCGAAACGGCTGAGGGAACTGGCCGAGGTCTACGGCCTGCAGGTCGATCCGCAGGCCATGGTCTGGCAGCTTTCGGTGGGCGAGCAGCAGCGGGTCGAAATTCTCAAAGCTCTGTACCGGGGGGCCGATCTGCTGATTTTGGACGAACCCACCGCCGTGCTGACGCCCCAGGAAGTGCAAGACTTCTTCGTTACCCTGCGCAAGATGGCCGCCGAAGGCCATTCGCTGATCTTCATCAGCCACAAGCTGCACGAAGTCCTGTCTTTCAGCGACCGGGTGACTGTGCTGCGCGGCGGGCGGGTGATTAAAACCCTGCCGACCTCTACCACCAACCGGGCCGAACTGGCCCGCCTGATGGTTGGCCGGGAAGTGCTGCTGCGGGTAGACCGCCCGCCGATGACCCCCGGCCCGGCCCGCCTCAAAGTCAGCGACCTGCACGTCACCGGCGATAAGGGCCTGCCGGCCCTGCGCGGCGTCAGCTTCGAGGTGCGGGGGGGAGAAATCCTGGGCGTGGCAGGCGTATCGGGCAACGGCCAGCGCGAGCTGGCCGAGACTATCGCCGGGCTGCGCAAACCCACCCAGGGAACGATCCAGATCGACAACCGGACCGTGACCGGCTGGCTGCCCGACGCGTTGATCCAGGCCGGGCTGGCTTATATCTCGGAAGAGCGCTTTCTTGACGGCGTCGTGAAAGAGATGACGGTCGAGGAAAATATCATGCTCGAAGAGCATGCCAACGCCCCCTATGCGCGCGGCATGTTCCTGAACTTCCCCCAGATCGCCGATCGTACAGAAACCCTGATCCGAGATTTTGAGATCAAAACCCCCACCCGCCAGACGCCTCTGCGCTACCTTTCGGGCGGGAACGTGCAAAAGCTGATTATGGCCCGCGAGCTTTCGCGCCGGCCTGGCGTGCTGATCTGCGCTCAGCCCACGCGTGGGGTGGACATCGGCAGCACCGAATATATCCACCAGCGCCTGAATGCCCAGCGCCTGGAAAATACCGCCACCTTGCTGATCTCGGAAGACCTGGACGAAGTGCTGAATCTTTCTGACCGCATTGCAGTGATGTATGAAGGGCGTATTATGGGCATTGTAGAATGCGAACAGGCCACCACCGAGCAGATCGGCCTGATGATGGCCGGCGTGGCGGCCAACGATTGACCGTCTGGCGTGCAAAACCCTAGATTGCAAAGAAAGGAGGTGAACGTCAAAACCGTTTCAGATTACCCTGTTTGCGCCTGTAAGTGTGTCTAAACCAAGCAACGTGTAGAACAATGCTCATCGAAAGATATAACGGAGGAGTAAGTATGTATACGAACAAAATGTGGCGGCTGGTAGCGATCATCACCATCCTGGCGATGGCGCTGTCGGCCTGCGGCGCACCCGCTGCTGCGCCCGTACAGACCGAGGCTGCCCCGGCTAAGACCGAAGCGGCCCCCGCGCAAACCGAAGCCCCCAAACCCGCCGAGGGCGCCGGTTTCCAGATCCCCGAAGTGGTAGAAGGCAAATTCAACGTAGCCTGGGTGCTGATTGGCCCGCATGACGATGGCGGCTGGTCGCAATCTCACTACGAAGGGTTGGATTACGTTGCCAAGAACGTTGAAAACGTAAACACCGCCTACATCGAAAACGTCCCCGAAGGGGCCGATTCCGAGCAGGTGTTCCGCAGCCTGGCCCGCAAGGGCTTCAACCTGATCTTCGGCACTTCCTTCGGCTTTATGGACCCGATGGAGACCGTGGCGGCTGAATTCCCCGACACGATGTTCGTCCATATCAGCGGGTACAAGTCGAACCAGAAGAACTTCGGCAATCTGTTCGGCGCAATGGAAAGCATGAAATACCTGGCCGGTATGGTGGCCGGGGCGCGGGCCAAGGCCGATGGCAACCCCAAGCTGGGTTACATGGCGACCTTCCCCATCCCCGAAGAGCTGCGCCTGGGCAACGCCTTCGCCCTGGGCATGCGCAAGACCTGCCCCGAATGCACCCTCGACGTGCGCTGGTTGAACACCTGGCACGACCCGATCGTTGAGAAGGAAGCCGCCGCCTCCCTGTTCGACGCCGGGGCGCAGGTGGTCTTTACCGGGGCCGATACCCCGGCCGTGGCCGATGTGGCCCAGGAAAAGGGCAAATGGGGCATCACCTATGACTGGAGCGGCTCGTGCAAGGTCGAGCGCTGCCTGACCGCCCCCTACTGGAACTGGGGCCCGGTCTATGCCCGCGTCACGAAGGAAGTGATGGCGAAGACCTATAAGGCCGGTTGGGATTACTTCGACGCCGACTCGAGCGGCCTGGGCCTGTTTGGCTTCATGGAAGGCCAGCAGCTCACCAAGGGTCAGCAAGACCTGCCCCCCGAAGTCATCCAGCAGGTCAAAGACATTTTGGCGAAGATGTTAGCCGGCGAGTTCACCCGCTTCGACGTGTTCACTGGCCCAATCAAAGACAACAAGGGCAATATCGTTGTCCCAGAAGGCCAGAAGTTCGAACAGGCCGACCTGGATCAGTTCCCGCCCGGCGCCCCCGGCCTGGAATGTAAGTTCTGCGTCTATTGGTGGGCCGAAGGCGTGACGGCTGAACTGCCGAAGTTGGAGCAGTAACGAGCTTTTAACCGCCAGGGGGAGTGGCCCGGCATCGGGTCCACTCCCCCTTTAGTTTGCAACAGAATCAGGTGACTCATGCCGAATCCATCTGGCGAACCACAGACCTCCACACAACCCCCCATCGTCGTGGAAATGCGTCAGATCGTAAAACGTTTTCCGGGTGTGCTGGCGAACGACCACGTCGATTTTAGCCTGCAGCGGGGCGAGAT
Organism: uncultured Anaerolinea sp.; assembly: GCA_964416275.1. Lineage (GTDB taxonomy): Bacteria > Chloroflexota > Anaerolineae > Anaerolineales > UBA4823 > RBG-16-57-11. Next base: position 14,844 of record CAYQDU010000061.1, on the reverse strand, counting down.
TCACGCCATGCTGGGCGAAAATGGGGCCGGGAAAAGCACGCTGATGAACGTTCTGGCGGGGTTATACAAGCAAGAAGCCGGGACCATCCTGGTGAACGGCCAGTCGATGACGTTTAATTCGCCCCGCGATGCCATCCAAGCCGGGATCGGTATGGTCCATCAACACTTCATGCTGGTGCCAACCCAGACCGTAACCGAAAACATCTTGCTGGGGTTAGAAACCCCGCGCTTTATCATGCGCTTATCGGAATACGACCGCACCATCGAAGAACTGGGCGACCAGTTCGGCTTGAAGGTGGACCCCAAGGCCAAAATCTGGCAGCTTTCGGTGGGTGAGCAGCAGCGGGTAGAACTGCTCAAGATGCTTTATCGCGGCGCGCAGGTGCTTATCATGGACGAACCGACCGCCGTGTTAGCGCCTTCCGAGATCGACGGCCTGTTCAAGACTCTCCGCGCGATGGTAGCCGCCGGAAAGTCGATCATCTTTATCAGCCACAAACTGCAAGAAGTAATGGCAATCGCCGACCGGGTGACGGTGCTGCGCAAGGGCAAAGTTACCGCCGCGGGCGTTCCCATCCGGGGCATGTCGCGCCAGGATTTGGCCCGGCTGATGGTGGGCCGCGACGTAGAACTGCACATTGATAAGAAGCCCGCCAACCCCGGCAAAGTAGTGCTGGACGTGGCAAACGTCTATGCCGAAAACGACAAGGGCCTGCCGGCTCTGCGGGGGGTCAGCTTCCAGGTACGGGCAGGTGAAATCTTGGGCCTGGCCGGGGTGGCCGGCAACGGCCAAAGCGAGCTGGCCCAGGTCATCGCCGGGATGCGCCCGGTTAGCCAGGGCTGCATCGAGCTAAACCACGAAAAGATCTGCAACCAGGGGACGATTACCGGCATCCAGCACGGGCTGGCCTACGTGCCGGAAGATCGCACCCATGTTGGCTCTGCGCCCGACCTGAGCGTGACCGACAACGTAATTATGAAAAAATACCGCACCCCGCCGATCGCCCAGGGCTGGATGCTGGATATGAAGACCGCCTCCCGGTTTGCTAAAGAACTTAAAGAAGCCTACGACATAGTCGTTCCTACGGTTGACACCCCGGTGCGCTTACTCTCGGGCGGCAACTTGCAGCGGGTGATCCTGGCGCGCGAGTTTTCGGGCCAACCAGCCTTGATCCTGGCTGTGCAGCCCACCCGCGGCCTGGATGTGGGCGCGATTGAAGGCGTTCACCGCCTGCTGCTGGCCCAGCGCGACGCCGGAGCCGCCATCTTGCTCATCTCTGAGGAGTTGGAGGAACTGCTGGCCCTGAGCGACCGCACGGCGGTGATCTACGAAGGCAAAATCATGGGCGAAGTATTTGACGACGACATCGAAACCATTGGCCTGATGATGACCGGGACGCCCCTGGATCAGATTCCGGGCAAGGGAGGCAACCAGGCATGACCGAAATTGCAACGCCATCTTCTTCCTCCGGGCGCAAGGGCTTTCCTTATAAAATTCGCCTGGAGCCGCGCCTGAGCGAGCCGCCCAAATGGTATCCGTTCCTGGTCTCGTTCGGCGCCATTGTTGTCGCCCTGATCCTGGGCGGCATTCTGATCCAGCTGGCCGGAGGCGACCCAATCCGCTCGTACATCCACATCGCCAAAGCCTCGTTTGGAGACATCGGCGTATTCTCTGATACCATCGTCAAAGCTACCCCGCTGCTTTTGGTGGGCCTGGCCTGCACGGTGGCCTTTCGCATGAAGCTATGGAACATCGGCGCCGAGGGCCAGTTCTTCCTGGGTGCGTTCGGGGCCAGCGCGGTGATCCTGACCGGCGTGCTGCCGCCCGAAACTTCGGCCTGGGTTTACATCCCCTTGTGCATGTTCTTTGGCATCCTGGGCGGGGCATTATGGGCTTTTGTGCCGGGCTTTCTGAAAGCCCGCTACAACGTCAATGAAATCATCACGACCCTGATGATGAACTACATCGCCCTGGCGCTGATTAACTTCTTCATCTTCGCAGTGTGGACCGAAGGCGGCTTCCAGATGAGCCCGGTGTTTACAAAGAATGCCTGGCTGCCACGCCTGACTGACTACGGCAGCGCTGTGCCGGCCTTCCGCGGCCTGACCACCCACCTGGGCCTGCTGTTCGGCATCGTGGCTTCGGTGATCGTCTGGCTGATCCTGTATCGCAGCCGGTGGGGGTATGAAATCCGCCTGATTGGCGATAACCCCCAGGCCGCCAAGTACGCCGGGATCAACATCCAGCGCAACACAATCCTGGTGATGATGCTCTCTGGGGCGCTGGCTGGGCTGGCCGGTATGTCGGAAATCACCGGGGTGGTGCACCGGCTGCAATCAGCCATCTCGCCCGGTTATGGCTTTACCGGCATCATCGTAGCCTGGCTTGCCAAGCTCAACCCGTTCGCGGTCATCCTGGTCTCGATCCTGTTTGGAGCCTTGATCCTGGCGGGGCGCGAAATTCAACCTTCCGGCGTGCCAAAGATGATCCAGGGCATTATCCTGGTGTGTCTGATTGCCAGCGACTTCCTGCTGCGCTACCGGGTGCGGATCGTGCGTGCGGAGGAGGAGGCCTGAGATGAACGCCATCTTGATTATCCTGCAAGCCGGGGTAGCCACCGGCACGGTGCTGCTCTTCGCCACGATGGGCGAGCTGTTCGCCGAGCGTTCGGGGGTGATGAACCTGGGCGTAGAAGGTATGATGCTGTTGGGAGCCATGAGCGCCTTCAGCGTCACCGCCAAGACCGGCAGCCCCTGGCTGGGCGTGCTGGTCGCCATGCTGGTGGCCGGGCTAATCAGCCAGATCCACGCCTACATCGTCATCACCCTGCAAGCCGACCAGGTGGTAAGCGGGCTGGCCCTGACCTTTCTGGGGACGGGCATCAGCCTGGTGCTGGGCGAAGGGCTGAGCAAAGCCGGGACGGTTTCACTGCTGCCTAAGTTCTCGATCCCGCTGCTGACCGACATCCCCATCCTGGGGCCGATCCTGTTTACCAATCACAGCATCATGGTCTACTTCGGCTACATTTTTGTGCCGCTGGCCTGGTACTACATCAACCGCACCCGGCCAGGGCTGCACCTGCGGGCGGTGGGCGAGAACCCGGCCGCCGCCGACAGCCTGGGCATCAACATTTACCGGCTGCGCTACTTCTATGTGTTCGTAGGTGGGCTGCTGGCCGGGTTGGCCGGGGCCACCATCAGCCTGGCCGTGGCCCCCGGTTGGTTCAGCGAGCTGACAACCGCCGGCCAGGGTTGGATTGCCGTGGGCCTGGTGATCTTCGCCCAGTGGGACCCGCTGCGAGCAGCCTTTGGTTCATATGCCTTTGGCGCCCTGCGCCGCCTGATCCTCGACATTCAGGGGCCAACCACCCTGTTCGGGCTGGCAAACCCGTTCTACTACAACCCCTACTGGGGCTTCTTCCTGCAAATGCTGCCCTACGCTTTCACCATCATCGTGCTGGTGATCGGCTCGCGCGAGGCCATGCGCAAACGCATGGGATCGCCGGCCGCCCTGGGCAACCCCTACATCCGCGGCGAGCGCGGCAAGTGATCGAAAAGGGAATCGGCATCAAAAAAGCGCTGGCGGCTGCCAGCGCTTTTTTGATGCCGATTCCATCGTAACATTACATTTGTGAATAACGAAACGCGCCTTCGGGCAGGCCCTGAACCAACACCAGGCCAGGTCGGCGGATCACCACCTGCTCGCCGGGACGCAGCAAGTAGTCTTCTAGGTCGTTGGGGGCGGTAACATATACCACCCCCTTTACCCCCTGGATCAAGGCGGCCTGGCCGCGGCGATTGTGAATACGATAGATCTGCAAATCAGAAAGGGCAATCTTCTCAGAGTTTCCGTCTTTGACGGTGGGACGCTGTAAGGTGTGAGCCAGGTTTGCCATCGGATACCTCCAAAAATCAGTCTGATAATTGTGGTTCTTCCGGCTTCGCCAGGAAAATTTCTATATTTGGGGGTTGCGGGTGGCTACGCCACCCGCAACCCCCCAATATAAGTCAAACCCCGCCTTCGGCGGAAGAACCGTAATTGTCTGGCCTGGCGGCCTTGCGGTCGGGCCAACAAGTTTGTTTCTGATGCTTTACATTATAGACATTTCAGACTAGAATAACAGATGTAGAGATAACGAACTATCACCATAACAGTTTGGCCTTTGTAGAACTGTTATGGTCGAGTCGAGTGAAAAGTGTTTCCCCTCGCCGGCAGGCGGCGAGGGCAGCGCCCCACTCAACCGTGGTGGAGGTGACTGGCGAGCTCCGCCGAAAGAAAGTTAAGCGCGGATTTTGCCGCACTTCGGGCGACAAAATCCACGTAATCTCTCTTTCTGAAGGCGCTCGAAGCCGCCATGCCTGCCCATGGTTTAACGGGGCGGCGCCGCGGTGAGGGCCAGGAGCGGGGCGCGCTTAGAAAGGCAGATCTTCATGGCGAACGATACGATTTCCACATTTTCCAAGCCGACCTTATATGAACAGCTTGCCAGCAACATGGCCCGCCAGATCGAGCATGGCGCTTACCGGCCCGGCAGCCGCATCCCTTCGGTGCGCCAGACCAGCCAACTGCACGGCCTGAGCGTGACCACCGTCTTACAAGCCTACCAGTTGCTCGAAACCCAGGGCTGGGTGGAGGCGCGGCCCCAATCGGGCTACTATGTGCGCGAACGCCAGGCCCCCGCCCCGCTGGAGCCGGTCATCTCTGTACCGCCGGCCGAGCCGTGCCAGGTGAGTGTGGAAGAGTTGGTGACGCGGGTGATGCGCGACGCCCGCAACCCGGCCCTGGTGCAGTTCGGGGCCGCTATCCCCGCCCCCGACCTGTTGCCCACCCGTCAGATGAACCGCATCCTGGCCGGGATTACCCGCTCTGGCGACTTCCGCCAGAATACCTGCGGCATCCCCGAAGGCATCGACGAATTACGGCTAGAGGTTTCCAAACGGGCCTGGTGGGCCGGGGTAGAGATCGACCCAGACGCGGTGCTGATTACCAATGGGGCCATGGAGGCGCTTAACCTCTCGCTGCGAGCGGTGTGCCAGGCGGGCGACCTGGTGGCGGTTGAATCGCCTACCTATTTCGGTATTTTGCAGTGCATCGAAAGCCTGGGGCTGCGAGTGTTGGAAATTCCCACCCATCAACAGGATGGGCTGAGCCTGGAAGCGCTGCGCTTTGCGCTGGAGCATCATCCCGTCCGGGCCTGCGTGGTCTGCACCAACTTCAGCAATCCGCTGGGCAGCATCATGCCCGACGATCATAAGCGCCAGCTCGTTGAACTGCTGGCCCAACACGATGTACCACTGATCGAGGATGATATGTCGGGCGAGATGCACTTCGACGAACAGCGCCCGCGGGCGGCCAAGTCATATGACACAGCCGGGAACGTGCTGCTATGCTCTTCTTTCTCGAAAGACATCTCGCCCAGCCTGCGAGTGGGCTGGTTGGCCCCCGGCAAGTATTACAACAAAATCCTGCGCCTCAAGCTCTCGCTCAACTTAGGTACGGCCTTTATCGCGCAAATGGCAGTGGCCCAATTCCTGAGCAGCAGCGCCTACGATCATCATCTGCGGCGCATCCGCCGGGCGTATGCCGAAAAGATGCTGTTGATGTCGCGGGCGGTGCTGCGCAGCTTTCCGGAAGGAACGGGGGTCACGTCGCCGCGCGGCGGGTTTGTGATCTGGGTGCAGATGCCTGAAACGGTTGACTCGCTGGCCCTGTATAGCGAGGCGGTCAAGGCGGGCATCACCCTGGCCCCCGGGCACCTGTTCTCGGCCGCCGATAAATACCGCAACTATATTCGTCTGAACACCGCCTATTGGTCGTATCAAACCATGGGCGCACTGGAGCGGCTGGGAGAGATGGTTAAGGGGATGGTATAATCGCGGCAGGGGGAGAGGCCCGAATATCAGCGGATGACATTGCCGAAAAAGTAGCCGTTCTCATGCCCAATTTCAAAGTCGTCACGATCAATATCTTATATGATCTATCGCGTTGGGCGCAGCGCCGGGAGGTGCTGGCCCAGGGGTTGGCAGACCTGGCCCCGGATGTGATCGCCCTGCAAGAAGTGAAGCTGCCCGAAAACACCGCCCGATGGCTGGCCGACCGTCTTTGCTACACGCATATCCATCTCAGCCCAAAGGCTGGCATCGAAGGCGGCCGGGAAGGCATCGCCCTGCTCTCGCGCCTCCCCATCCAGGCCCAGAACAGGCTCGACCTGGGCGACCAGCACCGGGTGGCGCAGTACATCCGTCTTGACCTGGACGGGCAGCCAGTGGTGATTGCCAACGCCCATTTCTTCTGGCAGCCAGGCAACTCACGGCCGCGCCAGGCCCAGATCGAAAAGACCCTGGCCTGGCTGCGCGGTCTGCCTGGCCAGCCGCCCTTCGTTCTGTGCGGCGACTTCAACGCTACCCCCGACACCCTCGCCATCCAGCGCCTGTATGCAGATCTGGACTCGGCCTATCGAGCCGTCCACGGACGCGAGCCAGATTACACCTGCCCCACTCTGTTGCCGCGCGCTAAGACGGCCATCGCCAAAACTCTGCTGGGCTTTTTCTTCCTGCTGCGCCCGGGCCATCTCAAGCTGTCCTGGAAAGGTACGCTCGATTACATCTTCATCGACCGGCGACTAAAGGCGCTGGACGCCCAGGTGGTGTTAAATATCCCCGCCCCCACCGACCCGCGCCTGTACCCATCCGACCATTTTGGCCTGTACGCCCACCTGGATATTTAAGGCTCTCCCGGCTTCGCTGGGAAAGAGGTACTATTTTGGGGAAATGTGTGGCTACGCCAGGTACCACCCCATTAAACCGTGGAACAGGCCTGGCGCTCCTCGAGCGCCTTCAAAAAAGTTGTTACGTGGATTTTGTCACACTTCGTGCGACAAAATCCACGATTCATCCTCTTTCCAGGCGAGCTTCGCTTGGCGAGCTTCGCTTGGCAAGCGAAGCTCGCCAGTCACCTCCACTCCGGTTAAGTGGGGAGCTGCCCTACGCCACCCATTTCCCCAAAATATAGAAAAATCCCCGCCTTCGGCGGAAGAGCCATACAACAAGAGCGGGGCTGTCCCAAGTGGTTCCTTTGGGACAGCCCCGCTCTGTTTCAACGGGCGGGAAGTCTGCGCTTCATCAAGAGTGTTTCTTCTTCATATAGAACAGGCTCTGAATGCCGATGAAGATCAGAGTGAGCAGACCCACACCGATGCGCGTCCACCACGAGCTGAGAGTCCCATTGAACTGCAAGATCGAGACAATCGTGCCGTTGATCAGCACGCCGAACAAGGTGCCGATGACATTGCCCACGCCGCCCGTCAGCAGCGTGCCGCCAATCACCACCGAGGCAATCGCATCCAATTCCATACCGGGGGCATAGCCGCCGTAGCCAGAGAGCAGCGAAATGCTCCACACAATCCCGGCCAGGGCGGAACAAAAGCCGCTGAAGGCATAGACGATGATCTTGGTGCGCCCCACCGGCAGCCCCATCAAGCGGGCTGATTGCTCATTATTGCCGATGGCGTACACCGTGCGTCCAAAGCGGGTGAAGAAAGACAGGTAAATAGCTACCAACAACAGCAGCGGCCCAATCAGCGAGGGAATATAGACATAGGCTTTCTCAAACAAAGGAATGGGAACTTTGGTCAGGGCCAGCCAGCGATAGGTTGGGTCTTGAATTGGCAGGGCTTCCAAAGTGATGATATAGGCCATCCCGCGGGCAAAGAAGAGGCCCATCAAGGTAGCGATGAAAGGTTCTACCTTGAAGAACTGGATAATGCTGCCCAGTGTTAACCCAAAGACGATGCCCATGACCAGCATCAAGAAGATCACCAGCCCTGGCTGGGTCCCTTTCGCCAACAAAGCAGCCGAGGCGGCCGAGGTCAGGGCAATCATCCCAGCTACAGACAGGTCGATCCCTTTGGCGGTAATTACAAACGTCATCCCAATCGAGACGATCAGCAGGCTGGCCGTGTTGATGAACAGGTTAAAAAAGACCTGCGGCTTCTGCATGGCCGGATACAACCGGCCGCCCAGAAAATAGACCAGGATGAAAATTGTGATCGTGGTCAGCAGGGGGCCATTATTCAGGATGAAATACTTAATTCGTTTCGCCATGTTGTGACCATTTCCGTTCGAGAAGTTTGTTCAAAAGGCGGCGGGTGTAATCCGAGTAAAGCAAGATCACCACCAGCACCAGTACAGCCCGGCCGGCCAGCAGGGCGTTGGCCGGCACGCCAAAGGTATACATCGTGATGGTGAACGTCCAGATAATCAACGCGCCGACGACGCTGGCAAACAGGGAGAAGCGCCCACCGGTCATCAACGTACCGCCGATCACCACCGCCAGAATAGCGTCCAGTTCGTAATTCAGGCCATTGTTGTTGCCATCGGCGCTGTGAACGTAGGAACTGAGGATCAGGCCAGCAATGGCGGCGCAAAAACCGCAAAACGTATAAACAAACAGCTTGATATTCTTTTCGCTAATCCCGCTGTAATAAGTGGCTTTGGCGTTTCCCCCCACAGATTCGATGAACAACCCGATGGAAGTCTTACGAACCAAAACCCAGGCAAACAGGAATACCGCCGTTACAATATAGATTGAGACGGGCAGCCCCAGGATGAACCCGTTTCCAAACCAGAAATATGGCGTGTAATAAATGGTCATGATTTGACCATTCGTGATGAGTTGGGCAATGCCGCGCCCGGCCACCATCAGGATCAGGGTTGCCACCATCGGCTGGATTTTTCCCCTGGAAACCAGCAGGCCGTTCCACAAACCGCACAAGGTACCAGCCGCCAAGTCTGCCAGAACGATCAGCCAGAGCGGGGTGTTGGTGGCATCTTTGGTCAAAATGTCGTTGGTGATGAGCTTATTGCCCAGGGCGGGGTTGATCAGCACCGCCCCCATTGCCGCCGAGATGGCGATGACTGCGCCGACAGAAAGATCAACGCCGCCGGTGGCAATCACCAGGGTCATGCCGATGGCTACCAACATCAGCGGGGCCGAATTGTTGAAAACGTCAATCAGGTTGCCATACAAATGCCCATCCAGGATGCCGATCTTGAAGAAACCGGGGGCAAAAATGGCATCGACAATCAAGATCAAAATCAGCGCGACGAAGGGCCAGAACAGACGGTTCTCACGGATGCGCTTGAGTAAGGCGGGGATGTTTTTCATAGATTACCTGCCATAGTTTGAATAATCGTCTGGTCGCCCACATCGCCGGGGTATTCCGCCACCTTCTTGCGGTCTCGCAATACCACCACGCGGTGGCTGGTGCGCAGCACTTCTTCCAGCTCAGACGAGATGAACACACAAGACATGCCGTCTTCGGCCAGGTCTAGCACCAAGCGCTGAATTTCGGCTTTTGCACCCACGTCAATCCCACGGGTAGGCTCATCCAAGATCAAGACCTGTGGGCTTGTGGCCAGCCAGCGCGCCAGGATCACCTTCTGCTGGTTTCCGCCGCTCAGGTTCTTAACCAACTGATCGGGGGAAGGGGTGCTGATGCCCAACAGCTTGATATATTTCTCGGTGATCTCATACTGCTTCTGCGTAGTCAGATATTTGAACCAACCATAGCGGGCCTGCAAAGCCAGGATGATATTCTCGCGAATGGTCAGATCGCCTACCACTCCTTCTGCTTTTCGGTCTTCCGGGCAGAGGGCCACCCCATTCTCCAGCGATTCCAGAGGCGAAAAATGAGCCACCTTTTTATTATTGACCATCAGGGCGCCGGTATCCGGCGCGTCGATGCCGAAAAGCAAATTCGCCATTTCGGTGCGTCCAGAGCCTAGCAGGCCGGCGACCCCAACCACTTCTTTTTCGTGCAATTGAATGTCGAACGGATCAATGAAGCCTGTGCGCCCCAGCCCTTTCGCTTCGAGCAAACGTTCATCGCTTTCTCGCCGCTCTGCGTTGACTCTGGCCTTGGATACTTCATCCAGGTCGCTCAGGCTGCGCCCCAGCATCTTGGCAATCAGTTCCACCCGGGGCAGGGCGGCCGTGTTGTATGTGCCGACCAACTTCCCATTGCGCAGGACCGTGATCCGGTCGGACACCTGGTAAACCTGATCCAGAAAATGGGTGATGAAAATAATGCCGATTCCCTGGCTCTTTAGCTTCTGCATCACATCGAAAAGCTGGTTCGCCTCTTTAACGTCCAGGCTGGAGGTCGGCTCGTCCAGGATCAGAATTTTGGCAGCCGTAAACTCGAGCGAACGTGCAATCGCCACCATCTGCTGGATAGCGACCGAGTAATTGCCCAGGGGGCGGGTCACATCAATATCAATATCCAGCTTTTGCAGCGCCTTCTGAGCGGCGGCGTTTACTTTTTTCCAGTCGATGCTGAAGAGACGATGGGGTTCGTGGCCCAGCATGATATTCTCGGCCACCGAAATATTGGTGCATAAATTGATGTCTTGATAAACGGTGCTGATCCCAATTTCCTGGGAATGCTGTGGAGATCGCACTTGAACGACTTTACCATCCAATTCAATCGAGCCGGAATCGGGATGCTCCACACCGGTCAGAACTTTAATCAGGGTAGATTTGCCTGCCCCGTTTTCACCCATCAAGGCGTGAATCTCGCCGCGTTTCAGCGCAAAATCGACATTCTCCAGGGCAACCACACCCGGAAAAATCTTCGAAATGCTGTGCATGGATAAGATAAAATCGTTTGCAGTAGTCATTCGATCCATCCCTATATGAAGGGTCGTGCAAGTTTCTTTTCGATGAGAAGCGGCGTCCCCTTACGCCGCTTCTCATCGACTATAAATCTATCTTTCGCCTAAGAAGCCTTGCGCTTTCCTGGGCAACACTTTCGCCAGCCAGGGTTTAGTACTTGCGGCTGGGCAGCAGTTCGGCCGCGTTGTCAGGATAGTAAACGCTCTCTTCGGTCAGGGCTTCTTTGACGATGGGCTGGCCATTCATCAGCTTGAGGCCCAGGTCCATTACCTGCGGGCCGAGCAGCGGGTTGCATTCCACGTCCGCCTGCAGCCAGCCGTCGATCATGAGCTGGAAGCCGCCCCGGGTGCCATCCACCGACACCATCTTCAGTTCGCCGGGTTTGATGCCAGCGGCCTTGATGGCCTCAACGGCGCCAATCGCCATGTCGTCATTGTGGAAGAAAACGCCCTGGATCTGGCCGGCGTATTTCTTCAGGAAGGCTTCCATAACCGGCTTGCCTTCGGCGCGGGTGAAGTTACCCGTCTGCGAGTCGAGGATCTTGATGTTGGGGTTCAACGCTTCGCGGAAGCCCTTGGCGCGGCCAACCGCAGCGCCAGAGCCAGTGGTGCCAGACAGCTCCAACACGTTGCCGCCGTTGGGCAGCAGCTTGTTGAATTCTTCGGCCGCGCGCTTGCCCTCGATCACCATGTCAGAGCCGATGTGCGAGGAGTACATCGAGGCGTCTGCGGTGACGGAACGATCAACGATGATGATCGGGATGTTGGCGTCTTTGACTTCCTGGAGAACGGCGTCCCAACCGGTTTCAACCACCGGGGGCAAAGCGATCACATTCACACCCTGCTGGATGCAGGAGCGGATGGCGGAAATCTGGTTTTCCTGCTTCTGCTGAGCGTCGGAGAAGATCAGCTTGACGCCCAACTTCTCGGCGGTTTCCTTGAAGGAAGCAGAGTTGGCCGTGCGCCAGTCGCTTTCAGCGCCCAGCTGCGGGTAGCACAGCACCATGTCTTTGTAGGTGCAGTTGGGGGCGCAGGCAGCCGCGCCAAAGGGCTTCTCGGCCGCGGCCGGGGCAGCGGGCTTCTCAGGCGCTTTGGTGGCAGCCGGGGCCGGGGCAGCCGCGGGAGCGCAGGCGGCCAATACGAGGCTGGCCAGCATCAGAACAGCTAAAAGGTTGTAAAGCAATTTCTTGGACATTCTCTCCTCCATAAATCAGCGGATATTGGATGCTCTATTGGCGAATTTGGGCCAGAACGGCCATCTTACGGATGGCGCGGTCCTGTTCAGCGTACACCTGCAACGCCAATCTACCGGCGCACGCTTCCTGGTCTACGGCAAGCTGTGTTTATCTTTCTTCGGTCTCACCTCCGGGTATCCACAGGCTCGGTTGCAGCAACCGTACAGGCGTCGGCCATACCGATCACATTCAGGCCAACTTGAGGGGTTATCGAAAAACTTTCTCTGCAAATAGAAAAGGACGATGGGCGGTTTTCTCAGGAGAGCGCCACATCCCATGTTGTAAGGATACAGTTTTCACCGCCCGAAGTCCATTGTTTCTTATTCGCGAGGAGGTCAATTTTTCATCGTATTTTCAGCTTGTTCTCACCTGGGGGGGATTTCTTTGGCCGGCGGTTAAATTTTTCAGGTTCCCGCCGGCATTTAAAAAACGGCTCTTCCACCTTCGGTGGAAGAGCCCCAAAAACAAATGACCGAGGGCGCAGGAGAGCAACCGCCGCGCCCTCGGCCACCGCAATCTTCAATCAATATTGGCGGGTCGGCAAGACCTCGGCGGCGTTGTCGGGCAGAAACACACTCTCGATGGATGGAACCCACTTCGGCACAGGCTCGCCGTTGACCACCTTAAGCGCCAGATCGAAGAACTGCGGCCCCAAGAGCGGGTTGCACTCCACCGTGGCGTTCAGCTTGCCGTCGATCATGGCCTGGAACGCGTCATGCACCGCATCCACCGAGACGATCTTGATATCCACCCCTGGCCGCAGGCCATAGGCCTCGATGGCCTGGATCGCCCCCAGGGCCATATCGTCGTTGTGGGCGAACACAGCGGTGATGGTCTTACCGTGCTTGCGCAAAAACGCTTCCATTACCTCTTTGCCGCGGGCGTGGGTGAAATCGCCCGATTCCGAGTCGATGATGCGCATTTCTGGATACTCGCGCAGGATTTCGCGAAAACCGGCCGCCCGGTCATTGGCCGGCGCAGAGCCAACCGTGCCAACCAGCTCAACAATGTTGGCTTTGCCGCCTACGATCTTGGCTAACGCCCGCCCGGCGTTGCGCCCCTCCTCGACAAAATCCGAGCCGAGATAGGTTACGTACAGGTCTTCCGGCACCGCCGCGCGGCGGTCGACCAGGATGATGGGAATGCCGGCCTGTTTGGCTTCTTCAAAAATCTCCTGCCAGCCGGTTTCGACCACCGGCGAGACCCCAATCACGTCCACCCGCTGGACGATAAAGGTGCGGATAGCAGTGATCTGGTTCTCTTGCTTCTGCTGCCCATCGGCAAAGCGCAGCTCTACCCCAAACTGGGCGGCGGTGGTTTTGATCGACTGGGTGTTGGCGCTGCGCCACTCGCTCTCGGCGCCGATCTGAGCGTAGCCGATCACCAGGTCGGCGTAGGTTTTGTGCAGACGGGTCTCGACATTGGTGCTGGCCGCCAGGGGCGCGGGAACCCGCCGGCAGCCGCCGCCCCACAGCAGCAGCCCGATGAGCGCCAACCCGGCGGTGCGATGGCGCCAGCCATGCAAGAAAAATTGGAGTTTCATCCTGTCACCTCCGCCGGCAGGGCCGGCTGGATGGCTTCGCCGCGGATCGCCGGAATCACCAGGGTGACGCGGGTGCCAGTGGTATATTCGCTGTGCACCGTCAGCCCATATGGACGACCATAATACAGACGGATGCGCTTATTCACGTTGCCAATCCCAAACCCGCTTTCCAGGCGAATATCGCCCGAATCGTCTTCCAACTCCTCCTGAAGGCGGGTCAGTTTTTCCGGCGTGAAACCAATGCCGTTATCTTCTACCTCTAATTCCACCTCGGCCTCGTTTTTCTGACAAGCGCGCACCCAGATCACTCCACCCTGGCGTTTGTTTTTGATCCCATGATACAGAGCGTTCTCCACCAGCGGCTGCAAGATCAGCTTGAGGATGGTGAAATTGGCTACCGCCTCGTCCACCTCGATCTTGAAATCCAGAATATCACGGTAGCGCATCTTCTGGATCGTCAGGTAGCTGCGGGTCCGTTCGACCTCCTCGGCTATGGTGATCCAATCCCGGCCTTTGCTCAGGCTGATGCGGAAGAAGCTGGACAGGGCGCTAACGATCTCGATCACCTGATCGGTGCGCTTGGCTTCGGCCATCCAGATGATCGTATCCAGGGTGTTATACAGGAAGTGCGGGTTGATCTGGGCTTGCAGGGCGCGCAGTTCGGCCCGTTTGAGGTTTTCCTGTTCTTTGACTTTCGAATCCAGCAGTTCGCGGATTTTGCCGATCATGATGTTGAAACTCATGCCCAGTTCGGTGATCTCATCCACGTTTTCGCTGTTCACCAGGGCCTGCAGGTCGTTTTTAGTGATGGTTGTGGTCACATCGTGCAGCTTCTTGATGGGAGTATAGATGCTCATCGAAAGGCCCCAGGCCGCCGCCAGCGAGAAGACAGCCGTCCCCACCATCAAGATGATCGACAAAATTTCCCACTGCACCACCCCCTGGCGCATTTCATTATACTGGCCCTCGGTGCGGCGCACCTCAAATAGAGCGTAATCCTGCACCACCTGCTCGACCACGTTGGTCACAAAGTGGATTTTATCCAGGGCAGCCTCGTTCTCAGCGGCGGTGCTGTGGTTGGCAATTTGCTGGCCCATCTGGTCGATTTCCTGGGTCAGGGTTTGCATAGTACGCAGGATGATATCGAGCTTGATTTTGGCGCGCGGCGAGTCGGTGTTTGCCATCATGCCGCGCACCTTGGCGTTTACATCGGCCACGATCTCATATTGGCGGCCTTCATTGAACTCGTTTTTTCCGGCTACAATCTTCCACATTTCGGTGTCAATATCCGGCTTGACGCTGCCGCTGATGCTGTTCGCGGTAGTAATATTGGTGATAATCGCGTCATACTGGCGGCTGTAATTGAGCCACTGCACCATCAGGATGGCGTTG
>CAYQDU010000060.1:0-21661 GCA_964416275.1 uncultured Anaerolinea sp. | reverse complement strand
ATCGCCTGTTCAAAAAACATGGCTTCCAGCTGGCCGGGCTGCGCTCGTTTGGCAAGTACATCACCGACGAAGATGTGGCCGAGCGGCGTAAAATTGCCGACCGCCTGCGGGCCGACCCGCAGTTGTTCGAGCAGGTCCGGCGCCAGGCTGCCGGGCGCCTGGCAGACATCGCTCCGATGTCGAAAGGCGTCACGGCCGGCCGTGACGAGTGGGTAAAGTGGTTGTGGTTGGGGCTGGGCCTGGGCCTGGTGGGCTGGCTGGCGGCCCGGCGCAAAAGACGGTAGAGGAGAAGATCGTTATGACCCAGAAACGCGTGATCCTGATCACGGGTGTATCGAGCTACTGGGGCAGGCAGGTGGCCGGTCGCTTGATGGCGGAATGCGACTGCCAGGAGGCGGCCTACCACGTGATTGGCCTGGACCTGGAGCCGCCCGGCGAGGAGCTGAAAGGGCTGGACTTCATCCAGGCCGACGTCCGCAACCCCCTGTTTGTGGAACTGCTCCAATCGGAGCAGGTGCATACCGTTTGTCACCTGACGTTCGTAGAGAATATCCACCCCAGCGAGGCGGCTTTTGATGTGAACGTGATGGGGACGATGAAGGTGCTGGGGGCTTGCGCCGAGGCCGGCGTCCGTAAGGTGATCTTGAAAAGCAGCCTGGCGGTATATGGGGCCGGCCCCAATAACCCGGCCTTTATCACCGAGCAGCACCCGCTGCAGGCCGGTAAAGCCTACGGCTCTACCCGGCACCTGGTCGAGATCGAGGCCTTTTGCAATGGTTTTCGCCGCCAGGTGCCAGAGATGGTGCTGACTATCCTGCGATTTTCCAGCATTGTTGGCCCCCAGGCGGATACCCCGCTGACCCGCTTCCTGAAGGAGCCGCTGGCGCCCACCCTGCTGGGCTTCGACCCTCTGATGCAAGTCATTCATGAGAAAGACGTGGTTGAGGCGCTGGTGTACGCCGTTCAGAACGACGTGCCGGGCGCGTTCAACATAGCGGCGGAGGGCATTTTGCCCCTCAGTCGCCTGATGGCCCTGGCGGCCAAGTTCTCGATCCCGGTCTTTCACTTGTGCGCCTACTGGGGCGGGTGGGCTTTGAGCAACGCCGGGCTTTCGACCGCCCGGCTGTGGCCGATTGAGCCGGATTACCTGCGCTATCCGTGGGTGGGCGACCTGGCAAAGATGCGCCAGGAGCTGGGCTTTACGCCGCGCTACACCGCCGAAGAGGCCCTGCGCGAGTTCGCCGGCGAGCAGCGCATCCGGCGCTACGCCCCCGATTCGGCCGCCCTGGCCTATGACGAAGAGCGCCTGCGCGATACCCTCGATCGCCGCAAACGCGCCCGTGAGATTAACCTGGCTCGCCAGGGTGATCTGGAGGAGCCTGATTATGGCCGATGAAACCCCGAACCCCCGCCTGGAAGCGTTTATTGAACAGGAGCCGCCAGCCTGTACTGAAGGCGGCGAGGCGTTGCTCCCATCCGCCATTCCCACCGCGCAGGAAGCCGGGTCGCCTATGCACTCCTCCGCCAGCGACCAGCCCGAACTGGAACCAGAAGCCTTTTCTACCGCCGCGGATGCCGCCGGGGCGGGCGAAGATGCGGCCCTGCCCAACGAGCCGATGCGCCGCCGCCTGGCGGAAGAATTGGACCGCCTGATCGAGCGTCTGCAGGCCGCCCAGCCCGAGTATACGCCTCCGCCGTTCTCACCGCAGGGCATGGTCGATCTGATCGAAAAAAATCTCGGTCGCCTGTCGCCAGAGATGGGCCTGGCCCTGGCCCAAAAACTGCGCGACACCGTCACGCAAGACCTGTTCGACCTCGACACCTGGCGCGGCGTGTGGTATATGGTCAACTACTCACTGGAAGCTCAAACCGACATGCTCAAGCGGCGCCTGAGCGGCGAATATGAGACCGACGAGTGGGGGCTGGATCAGGAAGTCTTGGAGTTAGTGCGGCCTTTCTTTGATTTCCTGTATAAATTCTACTGGCGGGTGGAGGTCAGCGGGCTGGAAAATATCCCCGACGAGGGCCGCACCTTACTGGTGTGCAACCACTCCGGCCAGCTTCCCTGGGACGGCCCGATGATCGGCTCGGCGCTGCTCAACGAACACCCGGCCCAGCGCCTGGTGCGCATCCTGTACGGGGCCTGGTTCCCCACCTTGCCGTTTTTCTCGGCCCTGCTTACCAAGCTGGGCCAGGTATTGGCGAGCGAGGAGAACGGTATGCGCCTGCTGGAACAGGATCACCTGGTGGCGGTGTTCCCCGAAGGCTATAAGGGCGTGGGTAAGCTGTATAAAGACCGCTACCGGCTGGCGCGCTTTGGGCGAGGCGGGTTTGTGCGCATGGCCCTGCGCACCGGCACGCCGATGGTGCCGGTCTCGGTGGTGGGGGCGGAAGAAACGTATATCTCGCTTGCCAAATCTGATTTCGTGGCCCGCCTGATTAACTTCCCCTATTTCCCCATCTCGCCCACTTTCCCCTGGCTGGGGCTGTTGGGCTTCATCCCGCTGCCTACCAAGTGGTATATCGATTTTGGCGAGCCGATCCGCACCGACCGCTACGGCCCCGGAGCGGCCAATAACCTGATGCTGGTTTCGCAGCTCACCGACCAGACCCGCAACCTGGTGCAGGACATGATCTACCGCCGCCTGGCGCAGCGTAAATCCATCTTTTTAGGCTGAGAAATGATTGTTCTTCGCTGGATGGGTTCACGGATGGCTTTGCTATCCGTGAACCCATCCAGCGAAATAGCGCAAGAGCCTTTTTTGTGAGCAGGTTATGAGTGTATATGCCGATTCGGAACAACTGACCCGCGTGCTGCGGGCCTTATTCGAGCGCGTATCGCAAGACCCGGCGGCGGTCAAGGCCCTGGTCGAAGCGCGCCTCATCATTCGCTTGCAGACCAGCGACCCGGCCGCAGTGGTGGTGCTGAATGGACGCAAAAACCCGCCCCAGCTCAGTTATTCGGTCAATGGCTTGATGCCCGATCTGGATGTCCAAACCAGCGCAGATGCGCTGCATCAAATTCTGGGGCGCGAGATGCGCCTGCGGGCAGCGGTGGCCACGCGCCAGATTCAGGTGCGCGGGCCGGTGTGGAAGTCGTTTGTGCTGGAAGCTATCTTTCGCAGCGCCCAGGCGTTGTACCCAGAGGTGCAGAGAGAATTTTTGCCGTAGAGATCACTTCTGGCTCAGCGCGTCCAGGGTTTGTTCCAGGTCGTCGAGGGTTTTTTCCAGCCGGCATAGGGCGGCGCTGCGCCGGCGCGAGCGGCAGCGCGGCGAGCGGGCCTCCAGAATGGCGCGCAGCCTACCCGGGTCTTGCCCGGAATTGACCAGATCGGTCAATTCTTCGATCACCAACCGGCGGCTGATGGGGATGCCATGCCGTGATAGGACGCTTTTATAGTAGGGGTAATCCATCGCCAGGTCCAGGGTGGCCGATTCGAAGCCATGCCGGGCTACCGTCAGGCGGGCCGAGTAGCGCATGATGTTGTAGAAGAACATCTGGTAATCTTCGGGGCTGGGTTCGATCAGGATAATATCGACTTCCGGGTGCGCCCGGCGGAGCTGTTTAACGTGATATTGCAGCCCCGAATGAAGCATGATCCGAAAAACCTGGTTGAAGATCGACTGCACCCCCTTTTGGCTGAGATGCCGATCCTGTTGAGCGGATAAAGCCGCTTCGATCTGCTTCTGGTTGTCGATTGGCACCAGCGGGTTGATGCACACCACCAAAGTAGCCCCCTGCTCGATTGCCAGGTCGATGCTGGCGTTGCCGCGCGCTCCGCCGTCGATATAATCTCTGCCGTCGATGCGCACCGGTTTGTAGACCACCGGCAGGGCCGAAGAGGCGGCCACGGCTTTCGAGATGGGGGCCTCCTGGCGGCCTTTGCCGAAGACTGCTCGCTGCCCGCTGTCCAGGTCGGTGGCGACAATGTACAGCTCGCGTTCCAGTTGGTTGAAGTCGTTGGGGTAGCTCATGCCCAACAGCGATTGGCGCATGAACGTTTCCAGCCCACCGGGGTCGTAAAAGCCGGGCGGCAGGGCCTCCGAAAGCGACCAGACCAGGTCGAACAGGGTCATATCGCCCAGGTTGGTCAGGTAATTCGTCCAGGCGGAGAGCAGCTTAAAGGGCAGCCTGGCCCCCCAGCCCAGGTAATCGCGCAGGTTGAGGTTAAACAGGTGTTTGCGCTCAATGGTGCGGGTGAAGGGGTGCGTGCCGTCGATGACTTGCAGCATTTCTTCGGGGCTGATGCCGTTGGCGATGAAGGATGCCACAATCGAACCGGCGCTGGTGCCGATATAGATATCGAAGTCGTTTACCGTGCGGTCGAGCAGCAGGTCATCAATGGCGCGCAGCGCGCCGATCTCATACACGGCCCCGGTGAGGCCGCCGCCTGCCAGCACCAGGGCTGTTTTTGCCCGGCGCTGGCGCCCAACGGTTTTCTTGCGAAAGTCTGGCTCCATAAAACGATACCTGTCCAAGTTCTGCTCATACCTGTACGAATTACGGCCACGCTCCCCATTTCTGCCTGGGCGGCCGTCCACCATAAATTAGTTCTTCCAGCTTCGCCGGAAAAATTTCTATGTTTGGGGTTTTACGGGTAGCTGCGCCACCCGCGGCGGCCTTTCGCCTGACCGTGGAAGAGAGCTATTTAGGGGATTTTGTCGCACGGCGCCAGCCCATTAAACCGTGGAGCAGTCTATGGCGCTCTTCGAGTGCCTTCAAAATGAGATGTCGCGTGGATTCTGCCGCCCGAAGTGCGGCGAAATCCAAGATTAACCCTCTTTTGGCAAAGCTCGTCAGTCACGCCCGCCACGGTCGCGTGAGGAGCTACCCGATCTAACTATAGCATCAGGCGGCTTCCGTGTCAATCTGTTTTATGACGCGGTGCGCTAGAATTAATCGAACTGCGGGGAAATCCTAAGCCTGGGCTAATGCGCTTTTGCCAGATGAATAAACACGTCTTCCAGGCCCGGCTCTCCGGGCAGGATCGCCTGCACCGTTGCGCCGCCGGCTTCCAGGGCGGCCTGCAGGGCTTCACGCAGAGCATCGCCCTGCGTCTCGTCGGGGGCGGCCTGGTCCGCCGGGCTGGCGGCGATCACCCGCAGGTGATCGCCGGTCAACCCGGTTCGCACGGTTAGCGGGCTGGCTTCCAGCGCCTTCAGCCCGGCCAGCAGCGGTTGGGCGTAGACTTCATAGACCGTCCCCGGCACAAACTGGGTCTTGAGCGCCAGGGGCGTGTCGATTGCCAGCAGCTTCCCGGCCCGCATCATGCCCACCCGGTTGCAGTACTCGGCCTCGTCCATATAATGGGTTGTGACCAGAATGGTGACGCCCTGGGCGGCCAGGTCGTAGATCAGATCCCAAAACACCCGCCGGGCGTTGGGGTCTACCCCCGAGGTGGGTTCGTCCAGGAACAGCAGGCGCGGGCTATGCACCAGGGCGATCCCCAGGGCCAGGCGCTGCCGCCAGCCGGTAGGCAGGTCGCGAGTCAATTCGCCCGGATGGGCCTCCAACCCTACATGGGTCAGGGTGGCCTGGATGCTGGCCTTGTCGGTAATGCCGTACACGCCGGCATAGAAGCGCAGGTTCTCCCACACCGTCAGGTCATCATAGATGGCAAACTTTTGCGACATATAGCCGCAAATGGCCCGGATCTGCTCGGCCTGGCGCACGACATCGTGACCCAATACGGTGGCCTGGCCTTCGCTGGGGCGCAGCAGACCCAACAGCATGCGGATGGTGGTGGTCTTGCCGCAGCCGTTGGGGCCCAGATACCCCACGATTTCGCCGGGCTGCACATCGAATGAGACGTGATCCACAGCTACAAAGTCTCCAAAGCGGCGGGTCAGGTTTTGGGCCTGGATAGCGGGCTGCGGCATGGTTAATCCTCCTGGGTAGCCAGGGCGATGAAAACGTCTTCCAGGGTGGGAGGAATGGGGCGGGCCTCAATGAACTGCCCGCCGCCCTGGAGGATAGCGGTTTGCAAGCGAGAGATAGCCTGCGGGTCTTCCACCGGGCGCAGGCGCAGGTGCAGCCGGTCGCCAAAGGCGCGCACGTCTTCGACGGCTGGGTCTTGAGCGGCGATCTGGCGCAGCAGCGGCAGGGGGCGGCCGAGCAGCTCGAGGATGCGCGTTTCCAGGCTGGCGCGCAACTGCCCGGCGCTGCCCTCGGCCACGATCTGCCCGTGGCGCATAAAACCCAGGCGGTGGCAGCGAGCGGCCTCGTCCATATAAGGGGTCGAGACCAGCACGCATACGCTGCCGTTTTCCTGCGGTTCAGACACCAGGCGAATGATGAGCTGCCAGAAATCCTGGCGGGTCACCGGGTCTACCCCGGTGGTGGGCTCATCCAGCAGCAGGACGCGCGGCTGGGTCACCAGGGCCGAGGCCAGGCCCAGCTTTTGTTTCATTCCGCCCGAAAGCTGCCCGGCCCGGCGGTTGGCAAATTCGGCCAGGCCCACGAAGTCGAGAATGTGCATGCAGCGCGGCTTCCACTGATTGGCCGCCAGCCCGCGCAGTTCGGCAAAGAAGCGGATGTTTTCCAGCACCGTCAGATCTTCGTACAGCGAAAAGCGCTGCGAAAGGTAGCCGATCTGAGCGCGGGCCTGTTCGACCTGCTTCTGCACATCGAACCCGCACACGCGGATGAGGCTGGTTTGGCCTGCCGGCGGGGTGGGTTGGTAGCCAGCGCACAGCAGGCGCAGGGTGGTGGTCTTTCCGGCTCCATCCGGCCCGACCAGGCCATAGATCTCGCCGGCCGCCACCCGGAAGCTCACGTCTTGCACGGCCGGTTTTTCGCCAAAGCGCCGGTACAGGTGTTCCGCTTCGATCAGCCAGTCCATCGGGGGCCTCTATTGTGCGAAGTCTACATCGGCCGGCATGCCGGGTTTGAGCTTGCCGTCCGGGTTATCCAGGGTTAGCTCGATGGCAAACACGGTGTTGCGCCGGCCTTCGACGGTCTGCACGTTGCGCGGGGTATATTCAGCCTGGTTGGCGATGGCGCTGATCGTAGCGGTAAACGCCTGTCCAGGGAACGAATCGACCGACACATGGGCGGTCTGCCCCAGGTTGACTTCGCCGTAGCGGTCTTCGGAAAGATAGACAGTGATCTTGAGCCGGTCGAGCTGCCCAATGGTCATCACTGCTGCGCCCGGCTGTACTACTTCGCCGGCTTCCAGGCTGCGAGTTAGCACGACCCCGTCGCTGGGGGCTACAATGGTCAGCTTTTTAATCTGGAGGTCCAGCAGGGCCAGCTCGGCCTGGGCCTGGCTTACGCCGGCCTTGGCCGCTTCCAGGCGGTCTTGGGCGGCCTGCACGCCCACCTGGGCCGCGTCCAGGGCGGTGGCGGCCTGGCGTGGAGCCGAGTCGATAGCCTCCAGGCGGGCCTTCAAGATGGCAACGTCCTGCGGGTCGGGGCCGTCTTGCAGCCGGGAGAGATCGTCTTCGGCCTTGTGCAGCCGCGATTGGGCGGCATCCAGGTTGGCTTCCAGCTCGATGCGGCGCACGGCGCTGTCGTATTCGCTTTGGGCCTCGTCCAGGGCGTCTTTTAATTCTTCGCGCCGGTCGTTGGTCTCTGATTCATAGCGGTAGGGGTCGAAGTTAGCGCGGGCCTGGTTGAGCAGCTTGAGGGTGAGGGACAGGCCTTCGGCGGGGGTCAGGTCTTGCTGCAGCGACGAGACGTTATAGTTGAACAACAGGTATTCGGCGTCGCGTACGGCCCGGTTGGCGGCGGCCACGGCGCGGGCGGCTTCGCCGCGGGCGGCCGGGGCATTCACGTTCAGATCGTCCAGGGCTTTTTGCGCTGGCAGGCGTTCGGCCTGGGCGGAGGCCTGGGCGGTTTCCAGGGCTACCTGGGCGCTCTTGAGGCTGGTTTCGGCGCTGGTCTGTCCGGTCTGAGCGGCGGCCAGGTTCGCCTGGGCGGCCGCCAGGGCCGCCTCGGCCCGCCCGCGCTGGGCTTGCAGCAGCGAGTCGTCCATGCGGAAGAGCGGGTCGCCGGTTTTAACAACTTGGCCCTTATCTACCAGCACCTCCGTCACCCGTCCAGATAGCTCCGGCGCGATGACCACGTCCTTGGCTTCAATCGTGCCGGAAGCCTGCAAGGCGGCGCTGCTGGCCGCCCGCCCATTGACGGCAAAGTACAGGGCTGCCAGCGCGCCCAACACCACCAGCAGGGTGGGGATGCGTTTGCGGAGTTCAGTCGCTTTCATAGATGCCTCCCAACCGGAAAATAGATTCAATCCAGACGCTTATGGAAGCGCAGCGCGGCCGCGCCCATAATCACCACACCAAAGACGGTCATGGCGATTACATCCCCGCGGATCGATTCCAGGCCCACTCCTTTGAGCAGCAGCACCCGGATGATGTTCAGAAAGTAGCGCAGGGGGATGAAGTATGAGACAAGCTGCAAGAACTTGGGCATGTTAGCCAGCGGGAAGAAAAAGCCGCTCAGGAAGATGGCTGGCAGGAGGGTCATAAAGACGCTGAGCATGGCCTCCTGTTGCGTGTTGGCGATGGTTGACGCAAACAAGCCGATGCCCAACCCCGATAGCAAGAACAGAGATGAGAGCAGAACGATCAGCAGCAGCGAGCCGCGCACCGGCACGCCGAACCACCAGTGGCCTACTGCAATCACTTCCAGGGTGTCGAACAGGCCCAGGAACACGTAGGGCAGGATTTTGCCCAGCACCAACTCCAGCGGGCGAATGGGGGTGACGATGAGCTGCTCAATCGTGCCGCGTTCGCGCTCGCGTACCACGGCCGTAGCGGTCAGAATGGCGGTGATGGTGAACAGGATCATGCCAATCACGCCGGGGATCATAAAATAGGCCGACACCAGGTCGGGGTTGTACCAGACCGAGGTGCGCACTTCCAGGGGCGGCTGCAGCTTCAGGTTCAGCCCGCTGCGAGCGGTTTTTTGGATCAGCAAGCCGGTGGCGTGGTTCTGAGCGATGAGCTGGGCCGCCGAAAGGGCCGTGGTGGCGATGCTGGGGTCCGAGCCGTCGATGATGAAGGCCACCTGGGCCTGGCCTTTTTGCAGTTGGGCGGCGTAGTCGGGCGGGATGATCAGCCCGGCCCCGGCCCGGCCCTGCTCGATCAGGGCCTGCATTTCGGCGTTCGATCTGACCGAATAGGCAAATTTGAAATAGTCGGCCGCCCGGTAGGCGTCTAGCAGGGCCCGGGCATCGGCGCTGTGGCTCTGATCGAAGACCGCCAGGGGAATGTCGCGCACATCGTTGGTGGCGGCGTAGCCCAGCAGGAAAAGCTGCACCAGCGGGATGACCAGGATCAGGGCCAGCATGCGCTTGTCGCGCAATAGTTGGATAAACTCTTTGCGAATGATGGCGATCAGGCGGGCGCTCATGGGTTTTCTGTCTCCATCACACCGTGCAAGAATATGCGCAGATGTTCTTCCAGGGTTAACGGGTCGAGGGCCTCGTTGGGATGCAGCAGAAAGGCCTGGCTCATGTAATACCCAAAGAAGGTGCCCAGGAATGAGAAAATCACCGCCTGCGGCGAGAGGCAGCGCATCTGGCCGGGTATCTGGCGGAAGCGCTCGATCAGGGGCAAGAATTGCGGGAAGATGACCTGGTACAGGCGGGGGGCGTGCTGGCCGCGGAATTCGATCAGCTCGACAAAAGCCAGCTTGAGAATTTCGGGGTCTTTGCCCAACTGGGCTACCATCGTTTGGGCGGTCTGTTTGATGAAATCTTCCAGATCGTTCATCGGCGCATCCTGGATAATCGCCAGCACCTGGCGGTAAGGATGTTTTTCAAACAGCACCGCTTCAAAGATTTGCTCTTTGCTCTCGAAGTGGTTGTAGATGCCCCCCAGGGCGATCCCCGCCTGTTGGGCGATCTGGCGCATCGAGGTAGCGTGAAAGCCCTGCTCGATGAACAGGCTGTAGGCCGCGTCGATAATCAACAGGCGAGTGCGTTCGCCTTTGGTGAGCGTGTCTGCTGGCATAGAGCCTCCTGAATATGAACGAACGAACGTTCATATTCTAGCGCAGAGGGGGAAAAGTGTCAAGAGGCGCGCCCCCCGTTGCCCATAGAAACCGCGCTGCTTTTTCAAGCTGAGACAGGTATAATTAGCGTCAAGAAGAAAGCGCCGGACGGCAAACCACCGCCGGCGTTGCCATCACAGGAGACATAGCCCCATGTGGTACTTCCGCAGCCCGTTAATCGCCTTTGGCGAGGAAGCGCTTGCCCACCTGGAACAGGTGCGTCATCGCCGGGTGTTCATCGTGACCGATGCCACGATGGCGAGCCTGGGGTTTGTCCAGTGGATTCAGGACAAACTGGCTGCCTCTGAAGCCCAGACAGCGGTCTTTAGCGAGGTGGAGCCAGACCCAGGCGTGGAGACGGTGCAGCGCTGCGCCGATCAAATGCTGGCCTTCGAGCCGGATTGCATCATCGGCCTGGGCGGCGGCTCCAGCCTGGACGCGGCCAAGAGCGCCTGGTTCCTGTATGAACATCCCGGCTACGACCTGGCGGCCGTGACGCCGTTCGAAACCTATGGCCTGGGCGCCAAGGCCCGTTTTATTACTATCCCCACCACGGCCGGCTCAGGAGCCGAAGTGACCGGGGCAGCCGTCATTCGGGATGAGGTCGAAGGCCGCAAGATGGAAGTGGCTTCGTATGAATTCGTCCCGGCCTTGACGATCGTCGACCCGGCTTTTTCGATGCTTATGCCGCCCCAACTGACCGCCGACACCGGCATCGACGTACTGACCCATGCTGTGGAAGGCTATACCAGCACTTTTGCCAACGACTTTAGCGACGGATTATGCCTGCACGCCGCCCGCCTGGTGTTCGAATACCTGCCGCGGGCTTACCGCCTGGGCGAGGCCGACCCGCAGGCCCGCCAGAAAATGGCAAACGCCGCCACCATCGCCGCCCTGGGGATGGGCAACAGCCACATCTCTCTGGCGCACGCTATGGGTCACAGCCTGGGGGCGGTCTTTGGCCTGCCGCATGGCCGGGTGACGGGCCTGTGCCTGCCTTATACGATTGAATTCATCGCCAATGCCGGTTCCAGCCGATATATCGACCTGGCGCGGGTATTGGGACTGTGCTCTGATGATGAGGCCCAGGCCGCCCGCAGCCTGGCCCAGGCTATCCGCGGCCTGCTGCGCGAAATCGGCCAGCCCATTACCCTGCGGGCGGCGGGCATCGCCCGGCAGGCGTTCGAGGCGAACCTGGAGGGCCTGTGCAGCCAGTTGGAAATGGATAACGCCACGGCCACCAGCCCGCGTTTCCCCTACCCGGAAGACACCCGCCGGTTGTACGAATGCGCCTACCAGGGCAAAGCAGTGGACTTCTAGCTGCCGGAGGCGACCGTCGATGTGACGCAGCGAAAACGGGTTGGCCTGGCCCTGGGTGGGGGCGTGGTGCGGGGCAACGCCCACGTGGGCGTGCTGCTGGCGTTGGAAGAGGCCGGCGTAAGGGTCGATTACATCTCCGGAACCAGCGCCGGGGCCATTGTGGCCGCCTGCTACGCGGCGGGAATGTCGCCTCAAGCGTTGCGCGCTTTTTCCGCCCGGTTAGCCTGGCTGCGGCTGCTGCGCCCCGTCTGGCCCAAGCGCGGCCTGTTCAGTTTTCGCGGGCTGACCGGCCTGCTCACCCGGCATCTGGGGGATTTGCGTTTTGAAGACCTGCATATCCCTTGCGCGATAGCCGTGACCGATGTAGAAAATGGGGCGGCGCGTTATATTTCCAGCGGGCGGCTCTTCCCGGTCGTCCAGGCCAGCTGCTCGGTGCCGGGGGCGATTGCTCCGGTGGCGCTGGAGGACTGCCTGGCGGGCGAGGGCGGAATTACCAATATGCTTCCGGCGGCCGTTTTACGCCGCATGGGCGCCGAATACGTTATTGGCGTGGATGTCTTCCAGCCCCGGCTGTGGCGTTGGCTGGGGCCGTTGGGCTATCTGCTGGCGGCAGCCGAAACGGCGCTGGAGCATACCGGCGGCGGCGTAGATCAGGTAGATTGTCTCATCCGGCCCCGGTTAGCTGGGCGCTCGTACCTGCTTTTTTCGCGCCGCCAGATCTTCTACAAGCTGGGCCTGGCTGCGGCGCAGGAGAAAATGCCGGAAATCCTGCTGGCTCTGGGCCGTTCAGACGGCGAGCAGGCATAGATCACACTCCTGGATGCATAACTCCATGCGGATTCTCTCGTTGAGCGACATCGAAATCCCGTTCATTTACAGCCCCCAGGTGCGTCGCCGGTTCGAGGGTGTGGACCTGGTCCTGGGCTGCGGCGATTTGCCCTATTACTATCTTGAATACGTGCTGGATGCGTTGAACGCGCCCCTGCTTTTTGTGCGCGGCAATCACGATGAAGTGGTGGAATACAGCTCGGCCGGGCAGCGCACCAGCCCGCATGGCGGGGTCGATGCGCACGCCAAGGTGACCCAGTGTAAAGGGGCGCTCATCGCCGGAATCGAAGGCTCGGTGCGCTATCGGCCCGGCCCGTTTCAGTATACCCAATCCGAAATGTGGAGCCTGGTATTCGCCCTGGCCCCCAGGCTGCTGTATAACAAAGCCCGCTATGGACGCTACCTGGATATTTTCATCTCGCACGCCCCGCCGGCCGGAATTCACGATGGCGCCGACCTGACCCACCAGGGCATCGACGCCTTCCGCTGGCTGATTACGGTCTTTCACCCGCCGCTGTATTTTCACGGTCATATCCATATCTATCGTCCTGATACAGTGACGGAAACCTGGATGGGTGCGACCCGGGTGATTAACACCTATGGGTTTCGCGAGACCAATTTCGATTTGCCTTACTGACAGATCAGCATCGGCTGGCAGCTTTGGCGCAGCACCTGGTCGATCTGGCTGCCCAATACCACCTCCAGCAGCGGATTCAATCCATATCCCCCCAGGATGAGCAGATCGCAGCCAGCCTGCTGGCTGAGGCGCAAGATCGTCTCGGCAATCGGGCCGCTTTCGATCTGGTATTCGGCGGCTACGTTGTGCGCCTCCAGGTAAACGCGGGCCTGATCCAGGGTGTGCGCTCCGACCCGGCTTTCGTCGGCTACCGAGCCAACCGTGAGCGGGATTTTCCAGGCCAGGGCCAGGTAGGTGGCGATGAACAGCGCCTCCTGGGCTTTCGGGCTGCCGTCATAAGCTACGAAGGCATGGCGCAGCTCGCTGACGGTCTGCGGGGTTGCCAGAACAGGCCGCGGGCAGCGCTGCACCAGGTCGCGAAAGCCGGAATTCAGGCGGGCCAGCAGGGCCGGGGCAGGCGGGTAGCTCAGGTTTACCGTCACCAGGTCGGCCATGCGAGCCCGCAGGCAGGTCTGATCTACCACCTCGCCGCGGGTAAAGCTCAGGCGGCCATCCACCCCGGCCGCCTGGCAGCGCCGGTCGAATTCGGCCTGCACAGCCTGCGTGTAGCTTTCCTCGGCATCTTCATCCTCGCTTGGGACGACGTGCAGCCCCAGCAGGCGCGATCCTTCGCGCCGGGCCAGTACACTGGCCTGCTCCAGGGCAAACCAGCCGTCTTCCCGGCCATTGAGCGGCACAATCACATCCTGAAATAAACGCCCCTGGGGCTGGGAGTGCAGGTCGGTGGAGTGCCACTGGCCGGGCGGCGGGCCGCCTTCCAGCCGGTCGGGTAGAATCAGCTTGATGAAGCGCCCCAGCATGTTCAGGGGGCTGCTGCGCTCCGCGCCGCGGGCGTCGACCAGGGCGCTGGCGGCGTATTCGGGCCGCACGGGCCAGCCGAACTCTTGCTCTAATTGCGCCCGATGTTCGCCAATCCACAGGTACAGGTCGGTTTCGGTGCGCCGGGGAAAGTGGCGCAGCAGGCCGCGCAGGCGAATCATCTCGACCACCGGCTGGTAAACGGTATCGTACCAGTGGGCCACTGCCTCGGGGTAGGGGATGTCGCGCTGGAAATCCAGCCCCATGTAGTAGCGGTGGATGGCGATGTGTTCCAACAGGGCCGGATACTGGCCGGGGATGGTCACGCTCAGGTCGGCCTGCGGGCGCAGCTCGTCCAGGTGGGTTTCTTCCAGGAATTGGGTGTATTCGGCTTTCAAGATCAGGTCGTCGGGGCGCACATCGGGGGTGAGCGGAACCCGGCTGTGGACTTCGGTCACGTAAGCCTGGATGTGACTGGCCCCCAACTGGCGGGCCACTGAAACGCGATGGTTGCCGTCTTTGACGAAATACACGTCGCCAATCTGGTAGACTTCGATGGGCGGCAGGCCCACCAGCCCGGAAGCCAGCAGCTTAACCCGCGCCCAGCGTTCGGGGCTGATATCGCGGCGGGGCAGGAAGTCGCGGGTAAAATCGGCGTAGCGGCCCACGCTGCCCACGATGGCGGCGAGCGGAATATCGCGCAGGCCGCGCTCGATGCCGCCTTGCAGGCGCAGAGTTCGGCGCACATCGTCGAACGAGAGCAGCTGCACCGAATCGCCGGTCAGGCGGGCCAGCATTTCTTTCAAGGCCGCCTGGCTGCGGGCGCGCTGGAAGTCGGCCACGGCCGAGCTGAGGTTTGTACCCGGTTCAGGTTCGCTCATTTTCTTTCCGATCTACTTCCGGGGCGCCTTCCCCTGCCCCGGGCAAACCCTGATTATAGCAGAGATTTGACGTGGCGCGTGGCCGCGCCGTATAACGTCTGGGCCTTAAAATAGTACCTCTTTCCCGGCGAAGCCGGGGGAGGCGCATCTTTTCAGGCGAGCTTTGCTCGCCAGGCGAAGCTCGCCGGTCACCTCCGCCACCTTGCTCCAAAGTTTTGCAGGGTGTACCCCGCCTGCGGGTGGGCATGATAAAATCGAGTCTGAGGTTCCGCAAACAGAAAAGCTCTCCGGAAGTCATGGGAGCGGGAGCATTAGACGCATGCCTGAATTGACTTTTTTCTGTGAATTAGATGCCAACCGTTTGCCGGTCCTGCTAACCGAAGCCGTACTGGCCGACCTGCAAACCCTGAAAGCCGGTCTTAGCCTGGGGATTCTGGACCTGAGCGCCGGGCGGGCCGAAGCGGTGCAGCAGCTTAACCGGGCTGGCATACCGGTAACGGCCTGGCTGCTGCTGCCCAAGGACCAGGGCTATTGGTTCAACGCCCGCAACGCCGGGCTGGCCCAGGCCCGCTATGCCGATTTCCAGGCCTGGAGCAAGCAGTTTGGCTTGCAGTGGGCCGGGGTGGGCCTGGATATCGAGCCCGACATCCACGACTTTGCCGTGCTGGCCCAACGCCCGGCCCGCATGGGCCTGCTGCTGCTGCGCCGCCTGTTTGCCTATCGCCTGGCCGCCCGCGCCCATAAGACCTACTGGCAGTTAGCCAGCCGTATTCGCCAGGATGGGTATTTTCTGGAAAGCTACCAGTTTCCCCTGATTCAGGACGAACGCCTGGCTCATGCCACGCTGCTCCAGCGTATAGCCGGGGTAGTGGATGTGCCGGTGGAGCGCGAAGTGTGGATGATCTACACCAACCTGCTGCGCCCGCATGGGCCGGGCATCCTCGCCAGCTACGCCCCCCAGGCCCAGGCCGTGGCCCTGGGGGTGACCGGCGGCGGGGTGCAGGCCGAGGGCCTGCCTGCTGCGCCCCCGCTCACCTGGGACGAGTTCAGCCGCGATCTGCGCCTGGCCTGGAGCTGGAGCGACCGGTTGTATATCTTTAGCCTGGAAGGCTGCCTCGAGCAGGGCTTTTTGGAGCGCCTTAAGACCTTCACCTGGGATCAGCCGATCCTGCTGCCGCAAGAGGCCAAAGCCGTCATCGACGGCTGGCGCGGCACGCTGGTTTCGGCCTTGTGGCTGCTGGATCGCCTGCCGTTTTTCCTCACCTCTCTGGCGGCGGCCGTGCTGCTGGCCCGCGCCGCGCGCCGGCGGCGAAAGCGGCGCGCGTAGCGTTTGAGGGTCGTCGTGTGGCGCAGCCACACGACGACCCTCAAATGTAAGGCTCTTCCGGCGGTAGCTCTCCACGCAACATCTCCGGCTTCGCCGGGAAAGAAGTACTATTTTTGGGAAAATGGACGGCATAGCCGCCCATTTTCCCAAAAATATAGAAAAATTCCCGCCTTCGGTGGAAGAGTCGTTATATTTTATATCAGGTGAGAGAGGGTCTGCGCCACCTGTTCGACCGCCCGCTGAACGGAGGGCGAAATGTCTTCGCCCAGGCCGTTGCTGGCTGGTTGGATACCGATCAGGTTTACGGCGCAGCCCATCTCTTTCTCCAGGTAGGCTGCCAGGGCGCTCATCGGCAGCGTATGGGTCGATGCGCTGAAATTGACCCCGCCGTCTTTCCAATCTACCAGGTACCAGCCGCCGGGGTCGGTCCCCATTAAGGCTGCATCCACCAGCACCACGTGGGTAGGGTGGAAGCGCCTCAGCGGGCCGGTGAAATTTTCGGGGGCCGGCCCGGCCTCGATCAGCAGCAGGCTGTCGCGCGCCGGAAGCAGCTCGCGCAGGCGGCGCACGACCGCCAGCCCGGCCCCATCATCCCCACGCAGCTCTTGCCCGATGCCCACAATTGCCAGACGGGATAGATTATCCCTGTTCGCCACATTCCTCCGCCGGTGCGGCGGCGTTCTCGGCCGCCGCGGCCTGTTCCAGGTAGGTTTTCACCACCGCCTCATCGCCATAATACAGGGTGAACGGCTCTTTGCTCAACGAGGCCAGTTCCCATTCCTGGTTGGACATTTCCAGACAACTGAACCGGCAGTTCTGGACGCACTGGGCGCAGAAAATGCAGCGGTCTACGTGATATTGTAGCACGAAAGTCTTGGCCCGCTTGTCATTCACCACCATCTCGATGGCGTTGGAGGGGCAGTCGCGCGTGCATAGGGTGCAGCCGGTGCATTTCTGATTATCCCAAATCAGCTTGCCGCGCAGCCGGGTCGGGGTTGGCTCGCGCTCGAAGGGGTATTGCTGCGTCACCGGCTTTTGGAATACAGCCGAGGCTACATCGCGGAACATGGCGCCGATTTTCATACCGAACATCCTTTCACATCAAAATAATCCAACCAATCGTCAACAACATTTGCGCCAGGGCCAGCAGCGCGCCATAGCGCCACCAGCGCACCACCTGGTCGATGCGGAAGCGCGTCAGCAGGGCCTGCAGGGCTGCCAGGATCATCAGCAAGCCCAGGGTCTTGAGCAGGAAGTCGATGGGATTATGCAGCCCACCCAGGAAGAAGGCCGCCACCAGGGTCAGCCCGACCATCAGTTCGACCGACTTGCCCAGTTTGAAGAGGGCAAAGCCGCGCCCGCTGTATTCGGTCAGCGCGCCGGCCACGATCTCGGTTTCGGCCTCCGGGGCGTCGAAGGGCGGCAGCTCCAGCTTGCCCATCAGCCCAATCAGGGCCACCACGAAGCCAATCGGCTGGAACAGGATCATCCAGTGCTGGCTGGCGTAGGCGTTGATTTCGCTGATCTGCCAGCTTCCAGCCAAGATAGCCGGGCCGAGCAGAGCCAGCAGGAAAGGCGCTTCGTAAGAGAAGACCTGGGTCAGGGTGCGGGTGGCGCCGATCACCGAGAACAGGCCGCGCGTGTTCGACCCGGCCACGCCGATGCACAGGGTCAGCAGGCTAAGCAGATAAATGGTTACGATCAGGTCTCCCTGGAAGCTGAAAGCAGGGCGGATGCCGGCCAGCGGCACGTACAGGGCGGCAGTCAGCGCGCCGGCCAGGGCCACCACGGGCAGCCCCAGGAACAGCCAGCGGTCCACGCCGGCCGGTACGACTTCTTCTTTGCTCATCAGCTTCAACACGTCGGCCACGGGCTGGAACCAGCGCGGCCCGATGCGGTTCTGCAAGCGCGCCACCACCTTGCGGTCGGCCCATTCGTAGGCCAGCCCGGCCAGCAAGACGAACAGCCCGCTGGGGAACAACAGAAAGGTTACCAGGCTTTGGAGTGCGTTCATCGTTGGTACCACTCGATTCCGTGTTGGCGCAAATCTTCCCAGGTCATGGGCAGGCGCTTCCCGGCCGGGTCGCGCATAATCACCATGCGGTCGTTACAGGAGAAGCATGGGTCGATCCCAGCCAGGATCATCGGCACGTCGGCCAGTTGATGCCCAACCACCAGTTGAATGACCGAGGCGAAGTTGCAGATGCTGGGGGTGCGCACTTTGATCCGCTCCGGTTTTTCGCCGCCGCTGCTCTTGATGAAGTACAGCAGCTCGCCGCGCGGCGCTTCCACCCGGCTGACGGTCTCGCCGGCCGGCACTTTGCGCGGCATCTTGACGGTCAGCTCGCTTTCGGGCAGATCGTCCAGAATGGTCAGGATCGCGTCGTAGCTGACGAACAGCTCTTTGATCCGCACCACGAACTTGGCTTCCAGGTCGCCGGCTTTTTCCGCCACAGCGGTAACCGGATAGCGGGTGTATGCGCCGTAAGGCGCTTCTACCCGGATGTCGCGCACCACGCCGGAGGCGCGGGCGGTGGGGCCAACTACGCCCAGGCGCTCGACTTCAGCCGCGCTCATTACGCCTACGCCGCGCGTGCGCTGTAAGAAGGCTGCGTCGGTGGTCACCACGTCCAGGTAGTGCTGGGTGCGTTCTTTCAAGAATGCGATGCCCTTGCGGATAGCGGCGGCCTGCTCGGCGTCTACATCCTGCTTGACCCCGCCCAGCACGTTGATCGAATAGTTCACCCGGTTGCCGGTCAGGCCTTCCAGCAGGTCCATCACGGTTTCCCGGTCGCGCCAGGAATACATGAACAGGGTGTCAAACCCGGCTTCGTGGGCGGCCACGCCCAGCCAGAGCAGGTGACTGTGGATGCGCTCCAGTCCGGCGGTCAGCTCGCGGATGGCCTGGGCCCGCGCTGGGGCTTCTACCTGGGCCAGCCGCTCGACGCCCAGGGTGTAGGCGTAGGAATGGACGTGCGAGCAGATGCCGCAGATGCGTTCGAACAGGTACAGGTTCTGGATCCAGGTGCGCGCTTCGCAGGCTTTTTCGATGCCGCGATGCACGTAGCCCAGCCGCACCGCCGCCCCGGTGACGATCTCGCCATCTACGGTGAACTCGAAATGGCCGGGTTCTTTCAGGGCCGGGTGCTGCGGCCCAATCGGAATGGTGAAGCGGTTGCCCTGCATATCCTGCTCGGCGAAGGAGGCTTCCTGGGGTTTGCCGCGCTGCGAAGGCATCGGCACGTTGTCCAAATCTGCGTCTTTGCGCAGCGGGTACAGGCCGTGCGGCCAGTCGTCGGGCAGGAACAGGCGCCCGGTGTTGGGCGTGTTGGTGATCTCGAAGCCCAGCATTTCGATCATCTCGCGCTCATACAGGCTGGCGGAGGGGATGATCTGGCAGATGCTGGGAATGCGGGCCGCCTGGCGCGGAACGGCCGCGCGCAGGGTGGCAATGGCTGCCCCGCTGCAGAAGTGATACAGGGCTTCAAGCTGCC
Source organism: uncultured Anaerolinea sp. (assembly GCA_964416275.1). GTDB lineage: Bacteria > Chloroflexota > Anaerolineae > Anaerolineales > UBA4823 > RBG-16-57-11. The sequence continues at coordinate 2,313 of CAYQDU010000060.1, read as the reverse complement.
CGGCCTCGGGGCCTTGATCCAGCCCGGTGATGGCCGAGAGATAGCCCCAGTGATGCTCGATCAGGGCGGCGGTTGCTGCGGGCAGGGCCTCGGGCGCAAGGCTGAAGTCCATCCGGTTGGGTTCGGGGGCGCTGCTGGAGACCGTCCAGGCGGCCAGCAGGTCGGCGGCAGTTTGCAGGGCGGTTTCGACGCTCATGCTTTCACCTCGGCGGGCGGTTGGCCCTTAGCAGGCTGCAGGCTTTGCAGCAGTTTGACCACGCCATCAATGATGGCTTCGGGGCGGGGCGGGCAGCCGGGGATGTACGCATCCACCGGGATTACTTCGTCCAGCCCCCCAAGTACGTTATAGCAGCCCTGGAACACGCCGCCCGATACGCCGCACGACCCAACCGCCACCACGAACTTGGGGTTGGGCATTTGCTCGTAAACTTGCAGCAGGCGTTCGCGGGCCTGGCGGGTGACCGGGCCGGTGCAGATCAGCACGTCGGCATGCCGCGGGCTGCCCTGCAGCTTGACGCCCAGGCGCTCCAGGTCGTAGCGCGGGGTCAGGGTCGCCAGAATTTCGATGTCGCAGCCGTTGCACGATCCCGTGTTGAAGTGGATCGCCCAGGGCGAATTGGTGCGTCCCCAGGTGCGCAGGGCGTCGATGGTCTGACTCCAGGTACTATTCGAAGAATTCATCGTTTCGGTTCCCTCTTGGCTATCACAAAAGATCGGGTACACAGATTCTCACGGAGATACATGGATCAGGCTGTACATTAAAATATCCGTGAACATTCGGGTCCCATTTCTCCCTGTGCGCCAGCTTGTGCTATCCCAAAATCAACGCCGTCAGGGCGAAGATTAAACCGATCAGGTAAACGCCTGCGATCCAGTTCAGACCGCCGGTGCCGAGCATCAGCACGCCCAGGTGCAGAATGGCAAAGAACAAGGCGATGACGAAGAACGGGCGGTAGCCGGGCGCGCCCACCGGGTTGTGGTGCATTTCGCCGCCGGTATACAGGCTGGATTTTAGCTCGGAAGGCTTTTCCGGCCCGGCCAGGGCGCTGCCAAAGCGGTTCAACAGGGCAGCCAGGGCCACGAAGATCAAGAAGGCCACCGGCGGGGTCAACAGCAGGGTGTAGAAATCCATACGCGCCTCTCTCGTTTAGCCGCCGAAGGCGGATAGAATAGCCTGCCCGGCGGGGGCGGTAATCCATTGCGCCAGCCCCGGCCACAGGCCGAACACAATCACCAACCCGCTCAGGATCACCAGCGGGACGATCATCGTCAGCGGCAGAGCCGGCCCGGCCTGGATGGAGGCGGCCGGCTGCTTGCGGTACAGCGCGTTGACCAGCGGGGCGTAGTAGCCCAGCGATAGGACGCTGTTCAGGGCCATGAATACCACCAGGGCGGCGGCCAGGAAGCTGTGAGCGCCAAACCCGGCCAGGAAGATCTGCCATTTTGACATGAACCCGGCCAGCGGGGGCAGCCCGCCCAGGCCCAGCACGGCCAGGCTGAAGGCCAGGGCCGCTACCGGGTAGCGCTGCGAAGCGCCGTTCAGGTCTGCGATCATCAACGGCTTATGCCCGGCGGCGTGGTCGCCAGAGGCGTGAACGGCCTCGTTAACCGCATACAGGAAGGCCCCGGCGGCCAAAAAGGCCAGGCCTTTCATAATGCCGTGGTTGAACAGGTGGAACATGCCGCCCTGCGCCCCAGCAAGCTGCCCGAACGAGAGCGCCACGCCCAGGCCGAACACCATATAGCCCATATGGCTCAGGCTAGAGTAGGCCAGCAGGCGCTTCACCTGGGTCTGGCGCAGGGCCATCAGGTTGCCCAACAGCATGTTGACTGCGCCCAGGGCGATGAGCAGCCCGCCCCAGGTGGCGGCCGGGTAGCCCTGGCCGGCGTCGCCGGTGAGGGGGGCCAGCGCTCGCAGCATGGCGACCAGCCCAGCTTCGATCACCACGCCCGAAAGCATGGCGCTGATGCCGCTGGGGGCCTGGGTGTGGGCATCGGGCAGCCAGGTGTGCATGGGAACCAGGGCCGTCTTGACTCCAAACCCGGCTACAAACAGCGCCCCGGCGGCCAGCAGCAGCGGGGTGGCCGTCGCCGCTTTAGCGATCTGGGCCAGGTCCATCGAACCGGTCAGCATCAGGGTCAGGGCGATGCCCAGCAGCACCAGGGCTGTGCCGGTGGCGCTCTGCACCACGTATTTTACTCCGGCTTCCAGGGAGGCCGGTTCGTCCTGGTTGAAGACCACCAACAGATACGACGAGACGGCCATGGCCTCGAACCACACCCACAGGTTGAACAGGTCGCCGGCGCAGCCCA
>CAYQDU010000059.1:0-21673 GCA_964416275.1 uncultured Anaerolinea sp. | reverse complement strand
ATCATGATCGGCCTGCGCAACGGCCTGTTTTACTGGGCCATGTTCCTGATCTCGCTGCGCCTGGGGCGCATGGCGCGCCGGCACGCCCAGCACCGCCTGCTTTACCTGAGCGCCATGGGCCTGGCGCTATACCCGGTATTGATCGGCCTGGCCCAGGGGGTAACCCTGTACCTGATCGCCTCGCTGGTGGGTGGAATTGTGTGGGGGGTCTTGAGCGCCAGCCTGGTGAACCGGCTGATCGAGCGTGTGCCAGAAGATAACCGCCCGGCCGGAATGGCGTTTCACAACCTGGCGCTCAACCTGGGCATCCTGGTTGGCTCGCTGCTTGGCCCGGCCCTGGGCGATTGGATCGGCCTGGAGCCGGCGATTCTGTTGGGGGCCGGGCTGCGCTTATTGGCCGGGTGCCTGCTGATCTGGTGGGGCTAACGTAACCGCCAGAATCTGCCGCCATTCGTCCAGGCTTAGGGTCTCGGCCCGGCGCTGCGGGTCGACGCCGGCCTGTTCTAACACATTTTGCGCCTGGGCGTTCGACCAGCGCATACCGCCGGCCAGGGCGTTGCGCAGGGTCTTGCGCTTCTGGCTGAACCCGGCCTTCGCCAGGTGGAAAAACGCGTTGATCTGCTCGCCCGGCAGGCGCGGCTGGGGAAACAGGTCGATGCGGATGATGGCCGAATCGACCTGCGGCGGCGGGTAGAACGCCCCGGCCGGGATGCGCCCCATCAGGCGCGGCTCGCCATACACCTGTACGCTCAGGGCCAGCAAGCTCAGATCGCCCGGCGCGGCGGTGATACGCTCGGCCACCTCGCGCTGCACCGTCAGCGTCACACAGCGCGGCAAGGCGCGGGCTTCCAACAGGTGGCGGATCAGGGCCGAGGTGATATAGTAAGGAATATTGGCGACCACGCAATAGGGCCGGCCAGACCAGGCCTCCCCCGGTTCGCGATCCAGCAGAGCAGCCGGGTCCAGGTCTAGAATATCTCCCTGAACGATGCGTACATTAGAATAGCCGGCGACCACAGCGCGCAGGGCGGGCAGCAGGCGCCCGTCCAGCTCGACGGCGATTACCTGCGCGGCTTGCCCGGCCAGGTGGCGGGTCAGGCTGCCCAGGCCGGGGCCGATCTCGAGGGCAATCTCGCTGGCCTGCAGGCCGGCGGCGGCCGCCACCCGTTCCAGGGCGGTTTCATCCACCAGGAAGTTCTGCCCCAGGCTTTTATCGGGCCGCAGCCCATAGCGGCGCAGCAGTTCAGGCACGTTGAGGGCATCCATAGCTTCATTATACAATAGTATTTAAGTCCCCCCTTGCACAGAAGCAAGTTTCATTTATGGGTCGCGCGGCTATAATCGGAAATAGGAGGTTGCGGGGTGTAACAAATGGCGTGGTTCAGCGTTCTTTAGGATAGAAGCATGTCAGATCTTTTGCAAACCAGTGAGCAGTTTCTGATACGGCAGGCGCAGGGCGGGGATGCTGAAGCGTTTGGTCAGCTTTACGAGCAATACGCCCCGGCTGTGTTCCGCTATCTGTACGCTCACCTGGAAGATCGGCTGGATGCAGAAGACCTGACAGAAGAGGTGTTTTTGCGGGTCTGGCAGGCTCTGCCTGGTTTTCAAGAGCAGGGCGCCCCCTTCGGGGGGTTTGTTTTCCGGGTGGCCCGCAACGCACTTTACGATCATTACCGGCGCAATCGCCGCCGCCCAACCACCGCCCTGGCCCAGGACTGGCAAGACGATCTCCAGCCCGACCCGGCGGTGAGCGTTCCAGAACGCCTGGAACGACGAGCGGTGCGAGCGGTGCTGGCGGCCCTGAGCGACGACCATCGCCAGGTGCTGAGCCTGCGCTTCCTGGCCGGCCTCTCGCCCGACGAGACCGCCGCCGCCATGGGGCGCTCGGCTGGAGCCATTCGAGTGCTACAGCACCGGGCTTTGGCCGCCATGCGCAAACTGCTGCCGGGCCACGACCATGAAGCGAAAGAGGAGCTGCAAAATGGCGCATCCACAGGAAGAACAAGTCTTCCAGGCATATCTCAAACAGATTGAAGCCGGCGAACCGGCCGATATGCTGTTGGCCGACCCGGCCGGTGCCTTGCGCCCCGAACTGGAGAGCGCCGAATGGCTGGCGAAGCAACGCCCGCAGTTCGAGCCGCGCCCCGGTTTTATCGGCGCCTCGCGCAAACGCCTGATTGCCCGCCTGGATAGCCCCGCCCGGCCGCGCCAGAACCGCTGGCTGGCCTGGTGGACTGCCCGCCCTCCTAAATTGTGGAACAACCCCGTCTTACAGGCTGTTTTTGTGGTGTTTATGTTGGGCTTGTTGTTCCAGAATGGGCTTTTGTTGACCCGGGCGCTTCCCACCTGGCTGCCCGGCGACCGGCTGTATGGGCTGAAGACCCTCTCGGAAGACGTGGCTCTGGTGGTCGCTTCTACCCCGGCCCCAGCCGCCCATTGGCAGATCGAGCTGGCCCAACGCCGCCTGCTCGAAGTTCAGGGCCTGGCGATGGAAGGGCGCTACGAGCAGATCCCGACCACGATGGATGCCTTCAACCGGAACGTGTACGCCGCAGTTGGTGAAATCTACCAGGTGGCCCGCCAGGATAAGCGCGAAGCGCTCTACCTGGCGCGTAAGCTGCAAATGACGGTAGACAGTCAAAATCAGGTCATGGCTGTGCTGGCAGAAACCTGCCCGGAATCTACCCGCCAGCGCCTGGAAACCGCCCTGGCCGCGGCCGAAAACAACCTCCTATCTATGCAGAAGTTGTTCGACCCCACCAGCGGCGAGGCGGATATTTTGATCTTGAACCTTACTCCTCCGCAAATGCTTTCATCGCAGCGCAGCGATCCTGCGCGTGTGGGAGACGCTACTTATGAAATCGTCACGTTCTAACCTCGTTCGTCTTTTTAAGCGGCCCCAACTGGCGCGCCGCACCCCAGGGCAGGCCATGACGGAATTTGCCCTGATTCTGCCGCTGCTGCTGCTGCTGATCTTCGGCATTATGGAGCTGGGGCGCCTGCTGGTGATCTACAGCTCGGTGCATGCCGCCAGCCGTGAAGCCGGGCGTTACGCCGCGGCAGCCGGCGAGGTGAGCGCCGGCGTGCCGTATTACCTGGACGCTACCGGCATCCAGAACACCGCCCGGCGCATGGCGATCCTGGTGGGCCTCAAGACCATTACTATCACCTACGATCACGGCCCTGGCACCTCCGACTTCACCCCGGCAATGGCTTCGGACGTGTCTCTGCGCGACCGGGTGAATGTGACCGTCACTGCCGATTACAAGCCCCTTTTGGGGTTAACTCCTCTCAAGCCGTTTACGATTACCGCTAAATCCAGCCGCACGATCATCAAGCAAGTGCCGGTGGGTGTAGCCGGAACCGGCAGCAACAACAACCCGCCGGTGGTAGTAATCAACTCTCCGGTGCAGGGGGCCGACTATGAGGAAGGCCAGACGATTACCTTCAGCGGCACCGCCAGCGACGTGGAAGACGGCAACCTGAGCGGCCAGATCGTCTGGTTCATCAACGATGTAGAGCAGCACACCGGGGCCAGCTTCTCGCTGAGCAATCTCCCAACGGGTGAGTACGTCATCGTGGCGGTTGTAACCGACTCGGAATTCGCGTCGGACACCGATACGGTCACCATCACCGTCACCGGCGACGAGCCGCCCGTGGTTACCATTATCAAGCCCATCGGCGGCACGTCTACCGAGCAGGGGCTGCCCATCGCCTTCGAGGGTACGGCCTTCGACGCCAAAGACGGCGACCTCAGCGCCAATCTGAAATGGTTCTCCAGCCTGGATGGCAGCATCGGCACCGGCCCCACCTTCACCCGCAGCAACCTGAGCGTCGGCGCGCACGTGATCACCGCCCAGGTCACCGACTCGAAAGGCAACACAGGCAGCGCCACGGTGACGATTGCCGTCAGCGCCGATCAGCCGCCGTGGGTCAAGATCAACTCGCCCGGCGATAACTACAGCCTGGCCCGCACCCAAACTGTGCGCTTCCTCGGCACCGCCGGCGATACCGTAGACGGAGACCTGGGCTACAAAATCCAATGGTTCTCCGACGGCAACGCGATTGGCGTCGGCTCTCAGATCGACGTGACCGGCATGTCGCTGGCGGTTGGCACGCATACCATCACCGCCAAGGTGACCGATTCGCACGGCAACTCCGCCCAGGCCCAGATCACCGTATTCGTGCTGGAAGGCATCCCGCCTAACCTGACGATCAGCGCCACCCCCGACCGCTCGACCGGGCTGCCCCAGTACAACTACAAACAGGGGCTGACCATCGTTTTCTCTGGCGTGGCCACCGAACCTCCTGGCGACATCAGCGCCAACATCCGCTGGTTCCTGGACGGCAACCAGGTCAAAGTGGGCAGCTCGTGGAACTGCAACACCACCCCGCTGGCCTTAGGCTCTCACACCGTGGTGGCCCGCATTCTCGACGCGGAGAACCTGGAGACCGTGCAGAGCATTACCTTCAAGCTGGAAAAGGGCAATACCGCCCCGGTCGTCACCATCATCAAGCCGGTCAACGGCGCAACCTTCAAGACCAGCATTGGGATCGACTTCCAGGGTACGGCGACCGACGTAGAAGATGGCGACCTCAGCGCGAACCTCCAGTGGACTTCCAGCCTGAATGGCGCTATCGGAACTGGGGCCAGCCTTAACAAGCTGCTTAGCACCGCCGGGACGCACACCATCACCGCCACGGTGACGGATGGCGGCGGGCTGAAGGCTTCGGCTACCACCAGCATCATCGTGAAGGCGCCCATCTGCCCGCAGCAAGGCAGCTACGTCTTCCACCGGGCCAGCTCCGGCTCCTCGGCCACCCGACGTTCGTTGATCTGGAGTCCTACCGTCACCGGGATCGTCGGCTCAGAGACGTTCAAGCTGACCGCCCTGACGCTCAACCTGAACAACACCAGCACCAACATTAACAACGTTGCCCAGGTGAACGGCCAGAACGTCAGCCTGACCCGCAGCGGCGCGGTGGTTACGCTTACGACCGCCCCGATTACGATCACGCTGATGGCCAACGGGACGATCCCGATTGCCTACACCTTTTCGTCGCCCTACGTGAACCGCAACGACGGTGATTTCCCGGTCATGGCATCCTTTGAGGGCTGCCCAGATATCCAGATCCTGGCCGATCCATACGCCTACAGCGTGTACCCGTGATCGGGATTTGAAACGATAAAACCTTCTTAGTGGAGACGACGATGAAGTTGAAGTATGGCGTGTCTTTGATCGTGATTGGGATGCTGATTGCCGGACTGGCCGGCAGCGCCTGGGGGGGCGCCGTTACGCCCGCCAGCGCCCGGGGCCAGAACCAGCCGGCGCGGGAAGCGACCGCCGACGGCTTTGGATACTGGTTCGAGCCGGCCACGTATAACTGGGTCGAGATCAACAGCGTTGCCCCTGTGACGTTCTTGAATAACGCCTACGATTACGCCGGGCCGATCAACCTGGGTTTCAGCTTCCCGTTCTACGAAAACAGCTACTCGGAGATCTACCTGACCACCAACGGCCTGCTGTCGCTGGGAGAAGCGCTGATCTCGTATGGCAATACGCCCGTTCCGCTGACGGCCTGGCCGAACAACCTGATCGCCCCCCTGTGGACCAACGCCCCCTTGGGCAACGGCAAGGTGTACGTCAAGAGCGAGCCAGGCGCCTCGCCCAAGCGTTTCATCATTGAATGGGAAGGCGCCGGCAGCACCGACGACCCGATCCCGCTGACCTTCCAGGCCATCCTGTACGAAACGGGCGACATGCTGTTCCAATACAAGCAGACCGGCGCCAATCTGGCTACCCTGACGATCGGGATCGAAGACCCGGACGGGTATCACGGCCTGCAGTACATGAACAATACGCCCGGCCTGGCGGCTTCCACCGCGCTGCGCTTCCACCGCCCGACGCCCGCCCCGCGGGTGAAAGTCTTGCCCCGTTTGCAGGGCGGGTTTGTGGCCCAGGGCGGGGCGCGCTATCCGCTGGTGGTGAAAAACACCGGCGATGTGGTCAACAACCTGTATGATCTGAGCGTGACCAGCAGCGCGGCGGGCTGGACTACCGCCCTGTATGACGCCAGCGGGGTTTCCCTGCTGGCCGACGCCAACCAGAACGGCCTGCCCGACACCGGCACGCTGGCGCCGCACCAGGCGATTACCGTGACCCTGGAAGTGCACGCCCCGGCCGGCAGCGCGGAGGGCAGCTTTACCACCCTGAACCTGACGGCCAACTCGGCCCTTTCGGCCGGGGTGAGCGCCCAGGCCGTGGTGCAGGCCGCCGTGCCGATGCAGTTCGCCCAGGTGTACGTCAACAACCTGGGCATCCGCCTGGGCCAGTTCTGGAACGTCAATGTAATCGAGCGCCCGGTGCTGGACCTGTACACCGGGGCCTCGATGAGCATGGAGTCGATCTCGCAGGGCGATTACCTGGTGGGCTGGGAGTATCTCGATAACCTGGAGGGGAAAAACTTTACCGATATTCATTATAAAATCGTCAATCGCTTGAGTGGCGCCGGAGAGGAAAAGACCCTCACCAATGGCGCAGCCGTGGTGACCCAGGAGCCAAACCTGATCACCGCCGACGCCCGCAGCCCATCCATCGCCGTTGCGCCGGATGGCAGTATCAGCATGGTGTGGAGCCTGTTCAAACAGCGCCCGGTGGCCTCGCGCAAATCGCCCTATGTAACCGCCGCTGATGACTACGAGAAGAACACTAACATCTTCATGAATGTGCTGAACGGCGCAAGCCGTGAACCGGCCCTGGCCGAAGCCGCAAACCTGACCGGCGACACGGGCTGGTACGGCTCGGCATACTCGCACAACTACATCTCGCCGGCCGCCACCGTTACCGCCAATGGCACCTACTACGCCTGCTGGATCGATCAGGTATACAGCCAGATCAGCACCCCCAGCACCACGATCTTCTGCTCGCTGTTCCGCTACAGCAACGGCCAGCTCACCCGCACCCGCGGCCCCGTGCTGATGGACACCACCAGCGGCAACGTCTCGCTGGCCGACCTGACCCTGGCCCCGGCCGGCAATGACCGGATCATGCTGACATACACCGAGCTGACCGACGTTCCGAACAGCGACAACGACACGCAGACCATCGTCTATGCGGTCTGGAACGACCAGGGCGCGCCCGTTTTGGGGCGCACCGTGCTGGCTGGCTCCGATGGCGCCCGGCCCCGGCTGATTACCTTCGGCTCGACCGGCGAAGGCGACGCCTTGATCGCCTGGGAAACCACCAACGGCCAGCTTGCTTACGCCTACCTGAACGCCGGCGCCAGCTATGCCCTCTACTCGGGCTACCCGCTGACCCTGGCCCCGGTGGGCGACCGCACCCCCAGCAGCCTGTCGATGACCCTGGAGCGCAAGGGCCGGGTCGTCATCACCTGGAACGACGCCGATAATAATCAGTACCTGTACTACGCTGTGTTAAGCTCGGCGCGGGAGGTGGTGACGCCGCCCATGATCTTCAGGACCGACCTGACAGAAGTGGCTGGCCTATCGACCAGTGAGTATGGTTATGGAAACGCCGGTTATCAAGGCGTGTACCAGCTCTTTTTGCCGGTTGCCAGTAAGAAATAACCGGCGTAAAGGAAAAGACCTATGAAGCGCGCAATTTCAGTTCGGAAAATGGAAAAGGGTCAAAGCCTGGTCGAGTTTGCCTTTGGCGTGGTCTTCCTGCTCATATTGGTGACGGGGATTGTGGATGGCTCGCGGGCCTTCTTCACCTACATGGCGATCCGCGACGCCGCCCAGGAAGGCGCCATCTATGCCGCGGTAAACCCGTCCGACGTTGGCGGCATCCAGACCCGGGTGCGCGATTCGTCGAATATGCTCACCGGCCTGGGAACCAAGCTGACCATCACAGTGACCCCAACCGTAAGCGGGAAGTACTGCGCGGGCGTGACCGGCACGACCACGCATGGAATTAAAGTCAGAGTCGTGTATGCGAATTTTCCGCTCACGATGCCGATCTTTGGAGCCTTGATCGGGGCTCATAACCAATCCGTCCCGATCAGCGCTGAAGCGATTGATACTATTCTCATCCCTATGTGTCAGTGACTACGTATCGCTGGATAAAAAAGGAGACTCAACCATGGAATCGAAAGTTCGTTCTTCTGAGCGAGGTCAGGCGGTAATCCTGATGGTATTGGCGGTTGTCGTACTGTTAGGCTTTACTGCGCTGGCCGTCGACGGCAGCATGATTTACTCTGACCGTCGGTATACGCAGACCGGCGCCGATGCGGCCGCCCTGGCTGGCGGCGCGGCTGCGGCCAAATACCTGGAGGATAACGACCTCCTGTCGACCAGCTCCGGCTGGACGACCTCTACCTGCGGCAGCTCGATTGGCACGGCGGCCACGAACGGCAAGTCTGCGGCTGTCAAGCGGGCGGCCGACAACAGCTTCGTCGTCACTGCGGCCTCTGGCACCAGCGCAGCCAGCAACACCGTGGTTGCCAAGTGCGGCTCGGAAGCTTTGTATGCTAACAAAGCCAGCGGCGGCAAGGTGTCGATCTACAGCAACGTGTATATGGACCTGACCACCACGGTCTCGCGCCAGACCAAGACCGCCTTCATGCACTTCGTGTCGAAGAAGGCCGCCCAGAACACGGTTACCGCCGTCACCCGGGTGCGCCCCCGCCAGCCGTTGGCCTACAACTACGCCCTGGTGGCCCTCAACCCGAACAAGTGCTCGGGCAACTCGAACGGCATCCAGTTCCGCGGCAACCTGAAGTTCGTCATCGAGCATGGCGGCAACGGCGGCGTGTTCTCGAACGGCTGCCTGGATGTTGATGGTCAGAACAAGCCCTCGGTGGATGGCAACGTGTTCTACTTCTACGGCGGCAACAGCCTGAGCAACATCCAGGCCTCCGGCTCCGTCGCTCAGTTGGCCGACAACATGGCTGCCCGCATCCCGCAGGATGCCTATGACATCCCGATCCCCGACTGCACCAACCGCACCTTCACGCAGAGCGACATCCTGGGCAAGACGGGCCTGACCGGGCTGTACTGCATCGAAGGCGACTTCAAGATGAACAACTCCAAAGACAGCTTCTCTGGCACCAACATGTCGCTGGTCTTCCTGGGCGGCAAGGTGAGCATCACCGGCGGCACGGCCTCGATTGCGGCGCCGAAAATCGCCAACTATTCGGGCCAGGCCATCCCCGGCGTAGCGATCTACATGCCCACCCAGTACTACGGCCCCTCCTGCGGCGACGTGAACCAGGAGCTGAAGATCACTGGCAACTCGGCCAACGTCTTCAAAGGCACCATCCTGGCGCCCTGCTCCGACATCTACATTGAAGGCGGCGGTCAGGTTGGCGCTTACGCCAGCCAGATCATCGGCTACAACGTCAACTCGGGCGGCACTGCTGATGTGTACATCAACTGGTGCGGCTGCGAGCAAGGCACTCGCCCGGCCAGCATCGACCTGCTGCGCTAAGCTGCTACCGCAATAGGAATAAAAATTGGGCCGCCCCTGGGGCGGCCCAATTTTTATTCCTATTCGGTTCTTTCGCCGCGGGCAGGATTTAATCTATATGTGGGGGTTGGCGGGGGCGCAGCCACCCGCCAACCCCCACATATAGAAAGTTTCCCGGCGAAGCCAGAAGAGCCTCATGTTCTAAAAATATCCGGGCAGGCAACCCGGCGGCGCCCGGAATTTCCTCCTTACCGGTGCTTCCTCTCGGACCTGGCGGGGTTCGAAGGATTCCGCCGCGCCGGACCCACCCGGACGGAACGATTATACTATATCTTTTTTCTCTGTGTGGGAAATATGCGGGTACCACCCCATTTAACTGTGGTGTAGCCTATGGCGCTCTTACGAGCGCCTGAAAATGAGATCTTCAGGGGATTTTGTCGCACAAAGTGCGACAAAATCCCCGGTTAACCCTCTTCCCAGGCGAGCGAAGCTCGCCAGTCAGGCCCACCACGGTTGCGTGGGGCGCTACCAATATGCGAGTACCACCCTATTAAACCGCGGAACAGGCCCGGCGCTCTGCGAGCCAGGCTTGCCAGCTACCCTCATCCCGGTTGAGGGGGGAGCTGCCCCGCGCACCGCTCACACAGAGCAAACCCAGATTACGCGCGCCGGCGTTGAAGCAGCAGGGCTGCAGCAATGATGACGGCAAAGATGACCCCGAACAGGATCACCCCCGCCCATCCGCTGAGGGGCGAGACAGCCGGTGGGGCGGCCGGAGCGGGCGAGACCTGCACCAGCGGGTTGGTGTGGGCCAGCGATAGCACAAACGCGGTCAGGTCGTTGATCTCGGTTTCGCTCAGCGGGCCGCCTTTGGCCTGGCTCCAGGCTGGCATGGCCGAGCCGGCGATCCCATTCGAGATGGTGGTCTTGACTTGCAAGTCGGGACGAATGCCCGACCAGACGGTAGCCAGGGCGGCCCCCACCCGGCCCTGGCCGTCTGGCCCGTGGCACACGGCGCAGTTTTCGGCAAACAACTGCGCGCCGTGGTTCGGGTCGCCCTGTACGTTGGGCGGCGGGGTGATCGGCGCGGCCAGGGTGGCGGTGGGGCGGGGGGTAAACTGCGGCGCGCCGCCGGTCTGCCAGCTCAGAATATACTGCACCAGGGCCTCGACCTGGGCTGCGTTCAACGGGCCGCCCCTGGCCTGGCCCCAGGCTGGCATCGGCGACCCAGGCACGCCGTTCTCGATGATTGTACGCACGGTCAAATCCGGGCGAATAGAAGGCCAGTCTTTGGCCAGGCTGGCCCCCACCCGGCCCTGGCCGTCCGGCCCGTGGCACACGGCGCAGTTTTCGGCGTACAGGCGCGCCCCTTCTTCCAGGGCGCTAACCGGAATGCTGCCCGCGTCGGGTGGAGGGGGCGTCGCGCCCGGCGCGCCGGGGGTGGGCGATTGCGCCAGGGCCGGCAAGACCACAAAGGCCGCCCAAAGCGCCAGGCAGATCAGCACCGGCAGCGCGGCCAGGGAACGGAAAGAGTGGGGTGCGCTTGGCATGCGGGCGATCCCTTATTTGAGCGTCATCAGGTAGGCGATCAGGTTCGCCACGTCTTGATCGGTAAGGGTACTGCCGTAGTTCTGAGGCATAATGCCTGGCGCAAAGCCCGGTACGATGTAGGTGTTGGGGTCCACAATCGACTCGAACAGATATTGGTGGGCGTCTTGGGCTTTGCCCTGGTAATCGGGCTGGGTGAAGCGCTCTGCGGCGCGTGCGCCAATGCCGGGCTGCCCGTCTTTGGCGGGCCAGGCCGGGCCGGTCGGCGCGAGGATGTGGCAGGCGGTGCAGCCCAGGGTTTGGGCGGTGGCCTCACCAGCCTGCGGGTCGCCTTCGGGAAGCTGTTTGGTGATGTCGGTCCCCACTGTCGGCCCGGTGGGAGCGCTGGGCAGCTCGACCAGGGCGGCCGTCTCCTGCCAGTTCAGCACAAAGGCGGCGATGGTGCGAATCTGATCCTCGCGCAGCGGGCCGCCGTAGTTCTGCGAAAAGGCTGGCATGGCCGGCATGCCCTGGCCGGGGAAGATCTGCGGCCGGGTAGACACCAACCGTCCACTGGAAGCGGTGGCGACGATATAGTCCTCCAGCGTGCCGCTCCAGCCCACCTCTTTCAGGCGGTTATCGAAGAAGTTGCGGTCGTTCAGCGGTGGACACAGGCCGGGGATGCCCAGGCCTTGCGTGCCGTGGCAGCGGCTGCACTGCTGCTCGAACAGGGCCGCGCCCTGCTCGATAGCCCGCCCGCGCTGCGAAAGGGCCGCCTCGGCCATGCGCTTCTGCTCGTTGAAGCCGTACACCAGCACCAGGCTGGTGGTAATCAGCACCATCAATGCGCCCAGCAAGATCTGGATGTTGATGCGGTTCATCGGTTACTCGCTCCCTCGCTCGGCGTGCAGATAGACCACTCGCTCGTACGACTTGTTGACGGTCTTGGATGAATCCTTGGGGTCCGGCGCTTGCCAGACGATGCGCAGGGTCAGCTTTTTCAAATCTTGCTGCCAGTCCTCGATCACCAGCACGGCCTGGGTCGAGTCTTGGGGCAGCTTATTCTCGACGATGGCCCGGTTCACCCGCTGGCCGAACGTGGCGAAAAAGCTTTCCAGGTCGGGGCAGCCGTAATCCAGGCCGGGACACAGGTTCACCGGGTTGGTCTGGTTCACCTGATAGCTGCCAGCCTGCAGCTCGGCGTAGGGGATGCGGCGCAGCGGGCCTTCGCCCTCCTGGGGGGCCATATCCTGGATGATGCGCGTGGCGGGTTCCATTTCGATGCCCCAGATGGGCAGCCCCATGTAGCTCAGCACCACCAGGATGATTACGGTCAGCATACCGATAGCTACGGCATAGGGCCGCTTCCACAGGCTGCGATATGGGTTGCGGTCGATATACGGCACGACCACCAGCAGCCCGACCAGGATGGTGGGAATGATGATCCCCATCAAGATCGGGTCGCCCAACTTTAACATGCCCTGCAGCCACCAGAAATACCACGGCGCTTCGGTGTCGAGCGGCGTTACCTGCGGGTTTGCCACCGATTCGAGCGGGGCGTGATAGCCGAACACCGTCACTCCCAAGATAATCAGCAGCAGGCCCAGGCTGGTCCAGAAGATTTCGCCGGTCAGCAGATCGGGGATGAAGTCGATGCGCTGCTTGGCGGCCTTTTTGACCTCCGGCGGCACGTCGCCTTCCTCGAACTTGGCCGGCAGAGAAATGCCATGCTCGCGCGAGACTTTGTAGTAATGAATGCTGATGACCAGGATTGCCGCCAGCGGCAGCAAGACCACGTGCAGCAGGTAAAAGCGCAGCAGGCCGTTGGCGCTGATATCTGGCGCGCCGCGCAGCAGCAAATTCAACTCGTTGCCCACCAGGGGGGCTTTATCGGCCATGCTGGTGCCAACTGTCACCGCCCAGTAGGCCAGTTGGTCCCAGGGCAGCAGGTAGCCGCTGAAGCTGAGGAACATCGTGATGCCCAGCAATGCCAACCCGGTCAACCAGGTAAACGAGCGCTCTTTCTTATAGGAGCCAGTCAGAAAGGTGCGCAGCATGTGCAGGCTGGTGAAAATCACCATGGCCTCAGCCCCCAGGCGATGAATATCGCGCAGCATTTGCCCAAAGGGGACGTTGTTCAGCAGGTTGAGGATCGAGGTGTAAGCTTTTTCTGGCGACGGGGTGTAGTAGATCATCAAAATCAGCCCCGTAAACAGCTCGACAAAGAAAAAGAATGACGTGAAAAAGCCGAGGCGGAAGGTGTGGGTAAAGATCGTGCTCCCGGCTTCGTAATAGCGCGGGCGGATGTGGAACAGGAAGCTGGTGGTATGCACCCGGTAGCGCGGGTTGGGCTTTTCCACCGGCGGCTCGCCGCGCAGCGCCCGGCGCAGTTCGTCGATGCCCAGCCCGGCGGTGATGATCCGCACCCGGTTGTCGATGGCCTTCGCGGCTTTCTGGCGCAAGTCCTGTAGGTTGAGCAAACTCTGCATCGTAGCCTCCTGAAGCGAACTAGGCGTGCGGTTTGCCCTGAACGCGCTTGCCCGTGTCGATGCGGATGATGGCATCCGGGTTGTTGGGTATCTGCATGGGGGTTCCGTCGCTCGATTCGGCCAGCACCTGCCCGCTTGGATCCACCGCCTGGACCACAAAGCGGTCTAACGAGCGTGGAGCCGGCCCCTGGATGTACTCGCCATTGGGGCGGAACTGCGACCCGTGGCACGGACAGACAAATTTATTATCCTGATCGACCCAGTTGTACAGGCAGCCCAGGTGGGTGCAGACCTTGTAAATGCCCAGCAGGCCCTGGTCGGTATTCGAGAGCCACAGCTTGACCTTGGGGAAATTGACCGGGGCCGACCCTGGCGCAGGCAGCTCGGACACCTTGCCGACCGTAAACATACCGCCGAACTCGCCTTCTTTGAAACGCGGCATAGCAAACAGGTAGGTAATCCCGGCCACGTTGATGGTCAGGAAGCCCAGCGAAGCCAGCCAGGCGAAGTTGAGGAATTCACGCCGGTTGATGGATTTCTTCTCTGCCGATGCGGGCGGCGTCTCCTTGGCCATACTCAATCCCTCCGTAATTCAAAATCCGTGATGGTAAGATCGTTCTTCCGGCCGGGCCGGGAAGCGGCAAGGGCGGGGGCTGCCTGATTGCAGGGCTGCTGGCTGGTGGAGCCGGCCAGCAGCCCTGCAACTGGTTCTTCCGGCTGTGTCGGGAGAACCATCTTAATAACCCGGCGGGATTATAGCATGGGCAAAAATGACAAACAAGACAAAATTGATGTTTAATGTATTATTGAACGGGTGATTTGGGCATCACCCGTTTGGGAAACTGGTTCATCTGACGATGCCGCGGCGCGTCGAGTTTGCGGTGTTTTTGGGTCTGGATCGGGTATAATTGTGCTGAAAATCACATAGCCGGAGGCGGGAAGACGAATGTCATTAATTGGTGTGCATGGTCGATTGGCGAATACGGCGTTGATCTACGCCATCATCATGGCGGTCTGGGGGTTGTGGCGTTATTTCCGCAAACAGCCGGTGGATGGCAACTATTGGGGGGCGTTGGTGATTGCAGAGGGGATTTGCCTGGCCCAGGCGGTTCTGGGCGCTTACATCTATTTTAGCGGGCGGGGCCATCTAGACGGGCGGGGGATGCACATCCTGTACGGGGTGGTGGCGGTGTTGGTGATCCCAGCGCTGT
The DNA here is from genome assembly GCA_964416275.1 of uncultured Anaerolinea sp. Lineage (GTDB taxonomy): Bacteria > Chloroflexota > Anaerolineae > Anaerolineales > UBA4823 > RBG-16-57-11. Next base: position 7,018 of record CAYQDU010000059.1, on the reverse strand, counting down.
TTGCGTTTACCCGCGGCGATGAAAAGCGCCGGGCGATGCTGGTATATGGCGTGGGGTTCCTGTTCCTGATTGGAATCCTGCTGCGCGCCATGTCGACAGTGGGAGGCTTGTAAGGGGGAAGCTCTGCTTCGCCCTATAAAAACCAAATCAAACACGGAAGGAGCGCTGTATGCCCGATCCAAAAGTCAGGTTTGACCCAAAACGCCTGCTGGGGATAGCGCTTGCGGCCGCGCTGGTGCTGCTGGCGGCGGGGATCGTTGGGCTGGTCGTAACGCAGGCAGCCCCGGCCCAACCGTTCGAGTTTGCCCATGCGCCGCACAATAACCAGGGCATCCCCTGCCTGTACTGCCATCCGGGGGCTTATCGCGGCCAGAGGGCCGGGCTGCCCACGCGCGAGAAGTGCCTGGGCTGCCACGGCAACCTGCCGGCCGATACGCCTGGCCGCCAGGCGGTGTGGGATTACCTCCAGCAGAACCAGAATCTAACCTGGGTGCCTGTGGCGCAGGTGCCAGACTTCGTCTATTTCACCCATCGCCAGCATATCGCGGCTGGGCTGAACTGCGAGAACTGCCACGGCGATGTGGGTCGCCAGATGGTGGCCGAACCGGTAACGATGAATATGGGCTGGTGCCTGGATTGCCACCAGAAGCGCGCCCCTGGAAATTTTGTCAAGCTCTCGGACTGCGCCACCTGTCATCACTAGGAGGAGACGTATGAGCGAACGAGTTACCCGGCGAGACTTTCTGAAGATCGCCGCCCTGGGGGCGGGCGCTTCGACGGTGCTGACCGGCTGCGGCCCGGCCTCGCGCTACGTCAAGCGCCAGCCCTACAGCGAGATGCCCGAATATATTCTGGCCGGCCAAAGCACCTATTTTGCCACCACCTGCGGCGAATGCCCGGCCGGTTGTGGGTTGATCGTGCGCACCCTGGAAGGCCGGGCCCATAAGGTGGACGGCAATCCGGCCCACCCGGTAAATCACGGCAAGACCTGCGCTCGCGGTCAGGCCAGCCTGCAAGGGCTGTATAACCCCGACCGCATCACCGGCCCGCGCCGCCAGCCCCGCGCCGAACCCGGCCGCTACGCGGAGATCGACTGGCCGGCAGCCATTGGGGTGGTGAAGGACGCCTTCCAGAAATACCAGCCCGGCGAGATCGCTTTCCTGCTGGGCCTGTTCCCCGACCATTTGCACGATCTAACCCGCCTGATTGCCGCCGGCCTGGGCGGGGCTAACGTGCTGCGCTTCTCGACCCTGGGCGAATTCGAAGGCCGGGTGACGCTGATGGACGCTGCCCAACGCCTGTTCGGGGCTGCCCGGCTGCCCTCGTTCGATATCCAGCGCGCCGAAGTGACTTTCTCCTTCGGCGCGAATTTTACCGAAACCTGGCTTTCGCCGGTAGCTTATGCCTACGGCTACGGGGCCATGCGGCGCGGTTATCCGGGCCAGCGCGGCTACCTGGTGCAGTTCGAGCCGCGTATGTCGCAAACGGCGGCCAACGCCGATGAGTGGTTCCCCATCCGCCCCGGCAGCGAGGCCATCCTGGCCCAGGCCCTGGCCTATCAGGTGGGCAAAGAGGCCGCCGGCCGCCCTCCGGCCGCCCTGGCCGGGCTGGACGTAGCCGCCGCCGCCGATGCGGCCGGCGTTCCGCTGGCCGAGATCGAGCGCCTGGCGCGCATCTTCCAGCAGGCCTCCCGGCGGGTCGCCATCCCCGGCGGCATTCCGTTGGGCAGCGCCAACGGGTTGGCAGCTGCCGAGGCGATCTTGCTGCTCAATGTCCAGGTCAATAATCTGGGGCGGCCGGGCGGGGTGTTCTTCATGCCCGATTCGCCCGTCTATCCAGAGATCGACGGCCGGCCCGCTACCGCCGCCGAGATGCAGGGGTTAGTCGAACGCCTGAACGCCGGGCAGGTCAAGGCTGTCTTCATCCACGAAACCAACCCGGTCTACGGGCTGCCCAAAGCCTATGGCTTTGCCGAGGCCCTGCAAAAGGCCGAATTGGTCGTGTCCTTCGCTTCCTTCCCCAACGAAACCGCCGCCCTGGCCGATTACATCTTGCCCGATCACACGCCGCTTGAGGCGTGGGGCTATCAAAAAGCGCTGACCGGCAGCGAACAGGTCACGCTTTCGGCTCTGCAGCCGGTGGTGGTTCCGCTGCACGATACCCGGCCCACCGCCGACGTGCTGCTGGCCGCGGTGCAGGCGGTGGGCGGGGCGCTGGCCCAGGCCATCCCCTTTGCCGACGAGGTGCAGTTCTTGCAGCAAGCGGTGGGTGGGCTGGCTGGCCTGGGCGGCTCGGTAACGGCCTCTGACGGGTTGAATTTCTGGCCGCAGTGGCTCCAGCGCGGCGGCTGGTGGCAGGGCCGCCCAGGGCTGTTTGCCCCGGTGAGCGTGCTGCCCTCCGACCAGCCGTTCGACCCCGGTCAGGCTACGCTCAGCGGCGAAGGCGAGTTCTTCCTGCTGCCCTTCCCGCACCCCCACCTGGCCGATGGCAGCCAGGCCAACCGCCCGGCGCTGCAAGAAACCCCCGACCCTACCACCACGGTCATGTGGAACACCTGGGTCGAGATCAACCCGCAGACGGCCCATGAGCTGGGCCTGGACGACGACGACCTGGTGCGCCTGACCACCCCGGCCGGCGAGATTATTGTCCCCGTCTATCGCTATCCGGCTATTCGCCCAGATACGGTCGCCATCCCGCTCGGCCAGGGCCACACTGCGTTTGGACGCTACGCCCAGGGTCGGGGAGCCCAGGCGCTGGACCTGCTGGCCGCCCGGCACAACGAGGCCGGGCAACTGGCTTTTATGGGCATGCGGGTGAAGCTGACCCCCACCGGTCAGAAGCAGCCGCTCTCGCGCTATGAGAGCAAGGCTGGCGTTTACGGCGAGCAGCACAATGGCTGAGGAAGAGGTGGATGCTATGGAAACTGCACCCGCAAAATGGGGTATGGTGATCGACCTGGATCGCTGCAACGGCTGCCAGGCGTGCGTAACGGCCTGCACGATGGAGAACAACGTGCCGTATGTGGGCGAAGACGAGGCCGGGTATGGGCGCAGCATGCAGTGGATCCGCATCGAGCGCTACTGGCAGGGCGAATATCCCAATGTGCTGGCTCGCTACATGCCGGTCTTGTGCCAGCAGTGCGGCCGGGCCCCCTGCGAGCCGGTCTGCCCGGTGTTTGCTTCGTATCACAGCGCCGCCCAGGAGATCAACGGCCAGGTATACAACCGCTGTATCGGCACGCGCTACTGCGGCAACAACTGCCCTTATATCGTGCGCCAGTTTAACTGGTTCGATTTCAGCGCCCAGATGCCAGAGCCGCTTAACTGGCAGTTCAACCCGGATGTGACCGTGCGCCGCCGGGGGGTGATGGAAAAATGCACCTTCTGCATCCAGCGCCTGAACCGGGCTGAGGAGGAGGCCAAAATCAATGGCCAGGATTTGAAAGACGTGGCCGTAGAACCGGCCTGCGCCCAGGCCTGCCCATCGGACGTGTTCACTTTTGGCCTGTTGAGCGATCCGGAAAGCCGGGTGAGCCAGCTGGCGCGCAGCGCCCGGGCCTACCGCCTGCACGAAGATTTGGGCGTCGAGCCGCGCATCATCTACCTGAGCGGCGGCGGCGGCGGCGAACGAAAGCAGCAGCCCTGATGGAGATATAGAGGAAAACCTTATGACCGCTAAAGCATTACCGTTTTCCGAGTCGCAGCCCCAGCCGCACTCGCAGGCCCATCCGCACGAAGATGAAGAGGATCCGCGCCAGCATTTAATGTTCGACCCCAAGCCGCGCGCCGAGATGAATGACATGGTAATGGAAGCCATGCATACCGCTACGCGCGAGTTTTGGATTGTGGTGGGCATTCTGGCCGTGCTGGTGGCGGTGTGCCTGTTTGGGGCCTGGGGCTACATGATCTACACCGGCATGGGCGTGGCTGGCATCCGCCGCCCTACCTTCTGGGGCATGTTCATCGCCAACTTCGTTTTCTGGATCGGCATCAGTCACGCCGGGACGTTTGTCTCGGCCATCCTGCGGGTATTCAAGGCCGAGTTCCGCCGCCCGATCACCCGGGCTGCCGAACTGATGACCACTTTCGGCCTGGCGGCGGCCGGCATGTACCCGCTGATCCACCTGGGCCGGGTGTGGGTGGGCTACTGGATCATCCCCTACCCCAACCAGCGCTGGCTGTGGCCCAACTTCCGCTCGCCGCTGGCCTGGGATATGATCGCCATCACCACCTACCTGCTCAGCAGCACCATCTACCTGTACCTGCCGCTGATCCCCGACCTGGCGATGGCCCGCGACCGCTCGACCGGTTGGCGCTACCACCTCTACCGGGTGATGGCCCTGGGCTGGCGCGGCAGCGAAACCGAGTGGCATCACCTGCGCACGGCGATCCAGATCTTTGCCTTTGCCATCATCCCGGTGATGTTCTCGGTGCATACCATCGTATCGTGGGACTTTGCCGTGTCGATGACCCCCGGCTGGCATTCGACCATCTTCGGCCCGTTCTTCGTGGCCGGGGCCATCTTCTCCGGCGTTTCGGCCGTTACGATGATCCTGTTCCTGGTGCGGACGACGATGGTTAACATGAAGTACTTTATCCGTGAAGAGGTGTTCGACTCGTTCGGTAAGCTGGTGCTGATCTTCTCGTTTACCTGGACGTATTTCTACTTCAACGAATATCTGCTGGAATGGTACGGCGGCGAAAAAGCCGGCCACGCCGTGTTGGAGGCGCTGACTTCGCTGACCAACAGCCCCTATGGCTGGCTGTGGTATGTGATGCTGTTCTGCAATATCGTTGTCCCCTGGTCTACATTGTGGAACCGGCGCATCCGCCGCACGCCCTGGCTGATGTTCATCATCGGCTTCCTGATTAATATCGGCATGTATATTGAGCGTTTTCTGATTGTGCCGGTGATGATTACCCGCAGTCGTATGCCGTTTGCCTGGGGCGACTATACCCCCCGGATCGAGCTGGTCATCAGCGTTGGCTCGCTCAGTCTGTTCCTGCTGCTGTACGCCCTGGCGACGCGGGTTGTCCCGCTCATCCCGGTGTGGGAGGTGCAGGAAGGGCAGATGGCCCACTCGCTGCGCCGCATTGGCAAGACGGTTGTCCCCTCGGTCAGCGAGATCGAGTAGGTGGGGAGGAGGTCACACCATGTCTGAAGGAACGGTTCATCTGGCGCTGTTCAACGATATTGACCCGGCCACCCAGGCCATCGACCGGCTGCGCAGCCTGGGCGTTGCCGACCAGGATATGACCATCGTTTCGGGCGTGCCGTTTTCCGACAAAATGTTGGGCCGCCCGGTCAACTGGACCCGCGTGCCGCAAATTGGGATTATCGGCTTTTTGATTGGGTTAGCGGTCAGCCTGTTCTTGAACTTTGGCACGCCGCTGCTGTACCCCATCCATGTGGGCGGCATGCCGCTGCTTTCGATCCCTACCTCGCTGGTCTTGATCTTCGAGATCAGCATGTTAGGGCTGATGATCTCCACTTTCTTAGGGGTGATCTGGGAAAGCACCTTCCCGTCGTGGGGGCCGAAGGTCTACCATCCACAGATCAGCGACGGCAAGATTGGGCTGGTGTTCAACTGCCCGGAAGAAATCCACGCCAAAGTACATGAAGATCTGGCCGGGTTGGGGGCTGAATGGCTGCATCGCACGGAGGCAACCGTCTTATGAGCGGCCTGGGAAAACGCATTACCATTACCCTGATCGCCCTCTCGCTGCCCTTCATTTTGGGGCTGCTGATTACTTATCAGGTGATCCGCATCGATTGGGTGAGCTTTATGGAAGTGCAGCCATCGTATAAGTCGATGGAGGCCCCGCTGCCCCCGCCGCCCGGCGCGGTGCCGGTGCAGGGCGCAGCTTATCTGCCCGGCCAGGGCGATCCGCTCAACCCGGTCGCGCCTGATGCGGCTTCGCTGGGGCGCGGCCAGCAGTTGTACAGTCTGAACTGCGCTTTCTGCCACGGCGCGCAGGGCAAAGGCGATGGCGGCATTGCGGTCGAACTGGTGCGTAAGCCGGTCGATCTGACTGCGCCCATCGCGGCCCGGTTGAGCGATGGCGACATTTTCATGGTCATCACCAACGGTCTGAAGATGGTGCCTGGCTTCAAGGGCGGAATGCCCGGCCTGAAAGACAGCCTGACTGCCGGCGACCGCTGGGACATTGTGAATTATGTGCGCAGTTTGCAAGCCCAGGCGGCCGGCGCTGCGCCGGGTCAGGGCCAATAAGCCGGGAGGCGAGCGATGAAGGTCAAATACTTGCTGATCTTAACCCTTCTGGCGGCTGGGCTGCTGCTTTCGGGCTGTTATCTGGATAGCCCACGCACGCTTGGCACGCCCATGCCCACCCTCATCCCGGCCACCCCGGCCCAGTTCGCCTCGCTGGCCGTCCCACCCACCCCGGCCGGGAAGACCACCTGCCGGGTGCATGCGGTGGACTTGCTGGGGGCCTGGGCCGCGGCCAACGCCCCCGAAACCGCCCCGTTCCTCTTCACCGACCTGGACGGACAAACCTGCCAGGGCAGCTTTGCCGCCGATATCGAACCGCTGTTTATGACCTCTAACCTGTGGTACCCCGGCGCGCCGGCCTGCAACACCTGCCACTCCGCGGATGTGAAGCTGGCCTGGGCGCAGCTTGACCTGAGCAGCTACGCCGGGGTCTTGGCCGGGTCGCGCCGCGCTTCGCCGGAGGCCAAAGGCAACAATATCCTGGGAATAAGCGAGGCCGGGGTGGATTGGGGCAAAGCCATCCTGCACACCCAGCTTGCCAGCCTGCGTATGCCGCCAGGCCGTCCGGCCTCGGCCAACGACCCGGCCGGGCCGGTAGTGAGCGCTGGCAGCCGTTGAAAGGGTGGATGTGGGTCCGGCCCGCGCCGCGGGCCAGACCCACATCCATGAAAGGATTTTGCTCAAGACGTTGACATCCGGGCGGTTGGTGACTATAATTCAGCCTCGCAACTGGAGGGGTCGCCTAGTCTGGTTTATGGCGCTCGCTTGGAAAGCGAGTGTGGCGCA
>CAYQDU010000058.1:0-21679 GCA_964416275.1 uncultured Anaerolinea sp. | reverse complement strand
GTTTCCAGCGGCTCGATCATGGTGACGATCGGGTAGCGCTGGCGACCCGCCAGGCGATTTTTCCATACATGGGCCATTAATCGCACCCCTAATTCCATTTGCGCCAGATTCATGCCAGTAACCTCCTCATCAAACGGTATTGTTAAAAGAGACCCAATCCAACCAATACCTGCATTACCTCGGCCCGGGCCAGCTTTTCGCGCCCCTGAGTCAGGGCGTCGAGGGTGGCGTAGGCCAGGGCCAGGGGAATAGCGCAGAAATCGCGGGCCGGGCCGGCCGGCAGGTGGTTCAAGTAGGCGTCGGCCTGGGCCAGGTTCCTGCGGGCGTAGCCTTGCATCTCGGCCTGGGTCCAGCCGGGCGGGTAGAAATCGACGCCCCGGCCCAGGTCTTCGGCGTGGTTGCGCAGAATGTTGACCGCCTGCAAACCGCGCCCGAAGCCAATCGCCTCCAGGCGGTTGGTCTGGGTGCCATCGTACCAGGCCCACAGGTCGGAGAGCAGCAGGCCCACCGCCCCGGCTACGCCAAAGGTGTAGCGATCCAGGTCGCGCTCGTCGCGCACCTGCCAGCCGCGGGCTACCCAATCGGCCATGCGGTCGGCCATGGCGGCGGTGGCATCCCAAATGCGGGCGGCAATCGGGGCCGGGGCGAGCTGCACCCAGTCGGCCCAGCGGCGGGTCACTTCGGGCAGGTCGCCCGCAGCCAGGCCGGTCTCCGGCCAGATGTCTTCCCACGAGCGACCCGCCTCCCCGGCCTGCAGGGCCTGGCTGATGCGGCCCAGGCAGTCGATCTTGAGCGCCGGGCTGAGCGTAGGGTGGTCTTCGATCTCGTCGATGGCGCGCAAGCACAGGTAGGCCGAGGCTACCGCCTCTAGCAGCCCGGAGGGCAGGCGGCTGATGGGAATGTAGAAGGTGCGGCTGGTTTCGGCCAGGGCGGCCAGCCCATCTTCGCGCAGGCGGGACGAGGTGTGAACAGACTCTGGGCGCTGCATCGACAGGCCAGCGCCAATTTGATAGGTTTCTCGAGTCACGATGCCATCTCCTTCTGGCAACGGGCCAGGGCCAGCAGCGGGAAATAAATTCGATAGAGATCATAGCGCAGGTAGAACACGCGCGGGAAACCGCCGCCGGTGTAATCCGGCTCCGGCCAGGAACCATCAGCGGCCTGGGTCCTGAGCAGGTAGTCGATGCCGCGTTGAGCGGCCGGGATGCGGGCGCAGCCGGCCGCCGCCAGGCCCATCAGCGCCCAACCGGTCTGGGAGGCCGTGCTGGGCCCCTGTCCCCGGCTGGAAGGGTCTTGATAGGTATAGCAGCTTTCGCCCCAGCCGCCATCCAGGTTTTGATGGACGGTCAGCCAATCGACGGCTTTCTGAATGTAGGGCTGGGTCATATCTTCGCCGGCAGCGCGCAGCCCGGTGAGGGTCAGCCCTGTGCCGTAGATATAGTTGACGCCCCAACGCCCGTACCAGGCTCCATCTTGCTCTTGCTTCTGGCGTAAATAGGCCACCGCCAGGGGCAGGCTTTCCCCGTGCGGCTCCACCTCAGCCAGGAATTCCAGCACATGGGCGGTCACGTCGGCGCAGGTAGGGTCGAGCGGCGACATAAAATCGACGAACGGCGCATAAGCCAGGAACTGGCGGTTGTTATCCCGGTCGAAGGCCGCCCAACCGCCGTCTTTGGACTGCATGGCCGTCACCCAGTTGAGGGCGCGCTCCACGGCCTGGGCGCGAGCGGACTGCTGTTCGGGCGGCAGGTTCACCGCTTGCAGGGCGCGCGGCACGACGGCGCTGTCGTCCAGGTCGGGGTACCAATCGTTGTGGAACTCGAAAGCCCACCCGCCGGGTTCAGTGTGTGGGTTCTTGACTTTCCAGTCGCCGGCGTGGCGGATTTCTTTGCTCAGCAGCCAGCGGGCGGCGCGCTGTAGGGCTGGATGCCGGGCGGGCAGCCCGGCTTCGCGCAGCGCCAGCACTGACCAGGCCGTATCCCACACCGGCGAGACGGCCGGCTCCAGGCGCAAGGTGCGCTCGTCTTCGATGATGAAATCTTCCAGCCCGCCCAGCCCCTGGGTGATGGCCGGGTGGTCAAGCGAGTAGCCCAGGCTTTTAAGGGCGTAGAGCGAGTAAATCCAGGGCAGCATGATCCCACCCCAACTGCCATCGCTTTCCTGATGTTGGACGATCCACTGCTCCACCCGGCGCAGGGCTTCGGCCCGGCCAGGCTGGCGCGGCCGGCGCTCCCAGGCTTTGAACAGCCGGTCGGCGGCCAGAAAGAAGTTATGCCAGTTCAGCCCGCCGCGCCGTTGCCCCACAGCCAGGTCGCGGGCGGTGGGCGCTTCCAGGTACAGCTCGCTTACCCCGGCCTCGGCGGGGATGGCGCACACCGGGCGTAGGGTGGTCACAATAGCCAGGGCCATGATCGTGGCCCGTGACCAACTGGCGAACTCGTAGATGTTGAAATAGAACCAGTTGGGGAAGAAGATGATCTCTGGGGGGATGCTCGGCACGCCGTCCCAATCGAACTGCCCGAACAGGGCCAGCCAGACTTTGGTAAACACCGAAGATTTCATCACCCCGCCCTGGGCGCGGATGAATTCTTGCGTTCGCAGCATCCAATCTTCGCTGGCGGCTGCCCCGGCCAGTTTCAGGTCGAGGTAGATCTGGATGCTCACATTCAGGTCGCCCGGCCCGCCGGCGTAGACGCTCCACGATCCATCCGGGTTCTGGCGCGAGCGCACGTAGGCGATGATCTTGCGCTTGCGCGCTGGATCGACCGCTCCGGTCATGAAGGTCATCAGGTGGATATAGCCCGCGGTTACGCTGGCGTCGGCTTCCAGCTCGCCTTGCCAGTAGCCGCCGCCTTGCTGGCGGGCCAGCAGGTGCTGCCGGGCGCGCTGGATGGCCTCGTCCAGGGCGAGGCTGATCTCTATGCCTGATTCTGGCGCAGCCGGGCGTTGCAACACATCGGTTTGAGCGTTAGGACGAGCGGCGGTCTTCATAACTCCTCCTCTTTCACTGGCTTACGCATCGAACAGGCAGGGTAATCCCTGGCGGGTCCAATCAGTCAGGCGGGCGCAGGCGCGGCGCGTGTTGTGATACAGCCGGACAAGCAGGCCCACGTCTTGGGGACGGGCGGCCCAGTAAGCGGCAGCGCGCTGCCAGCGCAGGCCGCCTTCGGGCGGCAGCCATTCGTCGAAGGGCGGCAGGCGCTCGTCCAGGGTATCGGAGATGGCTTTGACGGCCAGGAAGGGCAGGCCCCTACGGGCGGCGCAGCCGGCCAGGGCGTAGCCCTCCATGTCGATCACCAGGGCCGGGTATCGCGCGCCCAGGCGGCGTTTTTCGGCTGGGCTGGCGGCCAGCCGGGATGCCGACACGCACCCTCCGACGCTCACCTTGCCGCCCGGCGCGGCCTGGGCCAGCCGCAGCCAGGCCGGGTGAGCCGGTAAGACCGGGGCCGGCGGGCCATCCAGATGGCATGCGGCACACACGATCAATTCTCCCGCATCCAGACCAGGCGCGGCCGCCCCGCCAAAGCCAACATTGACTATGCCCGTTATGGGATAGCGCTCCAGCGCCAAGCTCAGGCTGGCCTGAGCCTGGTCCAACCCGATACCCGATTGTAGCAGTAAAATCGCCTGATGGGCAAGCCGGCCAGACCATAATCGCCGGCCGCGCCCCATCGCCGTCCCCCGTACGTCTGTCAAAGCCGCCCGTACCGCAGCCGCCTCCGAGCCGACTGCGCCGATGACTAAAATCACGCCTGCCTCGAATCCACCGCTAAAAGCCTGTAAATGGGAGTCACAAAATAATTATATAGTCAATGTCCGATTTGTCAACGAGGGCGGTAAAAATGATCTCTTCTAGCTTCGCCCGGTAAATGATACAGTCCTGGCGCGGTAGCTCCCCCATCTGCCGTACCACCCCATTAAACCGTGGAGCAGGCGTGGCGCTTTGCGAGCGCCTTTAAGAAAGAGATATTGCATAGATTTCGTCGCACTTCGGGCGACAAAATCTATGCTTAACCCTCTTTCGGCGAAGCTCGCCAGTCGCCCCACCGCGGTTGAGTGGAGAGCTGCCCCATCTGCAAATTCCCCAAAAGGTTATCAATGGGAAAAAATTATGAGATGCAGCCCTCAACTTCCTAAAATATCGAGTATCATTTGGCCTGTTCGGGCCGCCCGGCGGCCCCCATTTTCGCGATGAGGTATTCTGATGAGCAACTTGAAATCTATGGGCGGCCGCCAGTCGCGCTTTTCCTGGAAGGCGCTGGGTGACTTCGTAATCATTGCTCTGGGCGCGCTGTTTCAGGCTTTGGGGCTGCGCCTGTTCCTGGTTCCGGCTCACCTGGCCAGCGGCGGTATCAGCGGCCTGGCGCAGATGATTAACTACTACACCGGCTGGCCGATTGGGGTGATGATCTTCCTGGGCAACCTGCCGCTGTTCCTGGTGGGCTGGCGCTACCTGGGCGGACATCGTTTTGTGCTGCGCACGGTGTTCGCCATTGTGACCGTGTCGATCTTCACCGATGGCCTGGCCCTGCTGCCCTTCATGCCCACCGACGGCCTGACCCACGATATTGTGCTGAACACCCTGTACGGCGGTATTGTCAGCGGGGTAGGCTATGGCCTGGTGTACCGCGGGCAGGGAACCAGCGGCGGCAGCGACATCCTGGCCCGCATCCTCAACCACTGGAAGGGCATCTCGATTACCCAGAGCTATCTGATGACCGACTCGCTGGTGATGTTCACCGCCGGGCTGGTGTTCAGTTGGGAGAATGCCCTGTATGCCCTGGTGATGCTATATATCACCGGGCTGGCGGCCGAGGCGGTAAACGAAGGCTCGAACGTGCTGCGCACGGTGCTGGTCATCACTTCCCAGCCGGAACAGGTGGCCGGGCAAATCCTGACGGATATGGAGCGTGGCGTGACGATGATGGAGGCGCGCGGGGCCTACACCGGGGCCGGGCGGACCGTCTTGTATTGCGTGGTCACCCGGGCCGAGGTGGCCCAGATCAAGGCCGTGGTGCGCGAGGTAGACCCCAAAGCCTTTGTAGTCATTGGTCAGGCCCACGAAGCCCTGGGCGAAGGTTTCCGCCCGATTAAATAAAGCTGGCTTTTCCGGCTGTGCCGGGAAAAAGGGGCGGGTAGCTCTCCACTCAGCCGTGGTGGCGGCGACTGGCGAGCTTTGCCGAAAGATGGTTAATCGTGGATTTTGTCGCCCGAAGTGCGACAAAATCCACGCAACCTCTCTTTTTGCAGGCGCTGGCAGAGCGCCATGCCTGCTCCACGGTTTCATGGAGTGGTGCCGCCCGGCGTTATCCCCCAAATAACAAGCTGTTCATACGTAATGATCCTGGTAGCGGCACACCTCTTTCAGGCTGCAGAAATCGCAGGTGCGCCCGGCGGTAGTCATCTGTGGACCGGCCCCCAGGGCCATCGTCAACGATTTGCGCGGCAGCATGATGGTGCTGGGGGTCAGTTCCACGGCCAGCGGCTCGTCGTCCAGCAGGTCGAAAATTTGCGGCTGGCCTTCCACCAGCGGCCAGTCGATCATGCCAGGGCTGAGGGGGATGGAGGTCTGCCAGCCCTGCCCGGCGGCTTGCTGTTCGAAATGGCGGCAGGCCGCGTTCGCCAGGGCCTCTACTGCCGCCGAGCCGACCCCATCCACCGCCAGGCTGTAGGCCGGGCTGCTGGCCCACAGCTCGGCCGAATACTGTTCCACCGAAGCACCAATCGAGCATAAGAGAATGTACACCTGGCGAGCCTGGGCCAGGTGCTGGGCCAGCAGCTTGCCGGTCAGCTTGCGCCCGCCGGCCAGCAGCAGGCTTTCATGGCGCACGCCCTCCACGGCATAGGCCCGATAGGTCACCAGGGGTTCGACCAGCGGCAGAGCCTCCTCCAGAGCCTGCTCGGCCAGCTTTACCATAGCCGGGCGGCGCTGGCGGAGGATGGCCGGGTCGGCCCCCTGGCCGCGGATCACTGCATCTACGTCGATCTGAGGAAAAATGTGGGTCAGGTTGGGCATGGCTAAATCGTCGATACGTCGTGCGCGCCGGATTCTTGCCGTCCGGCAGCGGTAATCTGAATAAACTCGGCTTCCTGCCAGAACTCGGCAATGGTCTGCGCCCCGGCATAGCTCATGCCTGAGCGCAGCCCGCCCACCAACTGGTGCAGGGTATCGGCCACTGCTCCCCGGTAGGGGACAATCGCCTCCACGCCCTCCGGCACGACTTCCAGCCATTCTTCGTCGCTGACTGCGCCCTTGTCCAGGCTGCGCCGGTCTACGTTGGCGGTGAGGGAGGCCATGCCGCGCACCACCTTGTAGCGCCGCCCCTGGCGGATGACCGACGCGCCAGGGCTTTCCTCCGTCCCGGCCAGCAGGCTGCCCAGCATGACGGTGGACGCGCCGGCCGCCAGGGCTTTGGTCACATCGCCCGAATTGCGCAGGCCGCCATCGGCGATGATGGGAATGCCCAGGCGGTGCCCGGCCTCGGCGCAGTCGGCGATGGCGGTGAGCTGCGGCACGCCAAACCCGGTGACGATGCGGGTGATACAGATCGAACCGGCCCCCACGCCCACCTTCACCGCGTCGGCCCCGGCTTCGGCCAGGTCGATCACCCCCTGGGCGGTGGCGACGTTGCCGGCGATGACCGGGGTGTGGGGGTAATCGGCTTTCAGGCGGCGCACCATGTCGATGGTGTGGTTGGAATGGCCGTGAGCGATATCCAGCACCAGCACGTCGGCCCCGGCCTGCACGCAGGCCCCGGCCCGCTCCAGGTCGTCGAGGCGCACGCCGATGGCAACCCCCACCCGCAGGCGGCCGCGGCTGTCTTTGGTGGCGTGGGGGTGATCCTGCATTTTTACGATGTCTTGAGCGGTAATCAGCCCCAACAGCTCACCCTGCTCGTTCACCAAGGGCAGCTTTTCGATACGGTGATCGTGCAGTTTCTGGCGGGCCAGGTCGAAGGTTTCGCCGGGTTGAGAGGTGACCAGGCGCTCTGCAGGGGTCATCACCTGGTCGACTGGAGCGGCGCCGTCGCGGGCCAGCAGCACATCGCGGGTGGTGACGATGCCGAGCAGCCGGCCCTGCTCGTCCAGCACCATCAGGCCGCCTACATCGTTCTCGGCCATACGCTGGCGGGCCTGGTCGATGCTGGCGGTTGGTTCGATGCTGAGCGGTTTTTCGACCACCATGCTCTCGGCCCGCTTGACTTTCTTCACCATTTCGACCTGCTGCTCGATAGTCATAAAGCGGTGCAGGATGCCGATCCCGCCCTGTTGGGCCATGGCAATTGCCATGCGGGTTTCGGTCACGGTGTCCATGTTGGCGCTCAGGATGGGGATTTCCAGGCGGATGTCGTGAGTCAGTTGGGCGGCGGTGGATACGTCGCTGCGGCTGCGGATGGCCGAGCGGCGGGGGATGAGCAGGACGTCATCGAACGTCAGGCCACGTTCCGGGCGAATTTTCATTTTTCACCTCCACAAGCATATCGCCGCACAGGCGGCGCTTGTTTCTATTATACGAGAAAACCCAAATGAGGGTTTGTCTGATTGCTTTTTGGGGTCTTTTTTTCTATAATCTATCGAAAGATCATGACGATAGGCTCTTTCAGCGAGCCAAAGCACCGCCGATGGTACCACTCCACTTAACCGGGGAGTAGCCTATAGCGCTCTTCGGGCGCCCGAAAAAGAGATATTCAGGGGATTTTGTCGCACTTCGTGCGACAAAATCCCCCGTTAACCCTCTTTTCAGGCGAGCGCAGCTCGCCAGGCGACCTTCACCACAATTGAACGGAGAACTACCCCGCCGATGTGCCTGCTGTAAAAAGGGCTTTCTCAGCTGGACAGGCACCTGTCATGCAGTAGAGTCACAGATAGACACCCATACACGCCGAAGATGAATTGTTAAGGAGTTCATCTATGATCCATAATCCCCTGGCGTCCCCACCATTGACCCAAACGGATATTGAAGCCGGGTTACGTCGGCTTGGCCTCGAACGGGGCCAGATTGTCGAAGTTCACAGTTCCCTGAGCAGCTTCGGGCGGGTGGAGGGAGGCCCAGATACGGTCATCAACGCCCTCATGAATGTGGTTGGCATAGAAGGTACAATCGTTATGTCGGCCTATCCGGTCAGCAAAGTCTTGCCGCTCTCGGACGAAGAGAAAGCCTGGGGAATTCTGGCCAAAGTGCGAACCTATGATGAGGGCTATTCCGGCCCCACCGGGATGGGGATTATTGCGGATGAATTTCGCCGCCGGCCGGGAACGATCTTAGGCCCCACCTGGCACCGGGTCTGCGCCTGGGGCAGGCATGCCAAAGAGATCAGCCAGGGCTATCAGGTTTTGCTGGAGATGGACGGCCGGGTGTTTTTATTGGGCGTTGATATTGAGCGCTGTTCGAGTATGCATCAAGCCGAGAAACACCCACTTCCGCCAGAAATTGCTCACTGCTTTGAGCTTCCGGCTGAAATTCGCCAGCGCTATTCTGATGACTTCTATCTTGCTTATGGCCAAACACCGGAGAATGCCTGGCAAAAAATCCAGGCGCAAGCCGAACTGCAAGGTATTATCAGGGTAGGGCTGATCGGTCAGGCGATCTGCCGGTTCTTCAAGGCGCGCTCCGTGGTCAGTATGTATGAGGCAGCCCTACGGACAGACCCTTGGGAACTATATGGTGTAAAGAAGAGCAAATAGTGGCCTGTGCGTTGAACTTTCCGATTATGGCTCTTCCGCCGAAGGCGGGAAATCTTTTATTTGTGGGGGAAATTGTGGGGCGTAGCCCCACAATTTCCCCCACAAACCACTTTATTGGGGGCAGATGGCGCAACCATCTGCCCCCAATAGAATCTTTCCCCGGCGAAGCCGGAAGAGCCCCGATTATTTTTCCAAAATGCTGTTTATAACTGTGAATGCGAGGTAAAAAATGACAACCGATGTATATGTCCGTCTGGCCCGCCATCTGGATAGCTTACCGCCGGGGTTTCCGGCCACCGAGAGCGGGGTGGAACTGCGTATTGTGCGTCGCCTGTTTACCCCCGAGGAGGCCGAGCTGGCCCTGCACCTGACCCTGCTGGGCGAAGAGGCGAAGGTCATCGCCCGCCGGGCCGGTCTGCCGGTGGACGTGACCGCGCAGCGCCTGGAAGGCATGGTCGATAAAGGCCTGATCTACTGCGCCCGCCGGCCCGGCCAGCCGGTGCTGTATCAGATCGTCTATTTTGTGCTGGGCATCTGGGAATTCCAGGTCAACCGCCTGAACCCGGGCCTGATCGAAGACGTGGACGAGTACTTCACCTATTTGTTCGATCACGGCGTCTGGCGCACTTCCGCCCAACTGCGTACCATCCCGGTGATGGAGAGCATCCCTGCCCGGCAGGAGGTGCTGATTTACGAACAGGCCGAAGAGATTGTGCGCGCTCAAAAGACGATCCTGCTGGCGCCGTGCATCTGCCGCCGCGAGCGCAGTATGGTCGGCCAGGGCTGCGGCAAGCCGTTGGAAACCTGCCTGCTGTTCGACGGCGCTGCCCAGTACTACCATCACAATGGCCTAGGGCGCATGATCGAGGCCGCCGAAGCCCTGGACGTGCTGGCCCTGGCGAATGAAGCGGGCCTGGTGTTGAACCCCACCAATACCCGCCAGGTGGGGGCGATTTGCTGCTGCTGCGGCGATTGCTGTGGGGTGCTGCGCAACCTGAACCGGCTGCCCAAACCGGCCGAGCAGGCCGTTTCAGCCTTCCGCGCCCACCTTGACCCCGACCTGTGCATTGCCTGCGGCGTGTGCGAAAGCCGCTGCCAGATGGGGGCGGTGAAGGAGCGGGCAGGGGTGTATTCGCTCGATCTGGATCGCTGCATTGGCTGTGGGCTGTGCGTGACTACCTGCGTCACCGGGGCTATGACCCTGGAGCGCAAGCCGCCCGTCGAGCAGCCGTCTATCCCGCCGACGATGGTGCATGCCGCGCTTGCCATGTGGCAGGCCCGCGCCCGGCTCGACCTACCCGCCCTGGCCCGCATGGGCATCCAATCGAAGTTTGACCGGCTGCGCGCTGTGAGCAAGTTGTGATAACGCAAAAACGGGCGGTGCAACCGCCCGTTTTTGCGTTATCACAACGATTAAAGCTTTTGGAAGCCGACCAGGATTTTACCGTTCAGGTCGAGGGTGGGGAAGCCTTCGACAAACTTGGGACATTGGTTCTGATCGCAGTCCACGTAATCGAAGGGGATGCGCTTCTGTTTGAGGTAGGCCAACTGTTTCTGGGTCCACGAGCAGCCTTCCACGCCGTAGACGGTGAGCTTGCCGGCCTTCAGGCCGCTGCGCAGGGACAAACCGGGGGTAGATCCGTTCGACATAACGCTTGCTCCTCGGGGAATTTCTATTCAGAGGATATTGCGGGGCTACATCCCGCAACATCCTCTGAATAGATTAGATACGGCGATTATAGGCCGCGCCGCGCTGGCTGGCAATACGACCAATGTCGCATTAAAATCCCCACACGGAGACTTTCTCCGGGCGCAGGAAGATCAGCAAATGGGTGGGGTCGTGCAGCCAGGATTGGGGTTCTTCAGCCTGCGCTCCGTCTTCGCCCAGGTAGCGGGCGTAAATCTGGAAGCCGCGTGGGATGCAAAATTCGGGGTCGTCGCGCAGTTCGGCCCGACCCTCGAAGATCACCCCGCTGGCCGACTCGCCCGGCGCGTCGACGTCAATCACAATGGAACAGCGCGGGTTGCGCAGCAGCTCGCGCACCTTGCGGGTGGCGCGGAACGAGCTGATCCACAGCGTTTCGCCGTCCCATTCGTACCATACCGGCACGACGTGCGGCTGGGCGGTGTCTGGGTTGCAGGTCGCCAGCCGGGCGATGTGCGGCTGGGCCAGGAAGGCCCGCACGGCGGGGGCCTGGGTAGCGGTCTGGATATCAGTTTGCATGTTTATTCTCCCCGGATCAGGTCTAGCACCTGCGGCAGCAGGGTTTGGGTGGTTGCCATAGCTTCGGCGCCGTAGATAGTCGGGTTGCCTTTCCAATCGCCAAAATACCCCCCGGCCTCGGCAAAGATGGGCGGGAAGGGGGCGTTATCCCACACGTTCATCAATGGGTCGAGCATACATTCGGCCCGCCCGGTAGCCACCAGCAGATAGCCGTAGGCATCGCTTTGGCCGGTGTGGAAATAGCAGTGATCGACCAAACGCTCGTAGGCGCCCCAGCGCCCGGCGCGGCGGAAGGCTTTGCCCGAACTGGTGGTTACCAGTGCCCGGTCGAAGGAGGCGATGGACGAAACCCGCGCCGGGCGGCCGTTCCACCAGCAGCCCAGGCCGGTGGCGGCGGCCAGCATTTCGTTCATCGCCGGGTAGTAGGCTGCGCCCACCTCCACCCGCCCCTCAATTTCCAGCCCAATCAGCACGGCGTAGATCGGGATGCCGCGCATAAAGGACTTGGTCCCATCGATAGGGTCGATAAACCAGCGGTGGGTCGCACCTTCGGTTTCTTTCAGGCCGAATTCCTCGCCCACAATGGCGTGGCCGGGGTAAGTCTTTTCGATCTGGGCGCGGATATATTCCTCGGATTTGCGGTCGGCAATTGTGACGGGTGACTGGTCGGCCTTGTAATCCACCTGCAGACTGGTCTGGTAATAGCCCAGGGTCAGCCGCCCGGCCTGGTAGGCGGTTTCGGTGATAAACGATAGATATTCCGACAGGCGTTGGGTAGGGTTCATGCTCGCGATGATAACATAAATCTGATACAATTTTCAGGATGACCCACTATCGAAGGAAACGAACAGAATCTTCCCGCTTGCGGCTGGGGTTCGGCCTGTGGTTGCTGAGCATGGTGGGGCTATCTATGGCCTGCAATTTGCTGACCGGCTCGCCGGCCACCCGCGCCACCCAGACCGCTCTCAGCGCCCAGCAAGCGGGGCTGCTCTCGACCATTGCCGCCCTGACCCAGACGGTGGGGGCGGGCGGGGCCTCCCCCGCCCCGCCCGCCGGTACCGACCTGCCTACCCTTGACCCCACCGCCGCCGAGGAAACCCTGGCCGCTCTGCAGACCCAGCTCGGCCCGATAACGCCCCAGCCTTCCGACAGCGGCCTTTCCACGCCCGCGCCGGCCGCGCCGGCCGATGAGAGGCTGCTCAAGTCGGCCAAGATTTTGCTGTTCGAAGATATGTCGGCCTCGCGCTATATCCGGGTGATCCAGAAGGCCCTGGACGAGGCCGGCTATTTTTACCTGGACGTGGGCAGCGCCAAGGGCTGGTTCAAAAGCCAGCTCCTTTCGGACGATGATTGGGATCTGATTATCGCCGGGGCGGAGGCCGAGCGTGATTTCGGCGGCGAGTTCTATGAGTATATCGACGCCCGTCTGGAACGCGGCGCGGCGGCCATCATCGAGAATTGGGACCTGGATGCCGCACCCACCGGCCGGGCCAGGGCTTTGCTCGACCGCTGCGGGGTGGAGGTGCAGGACGATTGGTACATGCCCGACCTGCCGGTGTTTTTCTGGACCGATTCGACCGCCCCGCTGTTCAACCAGCCCAACAACCTGTCGGGCGGGCTGCGCAACGCCGCCCCCATCTGGAGCGGCGACCTGGGCGATTTGATCCAGGTCAAGACCCGGGATGGCCGTCCGTTGGGCGATGCCCAGGTGCTGGCGGCCCTCAGCCCCAACTGGAAGACCGACCACGGGCTGCTGGTGTCTTGCCTGGGTGGGCGGATGATTTTGCAGACCTTCCGCACCCATCAGTATGACCTGGAAGACATGACCGCCCTGTGGCAGAATTACATCTACCAGGCCCTCCAACGCCGCCTGACCAGCGCCCACAAGAGCCTGCCGACCCCGGCCGTCACCTACGCCGCGCCGCAGACCCCCGTGGCGGTCACCCCGCCCGGCGCTACCCCCGGCCCGGATTACACCTTCCCCCACCCGTGCGGCGGCGCGCTGACCGCCCGCGTGCTGCAAGCGCCGGTGCTGACCCCCGACCTGTTTGAGCATCACGCCAGTGGAGTGTTCCTGATCCTGCGCCTGGAGGTGCAGAATACCGGCCTGGAGGCGGTGCAGATTTGGGCTGGCGATTATGCGTTGGAAAGCCTGGTAGGGCAGAATAAGTTTGTCGTGCCGCTGCACCGGCCTGCTACCGGCTATCTGTACCTGGAAAGCCCGGCCCGCCTGGCGCAAGACCTGGTGCAGCCGGGCGAGACCTGGCGCACCTCGCTGGCCTTTGACATCAACCCCGCCAGCCAGGGCCGGGTCTTGATCTTGCGCCCCGGCAGCCAGTTCAACCAGCCGGTATGCCAGGTGAGCATCCCGCTCGATCGCTGAGCGCTACTACATTTGACGCATTTTCACGGTTTGATTGCCCGCAAATGCCGGTTTCACTTTATAATTTGCTGTCGCACATTGTTCTCATCGAAAAATGGCTATGAGGCGTATGGAGCCTGCCCTGCCTTCTCCTACGCCTCCAGCGCTGAAATCCATAGCCATCTTCTATTCGTGGAGATGAAAAAACGCTATGCTAGATCAATTGCTCGCTTTTGTGGCCGTTTTTGCCTGGGGCTGGTTTGCCCTGGTGGTGGTATTGATAACCGTGCGGGCCTTCCAGGCCGGCGGCCCAGCCGACGCCATGCGGGCCTTTTTCTCTACCCGCGTGATGCTGGCCCTGGCGGTGGCCCTGTTCTTGACGCTGTTAAGCGCCAGCCTGGTGTTCATTGAACCGCAGGAAGTAGGGGTCGTAGTATCGGTCATCAGTCCCAACGGGTATCGCGAGCAGCCGCTGCGTTCGGGGCTGCGTTTCATCGTGCCGCTGGCCGAGCAGGTGGTGCGCTACTCGATCTACTGGCAGGTGTATACCATGTCGAAGGAGCCAAGCGAAGGCTCTAAAGTGGGCGACGACTCGATCTCTGCCCGTACTTCGGATGGGCAGATCGTGTATCTGGATAGCTCGGTGATTTACCGCATCGACGCCAACGACGCGGTGCGGCTGCACATCGAGCTGCAAAACCGGTATATCGAAGAGTTCATGCGCCCGGTAATGCGCGGCGTGATCCGCACCGAGGTTTCCCAATTCACCGCCGACGAGATCAACAGCTCCAAGCGTAAGGACCTGGAGAACAGCCTGCAAGACCAGTTCCGCACCATCTTCAGCGAGAAAGGCTTTGTGCTGGATCGCTTCTTGCTGCGCAATATCTCCTTCTCGCCGCAGTACGCCGCGGCGGTGGAAGCCAAGCAGGTAGCCGAACAGGATCGCATCCAGCGCGAATATCAGGCCGAGCAGATGCGCAAGCTGGCCGAAGGCGAGCGCGATAAGCAGCGCATCGAGGCCGAAGGCCGGGCGGCCGCCATCTTGGTTGAAGCAAATGCCCAGGCTACGGCCATCGCCGTCAAGCGCCAGGCTTTGCAAAATGACCCGGCCATCCTGCAATACGAGTATATCAGCCGCCTGTCGCCTAACATCCAGGTGATGTTGGTGCCGAACAATGCGCCGTTCCTGCTGCCGCTGCCCGACCTGACCCCAAATGCCAGCGGGCCGTATTCCACTCTTACCGGCACGCTGACCAGCACGCTGTCTATCCAGCCGGTGCTGCCGGCCTCGACGCCGGCCCCCACCGCGACGCCGGCCCCGTAAAAGCGGCTGAAGGTTTTTAAAGAGCCATTGGGTGGATTTTGTCGCCTGCAGGGCGACAAAATCCACTCAGGCGAGCGAAGTTTGCCAGTCATCCCTGCCAGAGTTGAGCGGGAAGCTACGGCCGGAAGAGCCGTAAAATCAAAATGGGCTTTATGTTATAATCCCGGCAAGCTCAAACCGGACGATTTTTCAAGCCGTAAAGAAGGAGACTCACGATGGAATTACTTGTACTCGTCGTCGTCGCTGGTGTAGGCGGATATTTGCTGGCGACCAGCCGGTTCAGCAAAACCATTGACGAAACAGGCGAAAAAATGGCCGAGACTACCCGCAGCGCCGCCGACCGGACGGAGAACTGGGTGCGCGGCGTCTTCCGGCGCTCGAAGAAACCGGAAAAGGAAGTGATCGAAGGCGTGGCCGTCGATGCGCCCCCGGCCGAAAAGCAGCCCAGCCGCCGCAAGGAAGAAGTCTAATCTTGTGCATAGACGCGCAACATTCGTGGGCGACAGAGCCGTCCACGAATGCTGCGCGCAGACGCTTATTTCCACTGCAGCACGAAATCGACCAGTTCGGCGTATTGTTTGGCCGCCCGGCTGTGAGCGTCCATTTCGAAGACGGTCTTGCCTTCCACGGCGCACTCGCGCAACAGCGTAGCCCGGTGAATGGGCGAGAGCAGCAGCCCGCTGAACCGCTTCTGCAGGTCTTGCAGGGTAGCTTTGCTTTCGCGGGTCACTGTGTCGAAGAACGTGGGCAAGATGCCCAGAATTTGCCCCGACCATTTTAGCTCGTCGTGCAGGCGCTTGAGGGTCACGGCGATGTTGAACACCCCATCGGTTGCCAGGTAATCTACCGCGCAGGGAATCAGAATCCCATCTGCGGCCCATAGGGCCTGCTCTTGCAGTTCGCCTACGCTGGGCGAGGTGTCGATTACCACGTAGTCGATGCGCTCGCGCTCGGCCGGCTCGACCAGTTTGCGGCGCGTAAAGCTGATAGGGGTGCGTTGGACGTTCAACACTGTCTGGGCGGTGGCGGTTTTCCGGTCGCCCAGCAGCACGTACAGGTTGGGCCGGTCGGTCAGGCGGATGACCTGTTCGAGGGGCGTCTCGGCCACCAGCAGGTTGAACGCTCCCGGCTCTGCCTTGAGGCCCAGGATGGCGGCGCATTGGCCCTGGGGATCGAAATCGACCAACAAAACTTGCTTGCCCTGCCGCACCAATCCGTGAGCTAGGTTGACGGCGGTGGTTGTTTTGCCAACCCCGCCTTTTTGATTAGCGACGGTGATTGTGGTTGTCATGCGCCTAGTCCTGTTTCACAGCCGAAGCCGGTAGGGTGAAATTGGACGGCCAGGTGGTGTAGTTGTTGTAGATGACCCTATCCAGCAGCGCATCCAGGGAGAACTGAATATTGCCCACGGTCACGACCTCGCTGAAAATGGCGTTTTCCAGGTCGGCAAAGCGCAGGTCGGCCCCGCTCAGGTTGACTCCGCTCATCAATATCTGCGCGTCTCCGGCCTGGGCCTCGACGGTTTCCGATTTGAGGTGCCGACCCGGTAGGGAGGCCTGGCTGAGATTAGCGGCGCAGATGTAGGCGCGGGCGTCGCGCCAGGCGCCGCTGTAAAAGAAGCGCGCCCCGGCGTCTTGGGCAAAGCGCACCGGGCTGATGGATAGCGCGCCCTCTGCCGAGCGCAGCAGAAAAGCGCCGTCGGTGCAATCCTGGGCATACAGAAACCGGAAGAATGAGCGCAGGGTTGTGTTGGCCGGGAACTCGGCCGGGACGATGGTATAGAATTTGACATTGCCCAGGCGGGTGTAGCTCATATCTGCGCCCACCAGGCTGGTTCCGGCCAGGTTTGCCCCTTGTAGATCGGCCTCTGTCAGGTCGGCGCCGTCCAGGCGCGCTCCGCTCAGGTTAGCGCCTTTCAGATTAGCCCGGCTCAGATTGGCATTGCGCAGATCGGCCAGATGAAAATTGACCGCGCTCAGGTTAGCGCTTTCCAGGTCGTTATTTGCCAGGACGGCGGATTGGAAATCGGCTCCGCTCAGGTTGGCTCCGGCCAGCTTGGCCTGGACGGAAATGACCTGGTTGGCCCCTTTGGCGTCTTGCACCGTGCGCGTCATGGTCAGGGTGACGCGAGCCGCGTCGCTGCGGCTGAGGGTGGAAAGCGAAAGATCGGCCCCGGCCAGGCTGGCCCCGGCCAGCAGGCTGCCGGATAGATTGGCGTTGCGCAGAAGAGCGCCGTCGAGCGTCGTAGGGATGACCTGGCCGTTGAGGCTGCGGATGTCGAACTGTACATCGCTCAGGTCGGCCTTTTCCAGGTTAACCCCGGCCAGGCTGGCCCCCTCGAAGCGGGCTGCATGCAAGATTGCCCCGCTCATATCCGAGCCGTCGAAGTAGCTGGCCCAACTGGTCATGCCGGTCAGGTTGGCTTCGCGCAGATCGGCCCCCGAAACATCGGTGCTGTCGAATGACGCCCCGGCAAGCACCGCTTTGTGCAGGTTGGCCCCGTACAGGCTGGCCTGGCCCAGGGCGGCCCCCAGCAGGTTGGCCCCTTCCAGGTTGGCCCCTTTGAGGTTCGACCCCTGCAGGTTGGCCCCGCGCAGGTCGGCCCCGCGCAAATCGGCCCCGCGCAGGTCGGCCTCGGCCAGTTGGGCGCCCTTCAGCGGCGCCTGGCTCAAGATCGCTCCGGTCAGCCGGGCCTCGTTTAGCTTGACCGCCGTCAGCGTTACTTTCTGGGTCAGGTCAACGTTTTTCAGGATCGCCCCGCTCAGGTTGGCCCCGCTCAGGTCGGTGGTGTTGAGGATGGCCCCGGTCAGGTTGCTGTTCTGCAGCACCGCGCCGATGAGCTTGGCCTGGCTGAGGTCGGTTCCGATCAACGTGGCTTGCGATAGGATAGCCCCGTTCAGCTCGCTGCCCTGGAAGCTGGCTCCGGTCAGGTTGGCGCCGGTGAAGTCGGCCCCGTTGAGGGTAGCGCCGTCGAAGGTGGCCCCATTCAGTTGCTTGTTGCGGAAGTCGCGCCCGGTCAGGTTTTGTCCGCCGCACATGGGTGGGCAGCCAAAGCTGCGATACAGGAACGCTCCTACCAGAGCCACAATCACCAGGCCGAGGACGGTAGCCTCCTCGATATAATTGCGCCATTTGATCTTGCGCTTCGAGCGATGGGGTTTCGTTTTAGCAGTCATTGAGCGAAATTATTGATCCAGATAGATGGCAGTGGAGGGCGGATCAAACCCCAGCGGCCAGATGGTGGCGTTGTTATAGATCACGCCCTGCAAAATGGCGTCGTGCAGCAGCGGTTTGAGGCGCACTTCGGTCAGCACGGAAACCCGGCTGTCGGCCATGAAGCGCGCCATCACGGTCTGGTTGAGGGCGCTGCGCAGAGCATCGCCGGTCAGGCTGGCGTAAGAGAAATCGGCCTGCGTTCCGGCCGGGATCGGCAAGATCAGGACGGCGCCGCTCAGGTCGGCCCCGCGCAGGTCGGCCCCGCTCAGGTTCGCGCCCACCAGGTTGGCCCCACCCAACCTGGCCCCAGATAGATTGGCCCCAGTCAGGTTCGAGCCGAAGAAGGTGCTGCCGCTCAGGTTGGCCTCGCTCAGGTCGGCTCCCACCATCTCGGTCAGGTTGATCCACGACCCGGTGATTTTGATCTGGCGCATTTTTGCGCCGCTAAAATCAGACAGGCTCAGCACGCTGCCGTTGATGTCTGCGCCCACCAGCGAAGCGCCGCTCAGGTTGGCGTTATACATCTCCACGCCGCTGATGGCGATTCCGTCCATGACGACTCCCACCAGCTCGGCCTGGCGCAGTTGGACGCCATTCATCACGGCGGTGGTCAGGTCCACGCGCGTCAGCAGGGCGCCGGTCAGGTTCGCGCCGCGCAGATCGGTCTGGCTCATTTTGGCGTTGCGCAGAATGGCGTGCGAAAGATCGGCCCCCACCAGGCGGGTGTTGCTGAGATCGACGCTTTCCATTTTGGCTTCGCTCAGTTGCGCCCCGGTCAGGTTGGTTCCACTCAGGTTGACGCCGGTCAGGTCGGCCTTGCTCAGGTTGGCGTCCATCATGTTGATGCCCGCCATGCGCGCCCGGCTCAGTTCATACCCGCTGATGTTAACCCCAATACAGTCCGGTGGGCAGCCGGTGGGCAGGCGCGGGCTGCAGGCGGCCAGCAGCCCAAGCGCCAGCAGCCAGGCGAGCCGTACGCCCGCCTGGCGCAGCCGATGAAGGGGAAGGAAATGAGCCGGCGAAAGTTTCATCGCGAATCACGGCCTGGAAGAATGGCCAGGGCGGCTGCAGCAGGCATTCTGCTGCTCAGCGCCGCCCTGGCGCTGGGTTAGCGGTTTCGATACGGGAACCAGACGTTCAGTTTTTGGCGGCGCTGGTTGCAGCCGCAGTCTTTCCCGGTGGCTTGGGTGTAAAGCTCGGCCAGTTTATCCAGATGGGTAGCGTGGGTGAACTGAGCAACGCTGTCGCCCAATCCTTCGGGTTCGCTGCGCCCGGCTTTGAGGCCCGTCCGTACTTTCATAATACCTCCTCGTGCAACCTTATTATAATCGGTGCTTCCGACTATAAAAATTTGGTTCCTCCGGCTTGGCCGGAAAATTTCTATATTTGGAGGTTTGCGGGTAGCGCAGCCACCCGCAAACCTCCAAATATAGGTCAATCCCCGCCTTCGGCGGAAGAGCCAGAAATTTCTGCCCGGAAAGCACTCAGGGATGAGCGATGACCAGCACGGTTCTGGCCCGGTTCAGCACGCAGCGCAAGGCTCGTTCCAGGTTTTCGGGGTCGAGAGCGCCAAAGCTCTCATCCAGCACGATCAGGTCGGCCTGCTGGAGCAGGGTGCGAGCGATGTACAGGCGGCTGCGTTCGCCGTGCGAAAGCTGCCAGCCGCTCTCGCCCAACATCTGCTGGAAGCCCGACGGCATGCGTTCCAACACTTCGCCCAGGCCCAGCTCGCGGCATACGGCCTCGGCCTCGGCCAGGTCTTCCGCCTCCGGGGGCCAGCGGCGGCCCATCAGCAGGTTGAAGGCGAACGTTTCCGAAAAGACGTGGTTCTCCTGGAACTGAGGCGCCATCACCACTCGTTTGCGCCAGGCTTCGGCGCCCAAAAGCTGGCGGTCGAAGCCCCACAGCAGCATCGAGCCAGTTTCGGGAGCGCGCAAGCCCGTCAGCACCGCGCCCAGGGTCGATTTACCGCCTCCAGACGGCCCTTCCAGCAGCACCCGGTCGCCGGGGTAGATTTGCAGCGAGATGTCTTGCAAGGTTGGACGGCCATGTGGGCGGTAGCGGAACACCAGGTCGCGGGTTTGCAGCAAGGGCTGGCGGCCGTTCGAATCGGCGTACCCCGCCTGGGCCGGATGGCCCTGGTCGGCCGGCGCGCCTGCGGGCGGCGTGAACCCCGGCGCCGGAAGCTGGCGCGGCCGGGCGGCGGCCTCGAACAGCGGCCCAACCTGCTGCCAGGCGTTGAGCAGGCTGGCCAGGCTTTGCGCCCCGGCCGAGAGTTTGCTCAACCCCTGCGAAGCCAGCAGCACCCCGCCCAAGCCAATCGCCAGGCTGGCGCTGTTGGGCGGGCTGGCAATGAAGCTCAGCGCCACACCGCTCAGGCCCACCAGAATCCAGCCCCGGCTGACCACCGCATTGATCTGCATCCCCGTTCGATCCATCGCCTCCGAGAGCTTCATGTAGCGTTCCAGCTCTTGATCTTCGTCGGTGTGCCAGTGCCGCGGGTCTTCCTGGGCCAGGCGGGTGCGGTGGCCCACCATCTCTTCCACCAGGTGGTTGGTCATCTCACGGTAGGCGTCGGTCCAATCCCGGCTGGCCTGGTAGTAGCGCCACAGCAGCCCCAGGGTGATGAGCGTCCATACGGCCAGTCCGGCCGCGCTGAGCGGGTTGTGGGCGGCCCGGGCCAGAATGCCAATCGCCAGCCCCAATTCGATGAACGAGAGCAGGGCTGTAAATCCGCCGCCCAGGGCCAGCATCTCCACCGCTTCCGAT
Source organism: uncultured Anaerolinea sp. (assembly GCA_964416275.1). Classification (GTDB taxonomy): domain Bacteria; phylum Chloroflexota; class Anaerolineae; order Anaerolineales; family UBA4823; genus RBG-16-57-11. The sequence continues at coordinate 1,099 of CAYQDU010000058.1, read as the reverse complement.
TCCATCACCCGGTTTAAAAACTGGCCCATGCCCTGATGGCGGATTTCCTCCGGGTCGAGCTTGAGGGCCCCCTGGATGAGGCGCTGCTTGAACAGCGCTCCGGCGCTCATCGAAAGCTCGCTCTGGGCGTCGCCTACGATGACCTGCACCGGGATGGTGGAGAGCAGCAGCACGCCCCAGGCCAGCATCCAGCCGGGGTCGAAGTGGCCCTGGAAGATGCCCCGCCCGATGACAAACCAGGACACGATCGATAGAATCTGCTGAACGAAATACATCCCCAGCAGAGTCCAGATCGGGCGATAGACCCCGGCGTGGCGGAACTGCGCGCTCAGCGGGGCGGCCGGCGGCAGCCGCACCAGCCACCCGGCTTCGATGCGCATGGCCCCCAACTGGTCGCGCAGGATGGCAGAGCGGGCCTGGGGTCGGCGCTCGGCGGGCGTTGCGGCGTCTTGCAATACCTGGTCGATCAATTCGCCCAGGGACGCTTCGTAGGGCTGGCAGATCAGCCCGCGCAGGTCGGCGATTCTTGCCCGGCGCAGGCGCAGGTCGGGGCAAAGCACCACCGCGTGACGGCGGCTGCTGTGCAGCAGAGCCACAAAGGCCGGCTGGTTGGGGGCCATTCCTGGCAGGCGCAAAATGGCCGGCCCGCCGGATTGGAGCAGGCGCTCGAACTCGACGTACAGCGCGTTGACCGGCTCGGCCTCCAGCCCCAGGTAGCCGGCGGCCTGATCCAGCCAGGCCCCTATCGCAGGGTCGTCGGCATCCATCAGGCTGTCCGGCGGCTGCGGCAGGCGGCTGGGACGCGCCAGGTACCCGGCCCGGCGGGCCAGGTTTTCGAGCAGTTCGCCCAGGCGGGAGACCGGCCAGGCGATGTGGGCGGGGTCGAGACGGCGGGAGGCCATAGCAGCAGAGACTCCTCGAGTGGCAGAAACTATAACACGCCGCCAGACCCCTCGCAAGGGGAATTTGTTGCATTCGGGCGGCGGCCGGCGCTACGACATTTGCTGTATTCGCTAGAAGCCTTTCCCGATAGATTATAATTGTTCCGATGTCGCTCACATTTTTCCGTTCTATGCGCTCGCTGCAAATCGACAGTTTT
>CAYQDU010000057.1:0-21982 GCA_964416275.1 uncultured Anaerolinea sp. | reverse complement strand
CGCAGGCGATCTCAGCCTGCTTCAGCCAGCGGTTCATATCGTACAGGTGCAGGGCGCTCATGGCGGTCAGCAGGTTCGAGCCGTTGATGGCCGCCAGGCCGTCGCGGGCCTGCAGGCCGGGGATTTCGATCCCCGCCCGCTCCATCGCTGCCCGACCGGGCATACGCTCGCCCTGGTAGAAGGCTTCGCCCTCGCCCATCAGCAGCAGGGCGATCTGCGACATGGGCGCCAGGTCGCCGCAGGCTCCCACCGACCCCTTCTGGCACACTACCGGGGTCACGCCTTTGTTGAGCATCTCGATCAGGGTCAGGGTGATCTCTGGGCGACAGCCCGAATTGCCGTGGGCGTGGACGTTGATCCGCCCGGCCATGGCCGCCCGCACGTACTCGATGGGGGTGGGGTCGCCAATCCCGGCGGCGTGGTTATAGATCAGATAGCGCTGGAACTGCTTGACCTGCTCATCGTCCAGCACTACTTCGGAGAACTCGCCAATGCCAGTGTTTGTGCCGTACATAATCTCATGCCGGGCCAGCTTGTCTTCCAGCATGGCGCGGCAGACCTTGATGCGTTCCAGCGCTTCGGGGTGCAGCGCAACCGGCTCGCCATGGCGGGCGATCCGCTCTAACTTTTCCAGGGTCAGCCCAGACCCATCCAGAACGATGGTCATAGAATGTCTCCTTTGAAAGGTTTTGCGTTTGGCTTGATCCAGATGTGGGGGCCAGGCCGGGGATGGCCTGCAAGGGGTTTGGCTCTAGCTTAATCCATATCGGCTTGCGGCGCAAGTGGGAAATGTCCATCTCGTAAAGCCGCTCCGGGCGCGAACGTGGTAAGATACCGGTGGCCTGTATCTGGGGCCGATGTTTTTACTGGCTGCAAGATGAGAATTCAGGCGTACCTTCCTCCTGGCCCTTGTTAGAACAGAAGTTCGGATTATAATAGGCCAATTGGTGTACTTTTAGTCCGAATTAGCTGTACAGGAGGATCCGATGGACGTGAATCTGGCAAAGTCGATGAGCAGCGCACCCGGCCAGGATGGGGCTGTTGCGAGTGGGCAGAAGATTGCCCCCTGCCTGTGGTTTGACGATCAGGCCGAAGACGCGGCTCGTTTCTATACCTCGATCTTTAAGAATTCGAAGATTATGGATGTGAGCCGGTATGACGAGGCCGGGCCGCGCCCGGCCGGGATGGCGATGGTCGTGACCTTCCAGCTTGAAGGGCAAGACTTCATGGCCCTCAACGGCGGCCCCGAGTTCAAGTTCACCGAGGCGGTGTCGTTTGTGATCAACTGCAAAGACCAGGCCGAAGTGGATTATTTATGGGAGCAGCTTACCGCCGGTGGTGGTGAGCCCGGCTCGTGCGGCTGGCTGAAAGACCGCTTCGGCCTGTCGTGGCAGGTTGTGCCGACGGCTCTGAACGAGATGATGACCGATCCTGACCCGCGCAAGGTGGAACGGGCGACCCGGGCTATGCTTCAAATGAATAAGCTGGATATAGCCGCCCTGCGCCGGGCCTGCGAGAACCTGGAATGACGCTCGCCTCCCGCCCTTTGGCGGAGAATGCCCTGCCGCCCGGCCTAGCGAAACCCACCCAACGGGCGCTGGCTGGCGTCAGCATTCACAACCTGGAGCAGTTGAGCCGTTGCAGCGAAGCCCAGGTGGCTCGCCTGCACGGCATTGGGCCGAATGCCGGGGCCTTGCCGCGCCAGGCCCCGGCCGCGCCCGGGCTGGTCTTTGCGCCCAATGCCTGAACGCCCGGTATATTAGAAAAGCAGGTTCTCCCGGCCTGGTGCGGGAAAACCAAAAATAGGGGTATCGGGATTGCCGTCCTCGAGTAGAGGGCGGCAATCCTGCTAAAATTGTATATCCGATCTCAAAAACGAGGCCCTCCTTGAAAAACACTTCCCGCCTCACCCAAGGCTATCTGATTTGCCTGGTTGGAACCGTGCTGTGGTCTACCACAGCTATCTTCATCCGCTATTTGACGGTCACCTACGATCTGCCGGCCCTGGTGCTGGCTTTCTGGCGTGACCTGACCCTGACGATCTGCCTTGGGCTGGTCTTTCTGCTCTTTAAACGCTCCCGGCTGCGCCTGCCGCCCGGCCAGATGCGCTTTATGCTGGTCTACGGGCTGATCTTATCTCTGTTCAATTCACTGTGGACGATTTCCGTCATGCTCAACGGGGCGGCGGTCTCGACCGTGCTGGCTTATTCCTCGGCTGCTTTCACGGCTGTGTTTGGCTGGCGCTTTTTTGGCGAAAAGCTTGGCCCGCTCAAAATTCTGGCGGTGACGCTCAGCCTGTTGGGCTGCGTCTTTGTAGCCGGCGCTTACGACCTGGCAGCCTGGAAGCTCAATACCCTGGGCGTGTTGACGGGCCTCAGCTCGGGCATTGCCTTTGCCGCCTACAGCCTGATGGGCAAGGCCGCCTCCGAACGCTCTATCGACCCCTGGACGGTGCTGCTGTATGCCTTTGGCTTTGCGGCGGTGCTGCTGTTTGGTTATAACCAGCTTACCCCCTGGCTGCCGCAGGGTGTGGCCTCCACCAATCTGTTCTGGCTGGGGCCGGCCTGGACCGGTTGGTTGGTCCTGGTAGCCCTGGCGATTGGCCCTACAGTGGGCGGCTACGGGCTGTATACCGTCAGCCTTAACTATCTGCCTGCCAGCGTAGCGAACGTCATTGCCACCCTCGAGCCGGCGTTTACCGGGGTGCAGGCGTTTGTGCTGCTGGGCGAGCGCTTTACCCTGCCGCAGTGGTTTGGCAGCGGGTTGATTATCGCCGGGGTGATCGTGCTGCGCATCGGCGAGGAGCGCAATGCGCCCGCGGCGGCCAGCCCCGGCGGTTCCCGGCGGGGGAGGCGCTGCCAGGGGGTCGTGGTGCGCGATGGGCAGGCGCTGCTGATCCTGCATCGGGAGCATCACGGCGGGCGCGCCTATTGGCTGCTGCCGGGCGGCGGTCAGGAGCCGGGCGAGAGCGAAGACGAGTGCATTGTGCGCGAGATGCGCGAGGAAACCGGTTTGAACATCGCCATCGAGCGCAGCCTGTTTGAAGAGCGCTGGGAAAGCCCCACCGGCTACCAGGGCGTTCACACCTATCTGTGCCGGATTGTGGACGGCGGCGAACCATCGCCGGGCTACGAGCCGGAGATCGAGGCCTCCAGTGTTTACGCCATTGCTGAGGTGGGCTGGTTCGACCTGCGCAACGAATCAGCCTGGGGCGAAATCGTTGCCGGCGACCCGAAGACCTATCGAGAGATGAAACAAATCCAGGCCGCCCTGGGCTACGCCTGATCTGGCTGCCTGGCGAAGCCGACAGAAGCCCGAATTCCTACCGGAATTCCTACTAGCCGTGGGGAAGTGTGAACCTGTACCTTAATCGTGAATGGAATAGAATTGCTCTACATAACCGCGCTGGTACGTTCAGTAAGAAGGAGCAATTCCCATGCGATTCAAGTCAATCTCTCTGCTGGTGATCCTGGCCCTGGGCCTGGCCTGGCTGGCGGGCTGCGGCGCGCCGCTGGAAACCACAGACGCGCCGCCCGGGCTGGCAAGCGCCCTGCCTGGCGTGCTTGCCAGCCCGCCTCCGCCGCCCACGCCAACCGCCACCCACCTGGTTGCGCTGACCGACACGCCCCGCGCCCCCACCCGTACGCCCCTGCCGGTTACTCCGGAGCCTGCGTCTGCCAATTCGTCCGGTGGGCCGTTGGTAATTACGGTCTTGCCGGCCAGCGCGGTCGGCTCACCTGAGCCGACCGCGCTGGCCGGGGCTGCCCCCGGCAAGCCACCTCGCCTGCTGCCCCTGGCCGGGCGCGATGGTCAGCCCCTGCCGATCACGCAGGCTGAGAATGGCCGCCAGGTGAGCCTGTCTCCCGGCCAGCAGATTATCCTCCAGCTTAGCGAAACCTATACCTGGCAGATCGAGGTTAGCGATCTAACCGTGCTGAGCAAGATTCAGGCGGCCGCCCCGGCGAGCGGCTCGCAGGGCGCGTTCGAGGCTCGCCGACCCGGCCAGGCCAGCCTGACGGCGGTGGGCGACCCGCTGTGCCGCAGCGCAAAGCCGCCCTGCGCCGCGCCGGCGGTGCAGTTCCAGATTGAAATTCTGGTGCAGGAATAAAAACAGCATTTCTTTCCCCGAATTGTTCTCCTTGTGGTATACTTGCGTCCGCTCTTGCACGGGCGCGCCTCAAGCGCAGTGACGGGGCAATGCCGCCGGGTTAACCGCCTGACGGCGCCATCCTGCTCCCTGGTGGGGAGTACCCAATCTACCCTGCTTTCCGACCGGTCGGCGTGTTGGTCGCACGTTGGCCGGGATGACGGCTGCGGGGTGAAAAATTGACAAGGAGACATATCTCATGACCGCTATTTCCATGAAAGCGCTGCTTGAAAGCGGCGTCCACTTTGGGCATCGCACCCATAAGTGGCATCCTGCCATGAAGCCCTACATCTTCACCGAGCGCAATGGCATCCACATCATCGACCTGCAGAAAACCGTCAAATCGCTCCAGACCGCCTTTGCCATGGTGCGCGACGTGGTGGCCGATGGCGGCACGGTGCTGTTCGTTGGCACCAAGCGCCAGGCCCAGGAGACCATCCAGGACGAGGCCATGCGGGCTGGCATGCCCTACGTTACCGCTCGTTGGCTGGGCGGCATGCTCACCAACTGGCGCACCATCCGGGCCCGCATCAACGAGCTGGAGCGCCTGGAGCGCATGCGCGACAAAGGCGACTTTGGCCGCATCACCAAAAAAGAAGCCCTGATCCTGAGCCGCGAAATCGAGCGCCTGGAGCTGCTGCTGGGCGGCGTACGCCACATGACCAAAGTTCCCGATCTGTTGTTCGTGGTCGATGTGCGGCGTGAATCGACCGCCATCCACGAAGCCAACCTGCTGGGCATCCCGGTTATCGCCCTGGTAGACACCAACTGCGACCCGCGCGATGTAGACTACGTGATCCCCTCTAACGACGACGCCATCCGCGCCATCAAGCTGCTGGTCTCCAAGATCGCCGAAGCGGCCCTGGAAGGCAAAGCCATGCGCAAAGACCTGGGCGACGAAGAAATGCTTGCGCCAGAGCGGGTAGTGATGAGCGGGGCTGAAGAGCCGGAGCTTTCCGACGATGAACTGCTGGGCGCGGCCACCCTGGCCAAGATTTCAACCCGCCTGACCGAGGAATTCCCCGAAGTCACCCCGGCGATAGAACCGGAAGACGAAGAGGCTGTCTCGGCCTCTACCGAACAAGCTGAACAAGAAGTTGAGGAATAATTTAGCATGGCTGCTGTCACGACCCAAATGATCAAAGAACTGCGCGAAGCCACCGGCGCCGGCATCTTGGATTGCCGCAAAGCCCTGGAAAACGCCGACGGCGACTTCGACAAGGCAGTCGATTTCCTGCGCGAGAAAGGCCTGGCTACGGCCGCCAAGCGCGCCGATCGCGAAGCCTCCGAAGGCACGGTTGAACTGTACTCGCACGGCAAAGGCCGGGTAGGTGTGATGGTGGAAGTCAACTGCGAGACCGATTTCGTGGCTCGCTCGGAAGCCTTCCGCACCTTCGCTCATGAAGTGGCCCTGCAGATCGCCGCCGGCGCACCCAAGTGGCTGCGCCCGGATGACGTGCCGGCCGAAGTCTACGAACACGAGCGCGAGATCGCCCGCGCCCGGGCCCGCGAAGAAGGCAAGCCTGAAGCCATGCTCGAACGCATTATCGATGGCCGGATCGAGAAATTCAAAGACGAGGTTTGCCTGCTGCGCCAGCCCTACGTGCGCGATGAAACCATCACCATCGAAAAACTGCTGATGCAAAATGTGGCCGCCATCGGCGAAAACATTGTCATCCGCCGTTTTGCGCGCTGGGAGCTGGGCGAGGGTTTATAATCCCTTGAGCAGCGCCTGCGCCGCTCTCACCCCCCGCTGGATCAAGGGTGGATCCGGCAGCCGAAAGGCTGTCGTATCCACCCTTTTTTATTCTGGTCCTTCCAGCCTGGTCGGTAAAATTTCCAGGCTCTTCCACCGAAGGAATACCACCCCATTAAATCATGGAGCAGATATGGCGCTCTTCGAGCGCCTTCAAAAAGGAGATGTTACGCGGATTTTGTCGCACGAAGTGCGACAAAATCCGCGATTAGCTATCCTTCCCGGCGAAGCCGGAAGAGCCAATTCCTGCATTGAAATTAGTGACAAAGAGATGTCGGGCGGCGAAGCTCGCCGCTCATTCCCACCCGGTAGCGTGGGGATCACGCCGGAAGAACCGAAGACTCTCAAACCCAGAATAGGAGACCTGCATGGAAAACAATCTCAAGTACCGCCGCATTTTGCTCAAACTGTCGGGCGAGTCGCTTTCCGGCTCGGCTGGTTTTGGCATTGATCCTGATCGGGCGGAAGATATTGCCCTGCGGGTGCGGGATGTGCATCAGTTAGGCGTGGATATTGCGATTGTGATTGGGGCTGGCAACCTGTGGCGCGGGCGCGCTGGGCTGGATCGGGGCATGGACCGCGCCACAGCCGACTACATGGGCATGCTGGCGACGGTCATGAATGGGCTGGCCCTGATGGATGCTATGGAGCGCATTGGGCTGGTGACGCGGGTGCAGTCGGCCATCGAAATGCACGCTGTGGCCGAGCCGTACATCCGCCGCCGGGCTATTCGTCACCTGGAAAAGGGCCGGGTGGTGATCCTGGGCGGCGGCACGGGCAACCCCTACTTCTCTACCGACACCGCCGCCGCTCTGCGGGCCATGGAGATTGGGGCCGACGTGGTCATCAAGGCCACCAAAGTGGATGGCGTATACGACTCGGACCCCATGACCAACCCCCAGGCCCAGCGCTTCGACCGCCTGTCGTACATCGAAACCCTCAACCGCCGCCTGGAAGTGATGGACAGCACGGCTATCTCGCTGTGCATGGACAACAACCTGCCCATCCTGGTGCTGAACCTGTGGAACCCCGATGCCTTGCGGGCGGCCCTGTTTGGCGAGCCGGTCGGTACGTTGGTCAGCGCCTGAAGAGGTATCACCCCAGTAAGCCGTGGAACAGGCATGGCGCTCTGCGAGCGCCTTCAAGAAGAGATGTTGCGTAGATTTTGGCGCCCGAAGCGCGCCAAAATCTACGCTTACCCTTCTTTCGGCGAAGCTCGCCGGTCACCTCCACCACGGTTGAGTGGGAAGCCGCCCCTGAAGGCGAAAAACATTTTGCCTCTTTTCTAGCCCGGCATTTTCGGGTATCCTATAGGGAAATCCGTACTGGTTTGATTCCACCTCATGGAGGCGAGCATGCTGAAGGACGTGTATCATGAAGCTGAAGCGCGGATGAAAGGCGCAATTCAGGCTCTTGAAGAAGACCTGGCGGGCATCCGCACGGGTCGGGCCCACCCGGGTCTGGTTGAAAAGCTGATGGTTGAATATTACGGCGCGCCTACCCAACTGAAACAGCTTGCCAGCATCAGCGTGCCAGAGCCGCGCCAGATTGTCATCCGCCCGTTCGATGCTTCAACCTTGAAAGTCATCGAAAAAAGCATCCTGGCTTCGGACCTGGGTCTGACCCCCAACAACGACGGCAAGCAGATCCGCCTGAATCTGCCGCCCTTGACCCAGGAACGCCGCCGCGATCTGGTAAAGATGGTTCACAACCGCCTGGAAGAAAGCCGGGTGGCGGTGCGCAACGTGCGCCGGGACATGATCAAAGACCTGCGCGAGTTTGAAGAAGAAAAAATGATCTCGGAAGACGACCTGAAAAAGGGCGAAGAAGAGCTGCAAAAGATTACCGACCGCTTCATCGAGCAAATCGGAGGGGTGGGCGAGTATAAAGAACGAGAGATTATGGAAGTCTGAGCCCAGCTCGGACGGATAGCCTGTTATGGAATCGAGCGACAAAAGCGACCTGCCGGAGAGCATTCCGGCCCACGTAGCGATCATCATGGACGGCAACGGCCGGTGGGCGATCTCGCGCGGCCTGCCGCGCCTGGCGGGCCACCGGGCCGGGACTGAAAATCTGCGCCGGGTTATCGAAGCCAGCATCGAATTCGGGATCAAATACCTGACGATCTACGCCTTTTCGACTGAGAATTGGGGTCGCCCGGAAGAAGAAGTCCAGGGCTTGATGAAAATTTTTGAGGACGTGATCGATCACGAGCTGCAAGAGCTGCACGACCAGGGGGTGCAAATGCGCCACATCGGCCGCCTGGATCGCCTGGAGCCGACTTTCCGCGAGAAGGTGCTGCACGCGTTGGAGTACACCAAAGATAATGAGCGCCTGGTGCTGAACGTGGCGTTCAACTATGGCGGCCGCGACGAGATCGTTCATGCCATCCAGAATATGATCCGCGACGGCCTGACCCCCGCTGAAGTCAGCGACGATACCGTCAATCGCTATCTGTTCACCGCCGGCGTTCCCGACCCCGATCTGATTATCCGCACCTCTGGCGAGCTGCGCGGCAGCAACTTCCTGATCTGGCAGGGCGCCTACTCGGAGTGGTACTTCCCGCCGGTCTATTGGCCCGATTTTGATAAAGATCAACTGCGCCTGGCGCTGGACGAATACGCTCACCGCGAGCGGCGCTATGGGCGGGTCTCGCCGCTGCAAAACCCGGCGGCCGCCCAGGCTTAGCTGCGGCGCTGGTTGAATATGGCTGTTCTCTCACATTCTTCCCACGAGTCAACCTTGCGAACGCGCGTCCTGGTTTCGGTGCTGCTGCTGCCCGTCCTGTTGGGGTTTGTTTACCTGGGCGGTTGGGCCTATGGCCTGGTAATTGCCGGGCTGGTCATCCAGGCTTCGCTGGAGTATGCCGGGCTGTTCCAGGCTGCCGGGCTGCGGCCTTCCGGATGGCTGATTGCTGCCGGGGGGGCCATCCTGGCGCTCAGCCGGGCCTGGGCGGCTTTTGACCTGGCGCCGTTAGCGGTCAGCCTGATAACCCTGGCGGTTATGGCCTGGTATCTGGTGGAATTCGAGCGCGGTAATCCCCACGCCGCCACCGATTTCGCCGTTAGCCTGGCGGGGGTCTTCTACCTGGGCTGGCTGGGAGCTTACCTGATCTCGCTGCGCGGCCTGCCTGACGGCCTATGGTGGACGCTGACCGTGCTAACCGGCGTTTGGGCGGCTGATTCGTTTGCCTACCTGGTGGGCAGCCGCATTGGGCGGCATAAGATGACCCCCCGCCTCAGCCCCAAAAAATCCTGGGAGGGCTATCTGGGGGGGATCGTGCTGGGCGCGCCGGTCACGGCCTTGCTGGCCCTGGTCTGGCAGACCCTGGCGGCGGCCCTGGGCAGCGGCGCAATCGGCGTGACCCCGCTGCGCGCCCTGTGGGTTGGCCTGGCAATGGCAGTCTTCCCAACCCTGGGCGACCTGGGCGAAAGCATGATCAAGCGCCAGGTGGGGGTGAAAGACTCGGGCCACCTGCTGCCTGGTCACGGCGGAATCTTCGACCGGATCGACTCGTGGTTGTGGGGGGCGGTAATTGGATATTATCTGATCGTATATTGCTTTTTATAGCCATAGGCTCTTGCGCAGATAACCTTATCGGGGAGTTGCAGATGGCCGCGCCATCTGCAACTCCCCGATAGTTTTTTTTTGGTCGGGCCGGAAGGACTGTAAAAAAGCCTCTTCCACTGGGTTCGTTTTTGTGATATGATTTCGATTTAATCGAATAGCCCCTAAATCGGCGCTCTTATCCAGAGAGGTGGAGGGACCGGCCCTGTGAAGCCTCGGCAACCCGGTTGCAGTTCTAATGACTGCTTCCCACGGTGCCAATTCCGACAGATGGAGATTCTGGAAGATGAGAGGGTAACCGAACGTCTTGCTCGCGCTTGCCCTTTCCTATGGTACACCGGAAGGGGCAAATCTTTTTAACAGGAGGTAGTTCCGTGAGTAATAGTTTCATGACATCCCCCAGCCTGATGTTCACCTCAGAATCGGTGACGGAAGGCCACCCCGACAAGCTGTGCGACCAGATCAGCGACGCTGTGCTGGACGCCTGCCTGGAGCAGGACCCCACCTCGCGCGTGGCCTGCGAGACGGCCGCCAAGACCGGCTTTGTGCTTCTGCTGGGCGAAATCACCACCCAGGCTCAGATCAACTTCGACGAGCTGGCTCGCCGGGTGATCCTCGATATCGGCTATGACGCCACCGATAAAGGGCTGGATGGCAACGGCTGCGGCGTGCTGCTGGCGATTGCCAAGCAGTCGGGCGATATTGCTATGGGCGTGAACCAGGCCCTCGAATCGAAAACCGGCGAGATGACCGACGCTGAGGTGGAAGCCATCGGCGCTGGCGACCAGGGCATGATGTTTGGTTTCGCCTGCGACGAAACCCCGGCCCTGATGCCCATGCCGATTTACCTGGCCCACAAGATGGCCCTGCGGATGAGCAAAGTTCGCAAGAGCGGCCTCTTGCCCTGGCTGCGCCCGGATGGCAAGACCCAGGTGACGGTGGAGTATGCCTACGGGAAACCCAAGCGCATCGACACGGTATTGGTCAGCACCCAGCACTCGCCGGATGTGACCCAGGCCGAAATCCGCAAGGGGTTGATCGAACACGTGATTATGCCCACCCTGCCGCCCGAAATGGTGGATGAAACCCTCAAGATCTTCACCAACCCCACCGGGCGCTTTGTAATCGGCGGCCCGCAGGGCGACGCTGGGCTGACCGGGCGCAAGATCATCGTCGATTCGTATGGCGGCATGGGCCGGCACGGCGGCGGCGCGTTCAGCGGCAAGGACCCGACGAAGGTAGATCGCTCGGCGGCCTACGCTGCTCGCTGGGTAGCCAAGAACATCGTGGCGGCCGGGCTGGCCCAGCGCTGCGAAATCCAGGTGGCTTACGCCATCGGCGTGGCTCACCCGCTGAGCGTCAACGTAGAGACCTTTGGCACCGGCTGCATCCCCGACCAGGAAATCGCCCATCTGATCAGCCAGCACTTCGACCTGCGCCCCGGCGCCATCATCCGCGATCTCAAGCTGCGCCGCCCGATCTACCGCCAGGTAGCCGCCTACGGTCACTTTGGCCGCGATGATCTGGACCTGCCCTGGGAGCGCACCGACCGGGCCGAGGCCCTGCGCCAGGCGGCGGCTGTGGCTGTTGCCGCCGACTGAGAAGCTGAATTCTGCCATCAAAAAAATGCGGCGCGCAGCGCCGCATTTTTTTGATGGCAGACCCAGACCGCCTCAGGGCATTTCCAGGCCGTGGGCGTCGAGCAGGGGGGCGTCGGCCATCAGCTGGCGGGTGGGGCCATCGGCCACGATGCGGCCCTCGTCCATAATCACCATGCGCGGGAAGATCTCGCGCGCCATCAGCATGTCGTGAGTGGAAACCAGCATGGTAATGTCGAGTTGATCGAGCAGGCGGATCAGCGAGCGGCGGGCGCGCGGGTCCAGCCCGGCGGTGGGTTCGTCCAGAACCAGCACTTCTGGCTGCATCGACAGCACCGTGGCGATGGCAATCCGCTTCTTTTCACCCACGCTCAGGTGATGCGAAACTCGCCGGGCGTAGTCGCTCATGTTCACTACCGCCAGGGCTTCCATCACCCGCTGATCGACTTCGGCCGGCGATAGGCCCTGGTAGCGCGGCCCAAAGGCCACGTCTTCATATACCGTGGGCGAAAAAAGCTGGTCGTCGGGGTTTTGGAACACCAGGCCCACCCGCGCCCGCACTTTGCCCAGGTTTTCTTTGATCACCGGCAGCCCGGCCACTTTCAGTTCGCCTTGTCCGTTCAGGATGCCGTTCAGATGCAGGATCAGGGTCGATTTGCCGGCCCCGTTCGGCCCCACCAGGGCCACTTTCTCGCAGGGTTGGATGCACAGCGAAATCTGGCGTAGGGCGGCATGCCCATCCGGGTAGCTGAAGGATAGATTGTTGATCTCAATCGAATGGTGCATCGGTTTTTCCTTGAGTTTTTAGGTGAACGGGATAGGGAAACCATCCCGTTCACCCAAAAACTCAATAGAGTAGAAAAGCGAAGAGCAGCAGACTGCCCAGCAGGGCCAGGCCGGCGATGAGCGCCAGGCGGTCGGGCGGGGCCAGCGGCGGCAGGGGCGCGGCGCGCACCTCGCCATCGTAGCCGCGCGACAGCATGGCGACATAGATGCGGTCGCTGCGCTCGAAGGCGCGCAGGAACAGGCTGCCGGCCATTCCGCCGGTCACCTGGGCGCGCCAGGCCAGGCTGCCGCCGGGGCGCAGGCCGGGGCGATCGCTCTGACCGCTGCGCGCCAGCCGCGCCCGGCTGAGGCGGATCACTTCATCCACCAGCACGAACAGGTAGCGCCACATCAGCCCGAAGATCGCCACCAGCAGGCGCGGCAGACCCACCGCCCGCATGGCGACCATTAGCTCTGGGAAAGGTGTGGCGGCGGCTAGCAGGATGGCGGCTTGCAGCGAAATCCACGATTTAAGGGCGATGCTGATAAAGCGCTCTAGCCCCGGCTGGGTGATGGTAAGCTTCCAGGAGCCAAGCGGCAGGTACATCAGGGCCGGCCCGTCGAGGGTGAAGATCACCGGCAGGGCGGCCAGCACGAACGGCAGGGCCAGCAGGGCGCGCTTGAGGGCGTAGCCCACTCCCAGCTCGGACAATACCGCCGCCGCAATTACCAGGGCCAGCAGCAGCACGTACACCGGCCAGGCCCCGCTGGGGGTGAGCGAAACCACCAGGATGAACGCCAGCGCAAGGATGAACTTGAGGCGCGGGTCCAGCCTGTGCAGCAAGCTGCTGCCCGGCCGGTAGGGGTCAAGAAAATGAACGTGCATATCTCAGGATTGGTGCGATGGGGTCTGGGGTTGGCTGCGGTTGCGGCGAGCGTAGCCCAGCCCGGCCGCCACCCCCAGCACGATCAGTACGCCCACAATGCCGGCCAGGATGGTTGCCAGGGCCTCGTTGTGGACGCCGGGCAGAACGTAATCGGGGATGAGACGATAGGCCGGCCCCTGGGCGGCGCTGAGGAAGCCTTTTTGCTCGGCTACCCATTCCAGGCCGTCGGGGTGAGAGGAGGCCAGGGGCGAGGCTACCGCCAGGGCCAGGGCGATCAGCAGACCGCCCAGCCACAGGACCGCGCCGCCGCGCGCCGGCTGCTGGCCGCCGGTCAGCAGGTCGGGCCGGGTGGCGTAGAACAGGCCCAGCGCGCCCACGGTAATCAGCCCTTCGCCAATGCCAATCAGGGCGTGAATGCCGCCCATGGCCGGGATGGCGATATTGGCCGGGGAGGTGCCAGACAGGGCCAGCTCCAGCCCCGTGCCGAGGGCTGCAATCTCAATCGACAGCCAGGCGGCTGCAAAACCGGATACGAACACGCTCAGGCGGCCTTCGCCCAGGATGCGCCGCAGGGTGCGGTAGGCGAAGTAGGATACCGCCACCCCCACGATGCCCATGTTGAAGATGTTGGCTCCCAGGGCCAGCAGCCCGCCGTCCTGGAAGATCAGGGCCTGCACGCTGACTACGGTTGCCATCACTAAAATGGCTCCCCACGGGCCAAGCAGGATCACGGCGAGGGCCGCACCCATCAGATGGCCGGATGTGCCGCCGGCTACGGTGAAGTTGAGCATTTGCCCGGCAAAAATGGCCGCCGCCAGCACGCCCATCAGCGGAACCTGGCGTTCGCCCAGGTCGCGGTTCACCTGGCGCAGGGCATAGGCGATCACACCAACGCTAACCGCCCACAAGATGAGCGAAACGATTACGGATAGGAAGCCATCGGGAATGTGCATGGGCTGCGGGGCGAGGGGGAAGTGTAGCAAATCCATAGAATATCTCCTTTCAGTTCTTTTGACAATGGGGGCACAGTCCGAAAAAGGTGACGTGGATGCTGTCGATCTGGTAGCCGGTGCAGGTCTGGAACTGCCGGTACAACTCTTCGAGCAGATTGTGGCCGATCTCCTGGGTATGCCCGCACTGGCGGCAGATCAGGTGATGGTGGTTGCGCCCGGCGATCTCATACACCATTTGCCCATTGCCCACATAGGCCGGTAGGGCCAGGCCCTGGGCGGCCAGCCAGTTCAGCGTGCGGTAGACGGTGGCTTCGGTGAGGCCGGGCATAGCCTGGCTGGCGAACTGGTAGACTTCCAGCGGCGAAAGGTGCCGGTCTTGTTGGCGCAGGATGTTTAGGATTGTCATGCGCTGCGGGGTGATGCGAAAGCCCTGGGCGCGCAGTTTTTGAGCAAAATCATCGGTCATGCGCGATTATCCTTATTGCGATTAGTCACAATAAATAATTATATCATATTGGACGGGCCAGGTGAGTTAAGGGATATTAAAAATATTGCCGTCCACCCCGGTGGACGGCAATATTTATTTCGATATGCAGAAAATTGACAAAAAGGGCGCGGGGTTGTCAGGGCGCTGCTGGCGCTCTGGCCGGGCTTAGCCCAGGTGCGGCGCCAGTTTGCGGGTCAGGCGATCTTTGGGCTGAAAGCCGGTCACCCGCTCGACGGGCTGGCCGCCTTTGAACAGGATCAGGGTCGGCAGGCCCATCACACTGTATTCGGTAGCGATGCCGACGTTATCGTCTACATCCAGCTTGACCACCCGCAGCTTGCCCTCCCACTCCTCAGCCAATTGATGCACGATCGGATCGAGCTGCTTGCAGGGTTGGCACCACGCGGCGGTGAAATCGACCAGCACCGGCGCAACCGATTCGAGCACGTCCCGCTGGAAGGTAGCTTCGCTCAATTTGAGGATTTCGATCATGGCCTCTCCTTTCGGAGACATGGTAACAAGGCCGGGTGGAAAAGTCAAGAGGCGCTTAATCTTCCATTCACCTGTTGACGGAAGTGGGGGAGGGTGGTAGAATGTTCGTCGCTATTCGATCTGGGCGTGTAGCTCAATGGCAGAGCAGTAGCCTTTTAAGCTATTGGTTGAAGGTTCGAGTCCTTCCACGCTCACCAGACGACGAACAGGGCGCCGGGCGGCATTGCCGCCCGGCGCCCTGTTCGTCGTCCCTATTTGGTTGATGGACCTGGGGCGGCTGTGTAGCGCAGCCATGCGGCCGAACCCCAATTTCGCGCCTCATAACCCATAGGCGCGGCGCGACGGAAAAGGCGCGATAATGATAAATGACCTGAGCGGTTTCTTCCAATCGAGGTAACTGCTCACGCAAAGCATTTGCGCCCCGCTGCATCAAGGTACAACCCCCGGTTGGCACTCTTCAAATTTGCAGATGGCTACCCCATCTGCAAATTCCTCAAAAAGGTTGTCTGCGGGAGAAATTGTGGGGCGTAGCCTCACAATTTCTCCCGCAGATGGAAAATTTTCCGCCTTCGGCGGAAGAGCCTACACTCTCCACAGTTGAGTAGGGGAGACCCACCCAGCCAGCCGGGTAGCCCGCTTTATCAAGTGTGGCGCCAGGGCGCCGGAGCCGGACTCAAGGAGGTGACGATGTCTACCCAGCTTATCTCTGACGGAAAGAATCCGCTTCCTACCAACCATTCCTCACATGAGCTTACGTCAGACCAGCTAACCAGACTCTGCAACCCGGATTCGCTTGCCTTTACGACCACGAACGAGCTGCCAGATCTGCAAGACGTTATCGGACAGCCGCGCGCTTTCCGGGCGCTGGCGTTGGGAAGCGAAGTCGGCGGGATCGGGTACAACATTTTTGTCCTTGGCGTCCCCGACTCTGGTCGCACTACCCTGACCCGCAATTACTTGCAGCGCAAGGCGGCGGCAATGCCTCTGCCAGACGATTGGTGCTATGTCAACAACTTTGAAGACCCGCGCTGCCCGCTCGCGCTCCGCACGCCGGCGGGCAGCGCTATCGAGCTGCGCAAAGACCTGCGCCGGCTTGTGGCGGAGTGCAAACTCAATATTCCCCAGGCGTTTTCGAGCGAAGAATATACCCACGAGCGAGACCGGCTGGTAAACGCAATGAAGAATAAGCTAGCGCGCGAACTATCCCAACTGGAAGAATATGCACACCGGTATAACTTTATCCTCGTAAAAACTCCTTATGGCCTCTTCTTAGGCCCGGCCGTCAACGGCGAGCTGATCAGCCCGGAAGAATTTGATAAACTGGCCGCAGAGCAAAAAGAGAAGTTCCATAAGCTGCAGGAAAAACTCTCGGCGAGGCTGGAAAAGGCGTTGGCACATAAGCAGGAGATCGAGCAGGCAACGAATACAGAATTGAACAATCTGGATCTGCAGACCGCGCTTTTCATCATTCGCCCGCTCATCGGGAATCTCAAAGACAAATATACCGGTATTACGCCCATCTTGACCTACCTCGACCATATCCAGGATGATCTGGTCCATAACGCAGGCCGGTTTCGTGCGGAAGCAGGCCCTGGTCAGAATCCTCTTGAAGAGAGGGAATGGGCTGTCCGTTATGAAATCAATGTGCTGGTAGACCAATCCAATTGCAGCGGCACGCCGGTAATTATTGAGAACCAGCCCACCTATCAAAACCTGCTCGGGGCGATTGAACACGATGTTTTCCTGGGCGCCTTGTATACCGATTTCTCCAAGATCCGGCCGGGGGCGCTGCACCGCGCCAACGGCGGCTGCCTGATTCTGCCCGCCCGCGATGTGCTGATCAATCCCTATGCGTGGGAGGGGCTGAAACGGGTGCTGCGAGACGGGGAAATCCGCATTCTTGAGCTGGGCAGCCAGATGGGATTGGCCAGTACGGCGACTTTGGACCCTGAGCCAATCCCACTAAACGTAAAGGTGATTCTGGTAGGCACACCGCTGCTCTATTATCTGCTGCGCGCCTATGACGAAGATTTCGCCAAGCTGTTTAAGGTGCGGGCGGAATTTGCCACTGAAATGGAACGCAGCCCAGAGAGCGAGGGGGAGTATGCGCTGTTTGTCAAATCGGTCATTGACGAGAATAAGCTTTTGCCTTTTGATCGCACCGGCGTGGCGCGCATCATTGAACACGGCTCGCGCCTGGTGGAAGACCAGGAAAAGCTGTCCACGCAGTTTGGGATCGTGGCTGATCTGATCCGCGAATCGGCTTATTGGGCTCGCAAAGGCGGACAAGAGTTTGCCGATGCGGCGGCTGTCCAGAAAGCGCTGGATGAGCGTATCTTTCGCAGCAACCTGATCGAGGAACGGGTCCAGGCGATGCTGCGAAAAGATCTGCTGATCGTAGATGTGGATGGCGCAGCCGTTGGGCAGATCAACGCCCTTTCGGTCAGCTCGCTGGGCGATTACGACTTCGGCCGGCCCAATCGGGTGACCGCCTCGGCATATGCCGGACAGGCGGGCATCATCGACATTGAGCGCCAGGCAAAAATGGGCGGGCCTATTCACACCAAGGGCGTGCTGATCCTCAGCGGCTTTTTAGGGAAATATTATGGGCAGGATCGACCCCTCAGCCTGAGCGCCAGCCTGACCTTCGAGCAATCCTACGATGAGATTGAAGGGGATAGCGCATCCGCAGCGGAATTGATCGCAGTGCTGTCTTCTATTTCGGGCATCCCAATCGATCAAAGCCGGGCTATCACTGGCTCGATCAATCAGCATGGGCAGATCCAGGCCATTGGTGGCGTGAACGAGAAGATCGAAGGCTTCTTTGAGACCTGCCGACAAAAGGGCCTGACCGGCCGACAGGGCGTTATCATTCCATTGGCTAATCAATGCAATCTGATGCTGGAGAAGAGTGTGTGCGAGGCCGTTGACCGGCAGGCTTTCCACATCTGGGCCGTGGCTACGATTGATGATGCGATCCAACTGCTGACCGGTTATGAATTTGGCGCTCGCCGGGATGATGGTACGTATCCGGCTGGCACGTTCAGCCAGGCGGTCGCCCATAAGCTGGATTTGTTCGCAAAGGTAATGGAACCGGAGGCCAGTCTGGGTAGAAGGCGAAAGGATCGCCCTGGGCCATAGAAGAACTTCCGCCTTTGGCGGTCGGGGCGGCTCTCCGCAAAACGTGGGCCGTAATTGCGTTGCGCCGCACGCCAGTCAGGCCCGCCACGCTTCGGCGGCGCGGCGGGCCTGACTGGCAGGAGCGACCCCACTTAACGCCGCACCAGCGGCAGATAAATCTTCTGCTTCGGCAGCGATTGGTCGTCCAGGATGGCCTGGGCCAGGGCGGCGCGGGCAGCGTCGATCTGGGGTGGAATGTGGCTATACAGGGTGCGCGAGGCCACGATCTGGGCCACGTAGCCATCGGAGCGGTTGGCGGCCCCCACCAGCGGGTCGCCGGAAAGCAGCCACAGGTATTCGTAATCCTCCATGCCATCGCGCAAGTTCTCCCAGCGGATCGACGGAACCAGGCGGTTGCCGTTGGCCCCGCAGGCCGCCAGGCTGCTGCCGTCGGGGTTAGGCGGGTAAAAGAAGAACCCGTCGCCGTTGTCCTGGCCGGTCACATTGGGAGTCGTCCAGGGGTTAGGCGACCAATCGGTGGCCGAATAGTGCAGCAGGCCGTCCACCCGCTCGGCATAGGCCAGCCAGGGGGTCAGGCGGGCCTCCACGCCGGGATGGCTCATCAGGATCGGGTTGGGCAGCGGCGGGTTATCGCCATACAGGTAATACCACCAGACTTGTTCGGCGTGGTTCTTCTGGCGGTCGTGGCTTTTCTCTGGCTCATAGTTGCTGATAGTGGGCATCCAGATGTCGATCTTGGCGCCGGGGTAGTTATAAATCTCCGGCTCCACCTGCTCGCTGAGCAGCTGGCGCAGGTGCGGGGCGGCGGTATGGGTCAGGGCCGAGAGCTGGCCCACCATGCCGTAATCGGCGTAATTCTGCGGCTCGTTGACCAGGTGATAATAAGCGTTGGTGTAGTTATCGGAGACCAGGTAGGCGTCCAGCGCGCTGAGATACTGCTTCCATTTGGCCTGGTAGGCCGCCGAGCCGAGCAGGCCGGAACGGCTGATCGAGCAGAACGACCAGGGCAGGCTGTCGGCTGCGTCATTGCTGGCGGGACCTAAGCCCAAAAAGGCGGGGAAGCCATAGCCCCGGTTGAACGGTGTGCTGAACGAGCCATTCTGCCCGTGGATGTAGCGCCCGCCGATAGTAGCGAAATCCCACTCCCCCCAGGCGTCGGCGTCCAGGTTCCCATTACAATCGTATTCGATCCCGCCGGGGTAATTAATCCCGGCCGGCCAGGCCACGCCCTTGGGGATCAGGCGGTGGTTCATAAAATCCTGCTTGAAGGCGTCTACCATGTTCCAGTAACAGCTCCAGTTGCCAGAGCCTCGATAGACATCTTCGACGATATGGCTCCAATCGAAGCCCCACTCCGAGTCCAGGTGTGGGGTGGGCGGCAGGGTGAAGTCCCACACCGTCAGATACACCGGAATGACAGCCTCTCCCACCGTCACCTGGCCGGTGTAGCGGCCGGGGGCGGCGTCCCACGGCACCTGGACGGTGAACCACAGCGGCTGGTTCTGCCCAGCTGGGAAAGCCAGCGTGGCGGGCAGGTCGAGCGGGAAGAGCGGGTCGGGCCACTGGCCGGGGCGGTCGTAGGCGTCGCCAAAGGTGGTGATATTCACGTAGTCCACCCGGTGCAGGCTGATCTGGCTGATGGCCGGCTGCCCGCTCAGGGTGAAGGGTGCTGCGCTTACCGCCAGCGATTGGGCGCTGGGAGTGCGCACAATGACCTGGAACGGCTCGAACTCGCCCCGGGCGGCCGAGATTTCGAGCGGGGCCGTATCTACCGGGACGGTCATCGTGCGCAGAATCTTCTCGACCGTTGGGGCGGTCCATACCTGGAGCGCTCCGGTCGATGCGCCTTCGACCTGGTGATAATAGCCGCCGCTCTGGGCCGCACCCACCACGCCGGTGAGCGTGGCCGGGCCAAGCGCGGGGTTCAGCGTCGGCAGTGGGTGGCCCGCGTGGGTCAGCACGTCGAAATAGACGTAATAAGCGCCGGCCCCGTCCACGCTCTGCCAGCGCAGCGCGCCGGAATCCTGGTCTACCAGGCGCAGGTTATCGAACCAGAGCTGCATCTGGTCCCCATCGTCCCACCACCCGTTGGGGCCGGCGGTGTCGCCGTCGCGGTTATCACGGGTATGAAACTCCATGCGAGTAATACTGCTCAGGTTGAGCTTGGGCGGCCAGCAGGTATGCAGCGGGTTGAGCGACACGGAGACGTAATTCCAACGGTCGAGGGCCAGCGGCGGGCCGCCCTGGGTGACCGCCGATCCGCTGCAGGCGTTGTACAGCTTGAACCAGTACAGGTCTGGCGCCTGGTCGAGAGCCGAGGCATTGACCTGCGGCCACACGTCGTACAGAAAGACCTCGTAGGCGCTCCAGTTGGTCTGGCTGGCCGGATGATATTCGACGCCGGGGTAGCCATAGCCGCCGGGGGTGTTGGTTATGGTGGCGTGGACGGAATCCGGGCCCTGCGTGAAGCGGGCGTTATCCAGGCTGATCCCGCCGGCGTCGTTGACGCTCCAGCGGGCGGGGTTGGCGGCGTCGGCCAGGGCGGCCGAGTAGCTCTCGGCGTAGGGAATGTCGCTGGCGCCGCCGGCCGGAACCACCCGCAGCGAGCGCAGATCGAGCAGGGCGTGGTTGAGGCCCAGCGAGGCCAGCAGGCTGGTGAAGTTCAGGCTGGCCTGAACAACCCCACTTCCGCTCGCTTCGACCCGCACGCGGTAGGGGTAAGCCGGGTCCCACCAGGCGTCGGCCTGGGGGCCGACCAGCGGCGCAGGGCGCGGCGGGGTATAGGCCAGCGGCGCAGCCAGGCACAGCACGATCACAAAGACGTTGTACAGACGGTTGGCGAGGTTGGTCATCCTTGGCTCCACTCGGTTTGAAGATAACTGCATCTCAGGATACCTCTATTGTACAGTCAAACCAGGGCGCGCGCATTAATGGAGCCGCGGGGAAATTGCCGCGCTTTGTGCGGCAATTTCCCCTATAAATAGTCTTTCAGGCTTTCACGAATGTGACCGCGGTAGCCCACCGTGCGTTGGGCCGTGACCATTGAGTTCAAGGCCGCTTCTTCGACGGCTTCGGCGGCGGCCCGGAACAGGATATCCAGCTTTTCTTCGCGCAGGACGCGCATCGAGATGACCGCCGATTTTTCGCTGATAGCCAGGCGGTTGGCGGTCGAAAAGCCGATCATAATATCCCCGCTGCCATGCCCAACATAAGACCCCAGGCGCGCCAGGCCCACCCCCGCCCGCTTGCAGACCCGTTTGATCTGCCGGTCGGCCAGCGGGGCATCGGTCGCCAGTACCATGATGATCGACCCCTGGTCGATCCTTTCATGTACATTGATTTTCTGCTCCAACTGCCTGCCGATGGGCCGGCCCTGAATCGTCAGGTCGTGCAGCGCGCCGAAATTCGACAGCACCAGCGCCCCCAGGGTGTAGACGGTATCATCCAGGGTTACCAGCCGGGAGGCCGAACCGATGCCGCCTTTCAACTGGCAGCACGACATCCCTTTGCCGGCGCCCACGTCTCCTTCCAGAAAATCGGCGCAGGCCGCGGCAAAGGCCGCAAACACATGCTCTTCCTTTACGGCCCGGTTCTGGATGTCGTTTAGATAGGAGTCGTTGCATTCGGCAATGATTGGATTGAACGAAGCGAGCTGCACTCCAATTTGCCGGCACTGCTCGATCATATAGGCCGTCATGGCGTCGTACACCAGGCCCACGTTCAACGTGTTGGTCAGCGCGATAGGGCTTTCGATCACGCCCAGTTCCTCCACCTGGATCAGGCCGGTGGTCTTGCCGTAGCCGTTCAAGACGAACGCCCCCGCCGCCAGCTTGTTGGCGAAGATGTTAGCCTCTGAACAGGCCACGACGGTGACGCCGGTCTTGTTTTGGACGGTGTCGATAGTGCAGTGTCCCACCTGCACCCCCGGCACGTCGCTGATCTTATTCAACTGGCCGCGGGGCAGCTCTCCGATATGGATGCCATAATCTGCGATTCTTTTTTGTTTCGTCACGGTTGTATCTTCCTCCGGCACCACCCCATTCAACGATTTACCCTCTTTCGGCGAAGCTCGCCAGTTACGCCCATCACGGTTGAATGGGGAGCTACTCTTCCTCTGGCTGGGGCTTCCAGGCTCTAGTCACCTGGCATTGGGATAGTTTACACCGAACAGCCCAGACTGGCTTTATGG
>CAYQDU010000056.1:0-22196 GCA_964416275.1 uncultured Anaerolinea sp. | reverse complement strand
ATCATCGCCAGATGCTGCACCTGGCGCGGCGGTTCTCGTCGCCCTTCAAGCTCTATGATCTGACCCTGCCCCTGGTTTCCTTCTTCAAGAGCGAGAAGGTGACCCGTGTAATGCAGGACATCTTCGAAGACACCCGTATCGAAGACTTGTGGGCGCCTTATTTCTGCATGTCCACGAACCTGACCCGGGCCGCGCCGGTGATCCACCGCCAGGGGCCGCTGTGGCAGGCCGTGCGGGCCAGCAGCGCTATCCCAGGAGTATTCTCCCCTGTGTTGTATGAAGGCGATCTGCTGGTGGATGGGGCGGTGCTGAACAACCTGCCCACCGATGTAATGCGCGATCTCTCGGAAGGCGGCCCGATTGTGGCGGTTAACGTCATGCCGGAGGTTGACCTGGTCAAGAGCTACCAGTTTGGCGCCAGCGTATCGGGCTGGGAAGTGCTGCGCAACAAGCTTAACCCTTTTTCGAATGATTTTCAGGCCCCGCTGCTGTTCGAGAATTTACTGCGGGTAATCTCGCTCAACGACGTGCACCAGGTCCGCAGCAAGCTCGATCTGGCCGACCTGTACATTCGCCCCGATGTAGCCCGTTTCAGCCTGCTCGATTTCCGCTCCTACCGCCCCATCATCGACATCGGCTACCAACAGGCCCGCCAGGACGTGCGCGCCTGGCAGGCGGCCCGCCTGAATCCGCCGGTTGGGCCGGCCCTGCCGCCCTCCGCTCTGACCGTAGCGCTTTCCGCCGCCCTGGATCGGTTAGAGGCGCTGCTGGCGTAACCTTCTCTGGCCGCTCTGCCGCCGGGTGAATGAACCCTCGCCCCCGGCGCCCTTTCCCCCGGGCCGGGGGATGAGGGTAACGCCCGCACATGAATCTGCGCCGGACCGGCGCGGATTTTTCCGTTTTAAACAATCTTGCCCCTAAACTTGTAAGACAGATTTTGATATTGTACGGTACAATACCGATAATCACGGGACGTCAAACATGGGGCGATTGACACCCGCCCCGCCAGTATTACAAAAGGAGAGCTTTCGTACATGGATCAAACCTTGAAACGCGTGTTCAATTTTAGCGCTGGGCCAGCTACCCTGCCGCTGCCGGTCCTGCAGCAAGCGCAGGCCGAACTGTTGGACTATCACGGTACAGGCATGTCCTTGATGGAAATGAGCCACCGCTCGAAAGAATTCGAAGCGGTGATGAAGCAGACAGATGCTGATCTGCGCTCTCTGTTGAGCATCCCCGACAATTACAAAGTTCTGTTCTTGCAGGGTGGGGCTACGCTCCAGTTTGCCATGGTGGCGATGAACTTCTTGCGCCCCGGCGCCTCGGCCGACTATATCCTGAACGGTTCGTGGAGCAAAGGTGCGATCAAAGAAGCCAAGAAGATCGGCGCGGTGCGGGTAGCCGCCTCGGCTGAAGCCACCAATTTCGACCGGGTGCCGGATTTCAACGCCGACACCTTCGACCCGCAGGCCGCCTACCTGCACTTCACTTCCAACGAAACCATTCACGGCGTCGAATTCCAGAGCGAGCCGCCCGTCCCGGCTGGCGTGCCGCTGTTCTGCGATATGTCGTCGGACTTCATCAGCCGCCCGGTGGACATTTCCAGGTACGGCTTGATCTACGCTGGGGCGCAGAAGAACGCCGGCCCGGCCGGCGTAACCATCGTCATCCTGCGCGACGACCTGCTGGAGCGCGTCCCGGCCAACCTGCCCGCTATGCTGGACTACAAGGTTCAGGCCGAGGGCGGTTCGATGCACAACACGCCGCCGTGCTTCGCGATCTACATCGTCGGTTTGGTTGCGCGCTGGGCGCTCGACCTGGGCGGCCTGAAGGAAATGGCCCGCCGCAACGCTGAAAAGGCCGGCCTGCTCTATAACGCGATCGACAAGAGCGGCGGTTTCTACCGCGGCCACTCGCAGCTGCAGTATCGCTCGAATATGAATGTGACCTTCCGCCTGCCCAATGAAGACCTGGAAGCGCTGTTTGCCAAAGAAGCTACCAAGCGCGAGATGTCGGGCCTGAAGGGCCACCGCTCGGTGGGTGGGCTGCGGGCTTCGATCTACAACGCCATGCCACTGGAAGGCGTGCAGGCGCTGGCCGATTTCATGCTGGAGTTCCAACGCACAAACGGGTGATCCCATGACCAAAATTATCGTAACCGATGGACTGGCCCAGGCCGGGCTGGATTTGCTGGCCACCGTAGGCGAAGTTACCGCCAACAACAAGATCACCGCCGACGAGCTGATGCAGGTTCTGCCTGAATACGACGCCCTGGTGGTGCGCTCGCGCACCAAAGTGAACGCCAAGATGATCGCCGCTGCCGGCCCGAACCTGAAGGTGATCGGCCGGGCCGGGGTGGGTGTGGATAACATCGACGTGCCGGCCGCCCTGGCGAAGAACATTACCGTGGTCAACAGCCCGCTGGCGGCTACCCAGGCCGTGGCTGAGCTGACTCTGGGCCACATGCTGGCCCTGGCCCGCAACATCCCCGGCATGGATGCTTCGATGAAGCAGGCCAAGTGGGAAAAGAGCGCCTTCATGGGCAGCGAACTGAACGGCAAGACTCTGGGTCTGCTGGGCATCGGGCGCATCGGCACGGCTGTCGCCACCCTGGCGAAGGCCTTTGGTATGAAAGTGGTGGCCTATGACCCCGTGTTCAACGCCGGCGAAATCCAGGGCCGGGGGGCCGAACCGGCCTCCTTCGAGGACGTGCTGAAGCGGGCCGATTACCTTTCGCTGCACATGCCGCTCACCGGGCAGACCAAAGACCTGCTGGGCGCCGGGCAGTTCGCCAGCATGAAAGCCGGGGCGCGCCTGGTGTGCCTGGCGCGCGGCGGCGTGGTCAATGAAGACGCCCTGCGCGCCGCCCTCGACTCGGGCCAACTGGCCGGGGCCGCCCTGGATGTGTTTGCCAGCGAGCCGCCTCAACCGGGCAGCCTGGCCGAGCACCCCAAGGTCATCGCCAGCCCGCACGTGGGCGCGCAGACCAAAGAGGCCCAGACGCGGGCCGGCGTCGCCATCGCCGAAGAAGTGCTGACCGTGCTGCAGGGTAAGGAACCCCGCTGGCGGGTGTTAGCCAACGACTAGGCTTCTCTCGTTCTATTCTCTGGGTAGGGGACTTGCCGGCGGCGCAGCCGCCGACAAGTCCCCTACCCATATTTTTTATGGAGGCCGGGCGCGCCGCAGCTCCCACGCCTCACTTGACAGGTTCAGGCGGCTTTGATACACTCAGCCCTGTTATGGGGAGTAGCCCCCCGCCTCCGGCGGGTTGGCCGGTCGTCAATCCGGAGCAAGGCAGCTTGCTCCCGGCCGGTCATGAAAAGCAGGCCAGACCATCACAACTGATTTGTGGTGGTCTTTATTTTTTATGGCTCTTCCGGCGGTAGCTCCCCATTGAACCGTGAGTTCGCCTATGGCGCTCTGCGAGCGCCTTCAAAAAGCGGCTCGCACGAGCGTGGGCCACGCAAAAGGAGGAAGAGATCAGATAAGAGATAATCAAGGGATTTTGTCGCACAAAGTGCGACAAAATCCCTTGCTAAACATCAGGCGAAGCTCGCCAGTCACTTCTGGCTTCGCTGCGAAAGAAATTGTGTTTTGGGGTTCGTGGGCGGCGCGGCCGGCCAAGACCCCATTATGAGGAGACGCCGATGTTAGACGGTTTCGAGCAAATGATCTTAGGCGGTTTACAGATGATTTTCAACCGGTTTGGCTGGCTGGGCGTGGGCGGGATGATGGCCTTCGAGAACGCCACCGGCATCACCCCCAGCGAGGTAATCCTGGGATTGGCGGGCTGGCTGCTGATTGCCGCCCATGGGCGGCCGCCCAGCCTGATTTTTCTGGGCGGGCTATACGCCGCCCTGGGCAGCCTGGCCGGGGCCTCGCTGACCTACTGGGCGGCCCGCCTGGGCGGCCGGCCGTTGATTGACCGGCTGGCCGGCTGGCTGCGCATCCCACCCGGTCAGATCGACCGGGCCGCGGCCCTGTTCCAGCGCTGGGGGCCGGGGTTGGTCTTGTTTGGGCGCCTGGCCCCCGGCATCCGCACGCTTATCAGCATCCCGGCCGGGCTGGCTCGCATGTCTTTTGCCCGTTTTGCCGTGTCTACGTTTGTAGGGGCCTACGTGTGGTGCAGCGTGTTGATCGGCCTGGGTTACTGGCTGGGCCATGAATGGGAGCAGATCATCGACCTGGCGCGTGGCTACGGCCTGTGGGCCGGCGCGGCGGCTGGCCTGGCCGCCGCCCTGGCCCTGTTGGTCTATATCTTCCGCCGACCAGCCCTGGCCCCGGCGGAAATTGAGGAAGATTGCTGATTCCCGTATCTGGCGGCGCGGTTTAGCGTCATACTGGAATAAGAGAGAACCGGATGACTGCTGAAACCGATTTGCTGCAACGCGCCCGCCGCTTTGAAGAAGATGCCCTGGCCGAGATCTATGATCGCTACAGCCCCGGCCTGTACCGCTACGCGCGGCGCCTGTTAGGCGACGCGGCTCTGGCAGAAGACTGCCTGAGCGATACGTTTTTGCGTTTCCTCCAGGTCCTGCGCACCCCTCACGGCCCACAAGATCATGTGCAAGCCTATCTCTACCGCATCGCTCACAACTGGATCACCGATTATTACCGCCGCCAGCCGCTGCCGCCGCTGGTCCTGCTCGACGATCTGCCCGGCCCGGATGGCGATCTGCCCCAAGCTCTGGCAGACCGCCAGCAGCGCGAGGCGGTGCGTGGCGCGCTGGCGCGCTTAACCCCCGAACAACGCCAGGTGATCGTGTTGAAATATCTGGAAGGCTGGGAGAACGATCACGTAGCCCGGTTGTTAGAGAAGCCGGTGGGGGCGATTAAGTCGCTCCAGCACCGCGCCCTGCAGGCCCTGCGCCGGATGCTGCTGCCAGAGAAGGAGGATGTGTATGAAACAGGCGACTGATTCTCACGATGCCCAGGTGGAAGCGCTGTTAGATAAATTGGCCGAAACTGGCGAACGTGACCCGCAGGCCGCGGCCCAGGGCCGGGCGCGCTTTCTGGCTCAGGCCCGCCAGCTTGCGCCGGGCGTATCCCAGCCAGAGGCTGTGCGTCATACAGGGTGGAACACACACTTTTCAGAAAGGATTAAGAGATTGATGAAACCCCGTTCCCTTGTTTCCACCCTGATTGTGATTGTATTGTTGGCGGTTGGCGGGCTGTTCCTGGCCCGCCAGGCCACCCCCGTATCTGCCCAGCAGATTTTGGATCGCGCCGCCCAGGCGCAGGCCGGGGCCAGGCCCGGACAGGGCATCTGGTACACCCGCTACGAGAGCTATACCAACCCGCAGGCCCTGCCCGGCGACTGGCCGGGCACGAAGACCCAGGTCGATAACTATTTCGACCTGGAGCAGGGATATATGCGGGTTGTGACCTACGACGCCAGTGGGCGGATCATTGACGCCTATGGGGCCGATAACGAATACACCTATTCCCTGGCCCCAGATGCATCTCGCCCGGCCGGCGCTTCGCTGACGATCTCCCGCACGCCGCGGGATGACCAGGGCAAGAAACCCGTTACCCCGCTGGACCCGGCCGCCCAGGCCCGCGCCCTGTTCGATGACTTCCGCAGCAAGCCCATCGTCCGCCTGGAAGGCAAGGTCACCTGGCAGGATGGCAGCCCGGAAGGTCGCCCGGCTTACGTGTTGGTGGCCGACGCTTACCAGACCCACAAGCCGATCAACGGACAGGATGGCAAAATCTACACCGGCTCGACCCGCATGGTCTTCAACGCCCAGACCTACCAACTGCTCGAAAGCCAGATCTCGGTCCGCCGGGATGGGGCCGACATCGTGATCAACCAGGTGCGCTATCTGGCCGATGAAATCCTGCCGCCCGACCGCGCCCCGGCCTGGAATCTGAGCGATCTGCCCGGCGCGATTTTTGTCGATCAGCCGGCCGAGGAACCCGTCGATGAGGTGCAGTTCCGCCTCATTTCCGAGCATGAACTGGCCCAGAAGATCAACGCTTATGTCTTGAATCCCCTGCCCGAGGGCTGGACGCTGGAGATCATCACCGCGCCCAGCGGACAATCGGATGGGAGTGACAGCTTCGAGATCAACTATACCAACCCCGCCACCGACGATACCTTTGGGATGCAGGCCGTGGGCGTGCTGGGAGATGGCTTTGTTGAGAGCAACTTTTACGCCGGCAGTTATCAGGCGGCCAACGGATTGATGCTCTATTACAGCACCTCCAGCCAGGACCCGGCCGGCGCCAGCCCGGAGAAAGCCCACACCTCGGCTATTCTGACCATCCCCGATGGGACCAGCTTCTTGCTGTTCAGTTCGCTGCCCCGGGCCCAGGTTCAGGCCCTGGTCGAAACCCTGGTTCCGGCCCACTGAGACAATCGATAACTTTCCCGGCTTTGCCGGAAGAGAAGTCCTATTGAGGCGCTGCGTGGGGTAGCCATGCAGCGCCCCTCGCAAAAAAGTTCTCTAGGGGAGTTTGCGGATGGCCGCGCCATCCGCAAACTCCCCTAGAGAACTTTTTTCCCGGCGTGACCCTAAAAGACGATCATCCCGACGAGGTTTGTGGTACAATTACTATCCTTCGATAATGAGAAAATTCACAATCAGAGAAAGCGGATTGTCTTTATCGAGAAAAATCCAGGGGCATGAATCACAATCCTGTTCTTATTTCCCTGAGGGAGTAACGCGCCGGGCGTCGATCAGACAATCCGGCGCGCATATTCTATACCAAACCCAAATGAATATGGAGGTAAGTCGTGAAAAAAGTAGTCACTCAGTTGTTCATGCTCTTCATGATCGCCCTGCTGGCAGTGCCGGGAACGGCCCTGGCCCAGGGCGCAGCCCCAGCCAGCGCCGACCCGCTGGCTGGGCTGTCCGTAGCTGGCGGGCCGGTTGCCTCGGATGCCCAGTCTTCTCTGCTGGAGCCGACCGCGACCTTCACCGTCACGCTGCTGCACACCAATGACTTTCACGGTCAATTGGAAGCCTCGGGCAGCAATCCGGGCCTGGCGCGCCTGGCGTATGTCATCTCCGACACCGTCGCATCGCCCATGACCCTGATGCTGGACGCCGGGGATGAGATGCAGGGCAGCCTGCTCTCGAACCTGCAGAAGGGCAAGCCCACCATCGCGGCCTTCAACCAGCTTGGCACGGATGTGGCCACCTTCGGCAACCACGAGTTCGACTGGGGCCAGACGAACCTGATCTCTCGCACCCAGGAAGCCGCTTACCCCTTCGTCTCGGCCAACATCACGGTTAAAGACGGGGCCGACTGCGCTTCTTCGGGCTGGATCCAACCGACCTTTGTGGACGCGCCCTACACCATCAAGACCCTGACCGATGGAACCAACACGGTCAAGGTTGGCATCATCGGCGTGACCACCATCGAAGTGCCGGTGATCACCATTGCCGCCGCCACCGCCGGGCTGTGCTTCAAAGACCCGCTGACTTCGATCACCCACTACTACGACCAGATGAAGGCCGATGGCGCTACTGTCATCATCGTGCTGAGCCACCTGGGCTTCAACGATGGCGGCTACGGTTATGGCGTGCCGGTATACGGCGATAAGTCGCTGGCCCAGAAGCTGATCGACGCTAACAAGCCGGCCGACATCATCGTGGGCGGCCACAGCCACACCAACCTGGCCTCGGCCGGGGCCACCGTGGTGCAGGACACCACCAAGGGGTACAAAACCACCATCATGCAGGCCTACTACAATGGCCGCCAGGTGGGCCGCGCCCAGGTGGGCATCAACGGAACCACCGGCAAGGTTGCCAATGTGACCTGGAAGGCGCAGGTTGTGCCGACCAACGGGCCGAAAGACTCGGCCATGAACACGCTGATCGGTACGTACACCAGCGATCCGGCTTACGTGGCCCTGATCAGCAAAGTCATTGGCTACACCAACGTCCCGTTGACCCGCTACCCCAGCGGCTCGCCGATGATCAATGGCATGATGCAAAACCTGGTAGACGACTCGATCTACAACTACCTGAACACCGACGCCAACCCGGCCAACGACATTGATATGTTCTTCAACAACGCCGGCGGCATCCGGGCCGACATCACCACCACCCTGGGCTATCCGTACACCCTGACTTATGGGGCTCTGTTCACCGTGCTGCCCTTTGGCAACCAGACCATCGTCGGCAAGATGACGGGCGCCCAGATCAACGATGTTTTGAACGAGGGCGCCAAGATGGCTGCCACCGGTGTACTGCAGCCGGCCGGCCTCAAATACAAAGTCTATCGCTATACCAAGACCCTGCCGGGCGCTACCTCGGCCACCACCTGGGCCTGGGGCGCATTCGACATCCAGGTCAAGAATAAGACCACCAGCGCCTGGGAACCCCTGGTCATGACCCAGACCTATCAGGTCGGCACCAATGAGTTCCTGGCCCCGGCCGGCGGCGATAACTACGCCGGGTTCAAGTACATGACCGACATCAGCTACTATGGCGACATGCTCGACCAGGTCAACGCCTACATCAGCGCCACCTACGGCACGCCCGCCACGGCCTACAATGGCCCGCTGGGTGATGGCAACCTGGATGGGCGCGTGACCCGAGACGGCACCGACGCCAGCGGCTCGATTGTGCCGCTGACCATCCTGCACCACAACGACTCGCACGGCCGCCTGCTGCCCTCCGGCTCGTACCAGGGCTACGATCAGCTTGCGACCCTCATCAAGCAGGAACGGGCCTACAACCCCGACCATACCCTGCTGCTCTCCTCGGGCGACAACATCCAGGGCGATTCGATGATGTACTACTATCGCACCGCCCCGCAAGGCTTCGACGCGGATGGCAATACCCTGCCCATCACCCTCACCAACCACCCGCTCATCGCGGCCTTCAACGCCATGAACTACGACGCCATGGTGTTGGGCAACCACGAGTTCAACTTCGGCAACACGGTCTTCAAGAGCGTCTTGAAGCAGGCCACTTTCCCGGTGCTGCAGGCCAACCTGACCGACAGCGGCGAGTATGGCCTGGCTGAAGCCAACATCAAAAGCTCGGTGGTCAAGACCCTCGGCTCGGAAGGCATCAAGGTTGCTATCTTGGGGATCGGCAACCACCGCATCCCCAACTACGAGCTGCCCAGCAACATCAAGGGCCTGACCTTCACCAACCCGATCGACACGGCTGCGGCCCAGGTTCCCGCTCTGCGCAGCAGCAACGATGTGGTGATCGCCCTGACGCACATCGGCTTCACCGACAACCCCAAGAGCGTGGAAGTCGACAGCAACGTAGACACCTACCTGGCGAAGCAGGTGGCCGGCATCGACGCCATCATCGGCGGCCACAGCCACACCAACCCCGCCACGGGCGAGAGCGCTTACAAGTACCTGCCGGCTTACGTCCCCGGCCCCAATAACACCGCCGTTTTGGTCAACCAGGCCTACCGCTACAACACCTACCTGGGTGAGGTGGTTTTGGGCCTGCGGGAAAAATCTGGCGGCGGCTATGAGGTCGTCACCCGCGCGGCGCGCGACATCGCCGTGAACCCGCTCACATCTTCCACCGCTACGCCGGAAGACGCCACGATCAAGGCCCTGCTGCAGCCGTACCAGGACTATTTCAATGCCTACAACACCAAGGTGGTTGGCCAGACCACGGCCCCCATCGACGCGCTGCAGGCCTTCACCCAGGAAACTAACGGCGCCAACCTGCAGGCCGACGCCTCGGTGTGGGCTTTGGCCCAGCACGGCGTCAACGTAGACTTCCATCTGTCGGGCGCGATGACCAACAGCAAGATCGCTGCTGCGGCTACCCCCGCCGCCCCGGTCACCCTCAAGGTCAGCGACATGTTCACCGCCATGCCCTACGAGAACTCGTTGGTGACGATGAAGATGACCGGCCCGCAGATCAAGAAGGTGTTGGAACGCGCCTACCGCAACTACTTCTACTATAAGTACTACGCCAACGCCGACCCGAAGTATGGCGGTTACAGCTACTACACCACCTGTATGCTCGATGTGAACTCGGTCGGTCAGATCATCTATAAAGACACCTACCCGACCCTGCCGGACGGCAACAACGTCCTGTCGCTGATGATCAACGGCAAGCCGCTGGACTTCACCGACCCGACCACCGAATACCTGATCTCGACGGTCAACTACCTGGCGGCCGGCTCGTGCAACTTCAACGACGCGGGCGTCAGCCTGTGGCCGCTGGATAAGGTTGTCAACGACACCCAGTACTATGTGCGCGACGTAGTCATCGACTACCTGCGGGCAAAGGGCCTGGTGACCCCGGCCATCGAAGGCCGCATCCTGCCCATCCCGGCCGCCTCGCTGGCCCCGGTCAGCCCGCTGGGCGCAATGCTGGTTTACACCGGCACGAACAACCTGAACGTGACCGTCGCCATCCCCAAGGGCGCCTTCGATGGCAACGTTGAGGTGGCTTACACCAAGCTGCCCGAACCGTACAACGGCGGCCTGAACACCGCCGGCGTGGCCTTCGATCTGAGCGTGTTCGTGAATGGCGTTCCGGTCACTACCCTGGATCGCCCGATCACGGTCTACATCGAATACACCGACGCCGACGTGGCCGGGATGCTGGAAAGCAGCCTGACCCTGAACTACTGGAACGGGAGCCAGTGGGTCGACGCGGCCTGCGGCGCGTACGATCGTCACCCCGATCAGAACTACTTCGCGGTGTCGATCTGCCACCTGAGTCGCTTCGCGACCCTGGGCCTGTTCCCTCGCTACTTGCCGTTAGCCAGCAAGTAAGGCCCTGACTTAAGTTTGTAGAAAATCGGAGGCGGTTTGCAGCGCAAACCGCCTCCGATTTGTTTAAGGCTTTCCCGCCGAAGGCGGGAAAGAGGTGCTATTTTGGGAAAAATGGGCGGCGTAGCCACACGTTTTCCCCAGCCGAGTACCTCGCCGACAGATGCAAGAGGCGGGTATAATTTAACCCATGTATGACGCCTTGAGTTCCGACTACGATTATTTTGTCAACTGGCCCAATCGCCTGGCGGCCGAGATGCCGTTCATCGAGGCCCAACTGCGCCCGCTGGGGCAGGCCGATCGCCCGGCGCGAGTCCTGGACGCGGCCTGCGGCACGGGAATGCACGTGATCGAACTGGCCCGGCGCGGCTATGCCGCCGATGGGGCCGACCTGAGCGCCGGGATGATCGACAAGGCCCGCGCCAACGCGGCCGCCGCCAGGGTCGCGGCCCGCTTCGAGGCGGTCGGCTTTGGCGGGCTGGCGGCGGTCTTCCAGGGCTACGACGCTGTGCTGTGCCTGGGCAACTCGCTGCCGCATGTGTTGGAGTCTGATGCACTGGCGGCGGCTCTGGCCGATTTCGCCGCCTGTCTGCACCCTGGTGGGCTGCTCTTGATCCAGAATCGCAACTTCGACGCCGTGCTGGCCCGCCGCGAGCGCTGGATGGGGCCGGAGGCCCATCGCCAGGGCGAGCAAGAGTGGCTGTTCGTGCGCTTCTACGATTTCGACCCGGATGGACGGATCACGTTTCACATCCTGACTCTGACCCGCTATACGCCCGCAGACGCCTGGCAGCAGCGCCTCACCAGCACCCGCCTGCACCCGCAGCGCAAAGACGAGCTGCTGCCCGCTTTGCAAGCCGCCGGGTTTGGGGCGCTGGCCGTCTACGGCGGGCTGAACGGTTCCCCGTTCGACCCGCAGACCAGCCCCAACCTGGTATTGGCGGCCTATAGAGCGTGAGTCAAGCATGAGCCAACCCACTGGTCTGCTTTTCGACCTGCGCAAGTTTTCGATCCACGATGGGCCGGGTATTCGCACCACCGTGTTCTTCAAGGGCTGCCCGCTGCGCTGCGCCTGGTGTCACAACCCGGAGAGCCAGTCGCCCTACCCGGATCTGATTCTGCACGCCCATCGCTGCATTGGCTGTGGGGCGTGCGCGGCGGTCTGCCCGCAGCTCTCACCCCCTGACCCCCTCTCCCAGGGGGTGAGGGTGGACTTCTGCGACGTGTGCGGCGCGTGCGTTGAAGCCTGCTACGCCGAGGCGCGCCAGATGGTGGGGCGGATCTATCCGGTGGATGAGGTGCTGGCGATGATCGAAAGCGACCGGGCTTTCTACGCTCAATCGGGCGGCGGGGTCACGTTCAGCGGCGGCGAGCCGCTGATGCAGCCTGAATTCCTGGGCGCTCTGCTGCGGGCCTGCAAAGCTGCCGGGCTGCACACCGCCCTGGATACCTGCGGCGAAGCCCCCTGGGCGCGCCTGGATGCGCTGCGCTCTGACGTGGACCTGTTCCTGTACGATGTTAAGCTGGTCGATGACGCCCGCCATCGCCAGGCCACCGGCGTCTCGAACCGGCGCATCCTGGAGAACTTGCAGCGCCTCTCGGCCCTGGGTCACACCATTGTGCTGCGCCTGCCGCTCATCCCCGGTCTGAACGACGACGAGGAGAATTTGCAGGCCACCGCCCGCCTGGCGGCCGGGCTGCCCGCCCTGGAGCGGATCGACCTGCTGGCCTATCATCATACGGCCGAGAACAAATATCGCAGCCTGGGGCGGGAGTATCCGCTGCCCGGCACCCCGGCCATGCCCGCCGAACGGTTGGAAGCCATCCGGCAGAGGTTTGCGCGCCTGGGTTTGCCAGTGGCAGACCCGCCGCGTTGAGTGATGGAGGATTTTTTATGACGATGACCGAGCGTGTGAAACGGCTGCGACAGCGCAGCCTGGAGGCCGTCCCGACTCTGTCCAGCGAGCGGGCCGAACTGATGACCGCCTTCTACTGCCGGCAGCAGGGCCTGATGTCGGCCCCTATGCGCCGGGCGCTGGCTTTCCAGTATTTGTTGGAACACAAGACCATCTACCTCGGCCCCGACGAGCTGATCGTGGGCGAGAAGGGCCCGGCTCCCAAGGCGACCCCCACCTACCCGGAACTGTGCTGCCACACGCTGCAAGACCTGGACATTCTGGATGCCCGGCCCAAGATTCCGTTCAAGGTCAGCTTGGAGGCGCGGGTGGTATACGCTGAAGAGATCATCCCCTTCTGGCGCGGCAGGTCGATGCGCGAGCTGCTGTTCAGCGAGATGACCGATGAATGGAACGCGGCCTACGAAGCCGGAATCTTCACCGAGTTCATGGAACAGCGCGCTCCAGGTCACACCGTGCTGGACGACAAAATCTATCACAAGGGCATGCTCGATTTCCAGGCCGAGATCGACCAGCGGCTGGCCGACCTGGATTATCTGCACGACCCGCAGGCTTACGCTCGCCAGGAGCAGTTGAAGGCCATGCGCCTTGCCGCCAGCGCGCTGATGCGCTTTGCACAGCGGCACGTCGACCTGGCGCGCCAGCAGGCCGCCGCCGAGGTCGACCCGCAGCGCCGGGTCGAGCTGGAGCGCATCGCCGCCGTATGCGCGTGGGTCCCGGCCCACGCCCCGCGCAATTTCTGGGAGGCGCTGCAATATTACTGGTTCGTCCACCTGGGCGTGACCAGCGAACTGAACACCTGGGACGCCTTCTGCCCCGGCCACCTGGATCATCACCTGGCCCCGTTCTATCGCGCCGGGCTGGCCGAGGGCAGCCTGACCCGTTCGCAGGCCGAAGAACTGCTGCAATGCTTCTGGGTCAAGTTCAATAACCAGCCCGCCCCGCCCAAAGTGGGCGTGACCGCCGCCGAGAGCGGCACCTACACCGATTTTGCCCAGATCAATACCGGCGGCCTGCTGCTGGATGGCTCGGATGCGGTTAGCGAGGTGACTTACCTGCTGCTGGACGTGATCGAGGAGATGCGCTTGCTTCAGCCCAGTTCATCGATCCAGGTCAGCTGCCATAACCCCGATGCTTTCATCGAGCGGGCGGCGCGCATCATCCGCACCGGCTTCGGCCAGCCCTCGATCTTCAACGCCGATATGATCGTGGAAGAACTGCTGCGCCAGGGCAAGAGCCTGCTCGACGCCCGCTGCGGCGGGTCGAGCGGCTGCGTGGAGGTGGGGGCCTTCGGCAAAGAAAACTACAACCTGACCGGCTACATGAATTTGCCCAAGATATTGGAGATCACCCTGCACAACGGGATCGACCCGCGCAGCGGGCAGCGGATCGGGCTGGAAACCGGCGACCCGCGCGCCTTCGAGAGCTTCGACGAGCTGTTTGCCGCTTTCGAGCGCCAGTTGCTGCATTTCGTAGACGTGAAGGTGCGCGGCAGCCAGGTGATCGAGCGCCTGTACGCCGCCTACATGCCGGCTCCGTTCCTGTCGCTGCTGATCGACGATTGCATCCTGACCGGCAAGGATTATCACGACGGCGGGGCGCGCTATAACAGCAGCTACATCCAGGGGGTGGGGTTGGGTTCACTGACGGATATGCTCTCGGCGCTGCGCTATCACGTCTACGACCGGCGCAGCCTGGGCCTGGACGAACTGCTGGCGGCGCTACGCGCCGATTTCCCCGACGAGCGCCTGCGCCAGCTTTTGCTCAATCGCACGCCGCGCTTTGGCAACGATGATCCCTACGCCGACGCCCTCATGCAGCGCATCTTTGAAGCCTATTACAACGCGGTGGAGGGCCGCCCGAACACCAAAGGCGGGCAGTATCACATTAACCTGCTGCCCACTACCGTGCATGTCTATTTTGGCTCGGTCATGGGGGCCACGCCCGATGGACGGCGGGCGGGCCAGCCGCTCTCGGAAGGCATCTCGCCGGTGCAGGGGGCCGACCGCTGCGGGCCGACGGCTGTGCTGCGCTCGGCGGCCAAGATGGATCACCGCCGCACCGGGGGCACGCTGCTTAACCAGAAGTTTACCCCGCAGTTGTTAGCCGACCAGGCCGGGCTGGATGGGTTGGTGCAGTTGGTGCGGGCGTATTTTGGCATGGGCGGGCATCACATCCAGTTCAACGTGGTGGATGCGGCCACGCTGCGCGCCGCCCAGCGCCACCCGGAGCAGTACCGCGATCTGATTGTGCGTGTAGCTGGTTACAGCGATTATTTCTGCGACCTGGGCGAGACGCTGCAAAACGAAATCATCGCCCGCACCGAACACAGCGGGTATTCAGATTGAGGAGTTTGCGGATGGGTACCACCCCATTAAACCGTGGAACAGGCATGACGCTCTGTGAGCGCCCTCAAAAAGAGTTGTTCCGTGGATTTTGTTGCACTTTGCGCGACAAAATCCACGATTAAGCCTCTTTCGGCGAAGCTCGCCAGTCACCTCCACCCCGGTTGGGTGGGAAGCTAGCTGCGGATGGCGCAGCCATCCGTAAACTCCTCAATCTGGAAATTTCTCCAGCAAAGCCGGAAGAGCCGTCAGCAGATAACTACTAACAGGTCGTTGACGTTGGTGCCGGTGGGGCCGGTGCGCAGCAGCGCGCCGACCCTATCGAGAAACGGATAGGCGTCGTTCTCTTCCAGGGCGGCGCGGGCGTCCAGCCCCAGGGCGCGGGCGGCGGCAATTGTCCGCCCGTCCACAATCGCCCCGGCGGCGTCGGTGGGGCCGTCGCTGCCATCGGTCGCCAGGGCCATCACGGCCGCGCCGTCCAGCCCGTCCAGGGCCAGGGCGGCGGCCAGGGCGATTTCTTGATTGCGCCCGCCGCGTCCGCCGCCGCGCACCGTGACGGTGGTCTCGCCGCCCAGGATCAAACAGGCTGGCGGCGGCAGCGGGTCGCCGTGCAGGAGGATGCTTTTTGCCAGGGCAGCGGCCAGCCGGCCCATCTGGCGCGCTTCGCCTTCCAGGCAGGTGGTCAACAGCAGGCTGCGATAGCCCAGGCGCTCGGCCTCGGCTTTGGCGGCCAGGGCCGCCTGGCGGTTCGAGCCGACGATCTGCCAGGCGGTGCGGGTAAAGAGTGGGTCGCCGGGCTTGGGTGTTTCCGATTGCGCGCCGTCCAGCCCGGCCTGTAAATGCGCCCGGATAGCGGCCGGGGTCTGCTCCACCAGGCGATAGCGTTCCAGGATGTCCCAGGCGTCGCGATAGGTGGTTGGGTCGGGGACGGTGGGGCCGGACGCGATCACCTCCAGCGGGTCGCCCACCACGTCCGAGAGGATCAGGGCGGACAGCGGGGCGGGGTTGGCGGCGCGGGCCATACCGCCGCCTTTCAGGCGGTCAAGATGCTTGCGCACGGTGTTCAGTTCGTTGATCGTAGCCCCGGAACGCAGCAGCAGCCCGGTCAGGATCTGCAGGTCTGCCAGCGAGACGCCGTCCACCGGCAGCGGCAGCAGGGCCGAGGCCCCGCCTGAAAGCAGCACGATCACCCGGTCGTTGCCCCCGGCGCTTTCCAACAAGCGCAGCATGCGCCCTGCCGCCCGCTGCCCGTTCTGGTCGGGGGTGGGATGCCCGGCTTCGTAGACTGGCAGGCTGGTGGGCAGGGCGTGACCGGCGGCGTGGCCAGTCTTGGTGACAACAACGCCGGCGCTCAGGCGCTCGCCCAGGCGCTCGACGGCGGCGGCGGCCATCGGCGCGGCGGCTTTACCGGCTGCCGCCAGCAGCACCCGGTCCACGCTCGCCAGCGGCCAGGCCGCCGGGCCAACCTGCAGGCAGGGGCCGTCTGCGCCTGGCTCGATCTGAATGGCCTGGCGCACGCCCTGGGCCGGGTCGGCCGCCCGCAGGGCGGCTGCCCCGATTTGTTCGCACACGCGGCGCAAAGCCTGATTCATAGGTCTCTTAATCTTTTCGTGGGCGCGGTACCACCCCATTAAACCACGGAACAGGAGTGGCGCTCTGCGAGCGCCGGCAAGAAGAGAGGTTCCGTGGATTTTATCGCCCGCAGGGCGACAAAATCCACGAGTAATCCTCTTCCCAGGCGAGCAAAGCTTGCCGGCGAAGCTTGCCAGTCACCACCGCAACGGTTGAGTGGCGAGCAACCGGGGGCGCATCTCACGAAAATAGCCGCAAGCTATTCTTGTCCCATGTCCTCGATGAACTGCTGCCACTGTTCCGGGGCGGCAGGGCCGCCGCCCTGGGCCAGGGCGGCATCCCCGCCGCCGCGCCCATTGAGCGGGGCCAGCAGGCGGCGCAGCGTATCCTGGGCGTTGCGGCGGCTGCCTGGCCCGCAGACCGTCACCAGCGAGAGCTTGCCGCCTTCGTAGCTTGCCAGCAGGGCGGTGACGCCGGGGACGGCTTTGAGTTCGGCCGCCAGCAGGCGCAGGTCGCCCGGCGGGCGGCCCTCGAATTTAGCGCATACCAGGCGTTGGCCGTCGCTTTCGGGGGCGGCAGCCAGCAAGTCCTGGGCCTCCAGTGGGATCAGCTTCCGGCGCAGGGCTTGCAGTTCTTTCTGCGCCGCCCGCAGTTGCTCGCCCTGGCGTTCGACCGCGCCGGTCAGATCGTTGGGGTGCAGGCTCATCTGGGCGGCCAGGGCGGTCACGCTGTCGAAGCAGGCCCGGAACAGGTCCAGCGCCTGCTCGCCAGCCACGAAGTGGATGCGGGTCTTGTCTTTCAGCCGCTCGACGCGGGTCACTTTAACCAGGCCAATGCTGCCGGTGCGGGCCACGTGGGTGCCGCCGCAGGCCGAATAGTCGTAGCCGTCGATCTCGATGATGCGGATGTTCTCGTTCACCGCCGGGGGCTTGCGCAGCGGCAGGCGGGCGATTTCTTCCGGGCCGACAAAATAGGTCTTGACCGGCAGATCGGCGTAGACGGTCTGGTTCGCCAGCCGTTCAGCCTGTTCCATCTGGGCTTTGGATGGCTCGCCGTTCAGATCGAGGGTGGAGGGCGAATCGCCGTTGATGTTGGCCGAGAGCGTGTCCAGCCCGGCGGCGCGCACGAAGCATTGGGTCAGCAGATGTTGGGCGGTGTGATGCTGCATGTGGGCCAGGCGGCGGGGGGCGTCGATGCGGGCCTGGAGCGGGCCGGGGGGCAGCGGGCGGTCGATGACGTGGATGGTGGGGCCGTGCGGCTCGTCGGCCGGGTCCTTGAACACATCGACCACCCGGGCCGGGCCGAGCCAGCCGGTGTCATATTCCTGCCCGCCGCTGGTGGGATAGAAATAGCTGTGATCCAGGATCACGCCCAGGCGGCCAGCGGGCAGATCAAGCAGCTGGCGCACTTCGGCCTCGAATTCGAGGGTGTGGGGGTCGTCATAATACAGGCGTTGTGGGTTGTTCACGCCTGAATCTTACCAGAAATTCGGCGATTTGGCCCCAGGTTTCAGGCCGGGCGCGGCCTGGCCGGCGGCAGGTACAGCCGCACCGCGCTGCCGCGTTCCGGCTGGCTTTCGATGGCGATTCGCCCGCCCTGGCCTTCTACCAGGGCCTTTGCAATCGAAAGCCCCAGCCCAAAGCCGGGCGCCTGGCTGTCGCCCTCGCCGCGATAGAAGCGATCAAAAACGTGCACCAGGGCTTCGGGCGTCATGCCGGGGCCTTCGTCGCGCACCTCAATGACGATTTCCTTGTTCGTCGCCTGGCCCGTCACCTGGATCGCGCCGCGGGTGTGTTTCAGAGCGTTGTCGAGCAAGATCAACAGCACCTGTTTGAGCGCGTCCCGGTCGCCCAGCAGGTCGGCTTCGGCGGCGCGGCCGGCGATTTCGCGCTGGGGCGCCAGGGTGCGGGCCTGGCGGCAGACTTCCTCGATCAACGGGCGCAGGGCCAGCGATTCTTGCAGCAGGTTGCGCCCGGCGTCGGCCCGGGCCAGCACCAGCAGGTCGTTCACCAGGCGGGTCAGCCGGTCGCTTTCCTCCACCAGGTCGGCCAGGATATCGCTTTGCTCGGCCGGCGGTAGGGGAGGGCTGCGGCGCAGCAGCGCCAGGTTGCCGCGCACGGTGGTAAGCGGGGTGCGCAGCTCGTGCGAAACGTCGGCCACAAAATCGCGCTGCATTTTGAGCGCCTGACTGACCCGTTGGTAAGCGTCTTGCAGGCGGTCGAGCATGGCGTTGAAGGTCGTCGCCAGCTCGCCGACTTCGTCTGCCGGGCCGGTGTAATCCACCCGGCGAGTCAGGTCGGAGGCGCTGCCAATTGCCTGGGCGGTTTGGGTGATGCGATGGATGGGCTTCAAGGCCGTGCCAGCGAGCGCCCAGCCGATGCCAAAGGCGATCAGGGCCGTCAGCGCGCCGGCGATTGCCAGGGTGCGGCTGAGAGCGGCCAGCGAGCGGTTGCGTTCGGCCAGCGAGCGGGCCGCCTGAACGATATAGATTACCTGCCCGCCGGCGGTCACCGGGCGGTTATACACCAGCAGCGGCTCGCCGTCTCTGGTTACGGTCTGCCACCATTCCCGCCCGGCCTGCACCGCCTGCAGCCCCTCGGTCGAGATCGGCAGAGCGTTCTCGCTCGCGCCGGGTGGGCTGGCAACCA
The DNA here is from genome assembly GCA_964416275.1 of uncultured Anaerolinea sp. Taxonomy (GTDB): domain Bacteria; phylum Chloroflexota; class Anaerolineae; order Anaerolineales; family UBA4823; genus RBG-16-57-11. The sequence goes on along the minus strand of CAYQDU010000056.1, from coordinate 3,001 downwards.
GCGCGCCCTGCGCGTCGAGCACGCGCACGATCTCGCGCTCGCGCAGGTCTTTGAACGTCTCGCCGGGCGGTGGGTCTGGCGGCCGGCCGCCCGGCTGGAACTGGTCTTGCGCTTCGGGGTGTTCGTAGCGCCACAGCGTCGATTGGGCCACCATCTGGCCCGAACGATGCAGGTCGTTCTTCAACGAGTCGAGCGTAAACTGGGCCTGGATGAGGTACAAAGCAATCCCAAAGGCCGCCAAAGTCAGGCTGAGGATGGCACTGTAGAGCAGGGTCAGGCGCAAACGGATCGACATCATTCTACTCGCAAGACATAGCCGATGCCGCGCACGGTATGGATCAGGCGCTTTTGCCCGTTGATTTCCAGCTTCTTGCGCAGATAGCCCACATAGACCTCCAACACGTTGTCGTCGCCGCTGAAATCGTAGCCCCACACGGCGTTTAGAATCTGCACCCGCTCTAATACCTGGCGCGGATGGCGCAGAAAATAGTGCAGCAGATCGAACTCGGTGGGGGTCAGTTCAAGCTGCGCCTCGCCCCGGCGGGCCTGGTGGGTCACCGGGTCGAGACTCAGGTCGTCAAACGCCACGGCCTGGCGGGCGGGGCTGGTCTCCACCCGGCGCAGCAGGGCGTGCACCCGGGCCACTAGTTCCTCTGGCGCAAAAGGCTTGGTCAGGTAATCGTCGGCCCCGCTTTCCAACCCTTCCACCCGGTTTTCCACCGCGTCGCGGGCGGTCAGCATCAGGATGAAGGCCGGGCTGTTTTCGGCCCGCAGGCGCTGCACCACGGCCAGGCCGTCCATTTTTGGCATCATCCAATCCAGAATGATGATCTGCGGCTGCTGCACGCTCACCTGGGCCAGGGCCTCCTGCCCGTTGGCCGCGGTGACGACCTGCAGTCCTTCATAGGCCAGGGTGCGCTGGAGCATCTTGAGCAGTTTTTGGTCGTCGTCTACGATCAACACAGTGGGCATATCGTCGCCGGTTCCTGGCATGATCTTACCATAGGGACAGGCTCCGTTGGGGTTGGAAAGGACAGCAATTGGCTCATTCATCGTGTTTATCCTATCGCCCGCAGTTGAGAAAATGCTGTGAATAACCGCCCGGTGGGAGGATTCTCAGGGATTTCACAGGCCGGGCTTGGTTTTTTCACAGCCGGAATTTTTACAATGCGTCTGACGAGATCAAAGCATGGGATACGCAATTTCAGGCGCGAACGGCGATGCTTTTTGCCTTTGCGCTCTTTGCTAGAAATCTTGACCCATGCCCCTAAGATAGACTTTCAAGGAGAACCCGATATGCGAAAGGTAATCGAGATTGCGCTGATTGTACTGCTGTCAGTTTTCGGGGCGCTGCTTTCAAGCTGCGCCGGCGCTCCGGCGAGCGAGGTGCAGGCCCTGAACCGCAGCGCTCAGCCCAGCGCAGCGCTGGCGGTAAAACCGGGCAATAGCCCGCAAACCGCCCCGCTGGGCGAGCAGAACGGGGCGGTTTCGGGAGCCGGCAGCCGGGGCGCCGCCCCAGACGACCAGGCCCCAGCCGAGCGGGCCGCCCAGAGCGCCGCCCAGGGCGCCGCCCAGGGCGGCCCGCTCGCTACGCCCGAACCAAACGGCCAGACGGCCGGGCGACCGGCCGGGGATGCGCCGGCAGGCGCGCCCATCACTGCGACGCACACCCTGCCGCGCTCACTGTTGCTGGCGATTGGCCTTTTGAAGCTGGAGGCGACCGACCAGGCCGTGACCGCCGACCAGGCCGCCGTGCTGCTGCCGCTCTGGCAGCAGGCCCAAAGCCTGGCCCAGTCTGCTTCCACGCCGGCCGCGGCGGCCAGCGCCGCGCCCGACCCATCCGTCCAGCCGGCCCTGTTCGATCAGATCGAGGCCGCCCTGACCGCCGGGCAGGTGACGGCCATCGACGCTCTGACCGCCACCCTTGCCGCCGATGACCTGGCCGCCCTGGCCGAGACCTATGGCATCGACCTGCCGGTTAACCCGCTGGCGACCCCCGACGCCAGCCTCCGGCCTACCCCGCCGGCCGGTATGTCGCCCGGCGGGCAGCCCCCGGCTGGCGGGCCGGGCGGCGCGGGTGGACAGCCGCCCTCCGGCGGGCCGCCCTCCGGCGGGCCAGAAGGCGGGCTGCAAGGGGGGCAGCCGCCCCAGGGCCAGGGCATGGGCCGCGAGATCGAGAGCGCTCTGTACCAGGTCATCATCCAGTTGTTGACCAGTAAGCTCAACCCGTAAGGGTGAACGAGGTTTTCTGGATGAGGGGCGCCGCGCCCCCATCCAAATAGATCGAGGGGTTTGCCGCCCGCGGCAAGCCCCTCGATCTATTTGGCCCAATTGTTTAGAAATTGTTCAGAAGATGTTGTTGAAAGATATTGTTTTTCAGACCGGCGTGCATTCTCAGCGTTTTAACAGCCTTCTCTTGGCTTTCTCACAGGCGGGTTTTTTAGAATGCAGGCAGATTGATCGAGAAAGCAGGAGAAAAAGCTATGCTGACGCTATTCAAAAAGAAGTGGGTTTGGATCATCCTGGCTGTGATCGGGCTGGCGGCGGCCGGGGGCGGGTATTACTACTACACCACCCAGGCCGCCTCGGCCAAGGCCGCCACCGCCACCGAGGCCGCCATGCAGACCACCGTCGCCAGGCGCGGCGACCTGGTTGTCTCGGCCAATGGGTCTGGCACGGTGGCGGCGGCCACCCAGCTCAGCCTGGGGTTCGATGAAAGCGGCACACTGTTGGAACTGAACGTGGGCCTGGGCGATACCGTCAAGGCCGGCGACGTGCTGGCCCGCTTGCAGACCGACAACACCCAGGAAGAGATCGACGCCGCGGTGGCCGAAGCCGAGCTGGCGGTGGTCGAAGCCCAGCGCGCCATCGACGACTTGAAGGCCAGCGCAGTTGAAGACCGCAATACGGCCATGAACAACGTCTCTACCTACGCCCAGGCCGTGCGCGACGCCCAATATAACCTGGAAAACTACAGCATGCCGCTGTTCTTACAGGGGCT
>CAYQDU010000055.1:0-22247 GCA_964416275.1 uncultured Anaerolinea sp. | reverse complement strand
ACCATAAATCTGTATCCCAAACCGTTACACTCCGCTTTCCACGGCCAAGGCATCAGCCAATCGACATTGCAACGCAGTGAACTCGGAGCACCCCTTTCAGGCCTGCGCCCCAGAATACTCCCACCCCAATCATTATCTTGTGGAGTTTGCAGAGAGCGTCCCCATCTGTAAACCCCACAAGATAACTTTTGCCCGGCAAAGCCGGAAGAACCATTCTTCAATGAGTTAAGGTAGGGCGAGTGAATCCGATCCATCTCGCCTGGCTCCCGTGCCATGCAGTGAAATTATACTCCATGCGTCGCGCCGCTTTCGATATAATACGGAAGAAGGCGCCACCCCAGTAAACCGGGGAACAGGCATGGCGCTTTTCGGGCTCCTGCAAAAAGAGATGTCGCGTGGATTTTGTCGCCCTTCGGGCGAGACAAAATCCACGCGTAGCCATCTTTCCAGGCGAGCAAAGCTCGCCAGTCACCTCCACCACGGTCGAGTGGGGAGCTACCCAGAAGAGAGGAAGACCTATGAATTCAACTGTAACCGTTGCTGTAGTGCAGGCTGCGCCGGCGCTGTTCGACCGGGCGGCCAGCATCGAGAAAGTCGTTCGGCTGACTAAAGAGGCAGCCGGCCAGGGAGCGCAGCTCATCCTCTTTCCCGAAGCCTTTATCCCGGCCTACCCGCGCGGGCTATCGTTCGGGATGGTGGTGGGCAGCCGCAGCCCGGAAGGCCGCCGCCTGTGGGAGCGTTATTGGAGCAATGCCATGGCCGTCCCCAGCCCGGAGACTGAGCGCCTGGGCCAGGCCGCCCGGCAGGCGAACGCTTACCTTGCCGTGGGAGTGATCGAGCGCGACAGCCAATCCAGCCAGGGGACGCTGTACTGCACCCTGCTGTACTTTGGGCCGGATGGCGCTCTGCTGGGCAAACACCGCAAGATCAAGCCCACCGCCGCCGAACGGTTGATCTGGGGCGAGGGCGACGGTTCGTCCTTGACCGTGTTAGACACGCCCCTGGGGCGCATGGGCGGGCTGATCTGCTGGGAAAACTATATGCCCCTGGCGCGCATGGCCCTGTATGCCAAAGGCGTAGAACTATACCTGGCCCCCACTGCCGACAGCCGCGATACCTGGCAGGCTACCCTGCGTCACATCGCCTTCGAAGGGCGCTGTTTTGTATTGGGCTGCAATCAATACGTGACCAAAGCCGATTACCCGCCCGACCTGCCCGGCATCGAGGAGTTGGAACGCCAGCCAGAGGTCATGTGCCGGGGCGGGAGCGTGATCATCAACCCGCTGGGCGAGGTGGTGTGTGGACCGCTATTCGACCAGGAAGGTATTTTATATGCCAGCCTGGACGGCGGCGAGATCGGGCGCGGAAAACTAGACCTGGATGTTATGGGGCATTACGCCCGCCCCGACATTTTCCAACTCACGGTTGACGAGCGCCCAAAAGACACGGTGCGGCGCATCTAGCCGGCTTCGCTCCTATTGGATCTTTCCATCCTTAACATCGGTAGGGGCGGGTTTCACGAACTTCAAAAATGAGGCAGAGGTACTATTTTTGGGAAAACGGGTGGCATAGCCACCCATTTTCCCAAAGATAGAAAAATCCCCGCCTTCGGCGGAAGAGCCAAAAATGAATACCGCAACCCGACCGCTACCGCGGCCGCGCGAATCGACGGTAGGACATTTTGCGTGGCCCACGCCAGTGCGAGCAGCTTTCAGGCTTTCGCCGGCGAGAACAGCGCCTGAAGGCGCTGCACCCCGTCTTGGTCGGCAACCGCCAGGACTTCATCGCCCACATCGAACTCCGTCTGGCCGCGCGGCACGATCACCCGGCCATCGCGAATGATGGCCGCGATGACGCATTCTTCGCTCAGGCTCAGGTCTTTCAGCGCTTTGCCTATCGCCGGCGCTCCAGGGGGAATTTTTTCCTCGACCAGAGAATAGTTGCCTCGGCGCAGCTTGAGCAGGGTCACCATATCGCCCAGCGACATTTCTTCTTCGATCATGCTTGCCATAACGGTGGCCTGGTTAAGGGCTGCGTCGACGCAAAATTTTTGATCAAACAGCCAGGCGCTGCGCGGGTCATTGACCCGCGCGATGGTGCGCGGCACACGGAAATGACAGCGCGCCAGGTAGCAGATCACCAGATTGTCTTCATCCACAGTCGTGCAGGCAGCCAAAATCTGGGCCTGGCGAATACCCGCCCGCTCCAGCACGTCCAGGTCGGTCGCCATTCCTTCCAGAATAGCCTCGGTGGGCAACTCGCGATGCAGCCGGGCCAGCACCTCCGGGCGATGCTCGATCAGCCGCACGTCGTGATTTTGGTTAAGCAAGTGATAGGCCAGTTGGGCGCCGGTGCGCCCCCCGCCCGCAATGATCACCAGCATGTTATTTTTCCTCCGTGTGGCCCAGGCGGGTACGCAGCGCGGCGCTGCCCTCCAGGGTGGCGCTGACCAGCACCACATCGCCCTCGGCCAGCGGCAGGTCGGCCGGGGGCAGCATGGCCCGTCCGGCCCGCGTCAGGGCGGCCACCACACACTCGGCCGGCGTTAGCTCGCTCAGTTTGCGCCCGGCCCAGGCTGCGCCTATCGAAAACTCGTACAGTTCTACCTCGCCGTTGCCGGCCGAGAAGACCGTGCGCGTATCGTTCTGGTAGAGCAGTTCTTCGATGCGCTGCGCCCCCCAACTGGTGGAGCTGACCACCTGCAAACCGAACACTTCGTGCATGGCTCGCCAGCGCGAATTGTAGTTGCGCACCACCACCGCCGACACGTTATACACCGTGCGGGCCAGGTGGGCCACTACCGCGTTGACCGAATCGGAGTTTGTCACGGCGGCCAATCCATCGGCGTCCTGAATGCCCGCCCGGCGCAAGGTATCCTGGCTGGTGGCGTTGCCGCTCATCACCCGGCCGTGGAAATCCAACGACAGGTTATGGAAAGCGGTTTCAGATTGGTCGATCACCACGACCTGGTGGCCTTTCTGAAACAGGCGATAGGCCAGCTCGGCGCCCACCCGACCGCAGCCTACGACGATCATCTTCATAGCCAGTACCTATCTCCTTTGATCGATCCTTTGAGGATTTGCGGGCAGGGACCCCGTCCGCAAATCCTCAAGGGTTAGCTTCTGCGCCGTCCACCCATAATGAGCGTGACCCAGTACAAGAGCTGCATGACCGACGTAACCAGGGCGGCCACATAGGTCAGGGCGGCTGCATTCAATACGTTCGAGACGCCGCCCATCTCTTCTTCGCCCATAATCAGGCCGGAATTTGCCAGCAGCTCACGCGCCCGGGCCGAGGCATTCAGCTCGACCGGCAGAGTAGCGAGGGCAAACAGTGTTCCACCCGAAAAGACCGCCACGCCCAGCCAGGCGATGCCCATGATCTGCAGCGCCAGGCCCACGAAGATCAATATCCAGCCCAGGTATGAGCCAATGTTAACCATCGGCACCAGGGCGCTGCGCAGGCGCAGCGGGAAGTAGCCGTCCTTGTCCTGCATGGCATGGCCCAGTTCATGGGCGGCAATCGCCAGGGCGGCCACCGACGACGAACCATATACGCCGCGCGACAGGCGCAGCACTTTATCGCGCGGGTCGTAGTGATCGGTCAGCTCGCCGCTGATGCCCTCCACCCGCACGTCATACAGGCCGCCAGTCTGGATCAGACGTTGGGCGGCGTCGGCCCCGGTGAAACGGCTGCGGGCCGGAACCCGGCTCCACTTGCTGTAGGCCGAGCGCACATACATCTGCACCAGGGCCATCAGCAAGACCGCCGGCAGCATGAAACATAAGTAACGTGGATCGTAAAACATACTCACTCCTGCAATTTCTAGCCCACTTCCGCCCAAGGCGGAGTTGGCTCTCTCCGGGGACAGGTTGGGGGTCGCGCTCTACAACGTACCCCCGGAAGACTACCTGCCGTTATGGAACCGGCGTAGCGGTGGGCGTAGGGCTGGGGATAGGCGTGGGCGGCGGGGTCAGCTTCTCCAGCAAGACCTTGATCGCCTGGTCCAACTGCACATCCTTGCCGGCCGCTGCGTCTTCCTGGGTCAGCTCAATCACGAAATCGGGCCGCAGCCCAATCTTATTGATCTGGCGGCCATTGGGGGTCAGCCAACGAGCAATGGTCACCCGGATCGCGCCCTGGTCATCCACCAGGGGCAGATAATTTTGCACCGAGCCTTTGCCATACGACTGTACGCCCACCAGGTAACCGCGCTGGCGGTCTTGAATCGCTCCGGCCACGATCTCCGAGGCCGAGGCGCTGCCCTGGTTAATCAGCACCACCAGCGGAATATCCGTCGCCAGCCCGCCGGACTTGGCTTCATACACATCTTCACGCCCGTCGCCGTACTGCTCGATCATTACCTTGCCGTTGGGGATGAACTGCGACACAACATCGATGGCCGTATCCAGATACCCGCCGCCGTTGTTACGCAGATCAAGGATCATGCCCTTGGGATTCTTCGCCATCAGGTCGCTCAGGGCCACCTTTAGATCGCTCCCGGTGGTATCGCCAAAGGTAAACAACTGCACGTAGGCGATGTCGCCGTCTAACACCTTGGTAGCCAGGGTGGGGGTGGTGATGGCGGCGCGTTCGACGTCGATCTCTAACGGATCACTTTCCCCGATCCGGCGAATGGTTAGCTTCACAATGGTGCCGCGCTTCCCCAGGACGTGCTGGCGAGCATACTCGCCGTCTTTGCCGGTCATGTCCTCGCCGTCGATGGCGATGACTTCATCGCCAGAGCGCAGCCCGGCCTTTTCGGCCGGCGAGCCGGGCATAGGGCTGATGATTTTCAGATATTCACCGGTCACGTCTACCCAGGCCCCAATGCCTTCATATTCTTCACCCTGCAAGTGGGCGTTGGCCTCTTGATACATCTTCGGGTCGAGGTACGAGGTATGCTGGTCGCCCAGAGCCTCTAACATGCCCTTGATGGCGCCGCGCATCAGCACCGTCTTGTCCACCGGCTGATCGACGTACATCTCATTGACCACATCCCAGGTTTGCCAGAACGGCTTAAACAGAGTCTGAAGTTCAGCCGGGGTGTTGCCGGTCGAACCGGCTGTGGGCTCGCCAGATGGAGCCTCAATCTGCGGGCTGAAAGCCTGTCCGGCGGTCTGCCCACCGGCGCGCCCGCTCAACATGCCCCCAGCTACGAACCCAGCCGAGCATGTCCCAGCCAGTAAAATCAGGGCCACCAGGACCCCGAGAACGATTGTCAATGGTTTCTTTTGCATCACCTGAATCTCCTGATTAATTTTAAAGGTTATCACAGATTTATTAGAATAAAATATGTAACCGCCAAATTGCGCCCCAGGATATGCTTAAAGCTGGCCAGAGATCCGCCCAATGCGCCGCGTTGCTCGAGGGCGCTTCGATTCTATCACCGGACGCTCACGTCACCCGAAACGGATTGAAGTCGGTCTGATAATCGTAATAATCTTCCTGCTCGGCCCGTTTCAGGCGGTTAACGACCAGGTAGGTCAGGGGGGTCATCAGGGCTTCTACCCCCACCTTGAAGAGATAATTGGTCAGCACCAGGGTCAGCCAGATTTCAGGCGCAAAGCCCGGCACACCCAACAGGCTCGCCAGGGATATAAACAGCAGCGTATCCAGCCCCTCGCCTACCAGGGTGCTGCCAATGGTGCGGGCCCACAGCCAGCGGCCGCGGGTGCGAATTTTCATCTTTGCCAGCACAAACGAATTGGAAAACTCACCCGCCCAATAAGCCGCCAGGCTGGCGATCACAATCGCCCCGCTGCTCACTCCACCCAATACCGCTTCATAGGCCGGTTGGCCTACGTTTTGCGCCCAATACGCTTCGCCCGGTAGGCGGCCCACCAGCCATAAGACCGCGCTCATCAACCCGGCGCAGGCGAACCCGGTCCAGATCACCCGGCGGCCCAGGCGATAACCGTAGACCTCGGTCAGCACATCGCCAAAGATATAACTGACCGGGAACAACAGCGTCCCAGCATCAAAGGCCAGCGGCAGGCCGAACAGGCTCAGCCCCCAATCGACAATCTTGGCCGACGAGGCGATATTGCTCACCAACAGCACAGCCACAAAAAGCGCCAAAATACGATCGTAATATTTATAACGCATCGGATACCTGTTCTTCTATCTGCGAGGGGCGACCGGCGGCCGCGCCGCTTCCTTCAACCAGGAATACGCCCCACCAGGCGCCCCCAACTCTTTCCGGCTCTCCCGGCTTCGCCGGGAAAGAGGTGCTATTTTGTGGATTTTGTCGCACTTTGTGCGACAAAATCCACGATTCATCCTCTTTCCAGGCGAGCTTTGCTCGCCAGTCACCTCCGCCCCGGTTAAGTGGGGAGCTAACGGCGTAGCCACCCATTTCTCCAAAAGTAGAAAATTTTCCCTTTCCTTACAAAAAACGCTCTAAAAACGCATCGAATGAGGCCGGGTCGCTGACCTGCTCGGCATAGGCCAGCAGGGCTTCGCCGTCCAGCGGATACAGCGGGTGGCAGGAGGTGGGCAGCGCCCCGCCTGGTGTGAGGACGATGCGCTGCACCAGCGGAGCGATCAGGTCGGCCCGGTTCAATTCGGGGACGATTTCCTCCGTCGTCAGGATCACCTGCCCGGCGCTCAAGGCCAGCTCTTCATCCACGCCGCGATGCAGGCCGATCTGAGCGTTGCCGTCGGGGTCAGCGCGCAGAGCGTGGATCACAGCTACATCGGGGCGGATGGCCGGAAAGGCCGGCAGCTCTTCGCCGCTGTATGGGTCGATCACAGTGCGCACATCGGGGCGCAGGCGGAACAGATCGGTGCCGATCCAGGCCCGGCCAGGCATAAAGCCTACCCCGGCGATCTGGGCCCGCAGCCCGCAGGCCAGGCTGGCCTCAGTCTCTTCGATAATCTCAATCTCGCCCCGGTTGGCGCGGTAGGTGAACATAGGAGCCAGGCCAAAAATTTCCAGGCCGAAATAACACGAGCGCACCCGGGTCGCCATCCCGGCCCCCACCAGCAGATCGCTCTCTAATCCACCGGTGAAGGCCAGCAGGGTCAGGTTGGCTGGCGCGCCGGTCTGGCGAAAGCGGCGGATCAAAGCCCGCACAAAGGCCAGCGGGCGGCGGTAGAGCGTCGTCCCGCCCAGGGCCAGGGCGCAGCCAGAAGGCACGCTGGCGGCGGCTTCTTCGAGCGAGGTAATCTTCGAGCTAGAAATAGAGGGTGCGTTCAAAAGGTTCCCTTACAAAAGCAGCGGCTCAGGGCGGAGGGCAGATCAGCGCCGGCTTATTCGCTGCCCGGCCACAACTCTGGCAGGGCGGCGGGCAGATCCAACAGGCTGGGGATCGTGCGGCTGACGGCCGGGTGCGGCTCGGGCGCCGGCCCAACCAACACAGTGGTAAAGCCCAGGGCGTGGGCCGGGGCCAGGTTGCGCAGCGCATCGTCCAGCATCACACAGGCGGTCGGGTCGGGGTTCCCGGCCCGGGCCAGGGCGCAGATATAGGCCGCCGGGTCGGGCTTACATACAAAGTTCAGCGCGTGGATGTCAATAATCCCGGCGAAACAGTCCTCGATACCCAGACGGGCCAGCACCCGGCGGGCGTGGTTAACGTCGGCGTTGGTGAAAATCCAACGCGGCACAGGCAGGCTGTCCAACAGCGCTCCCAGGGCCGGGGCAGGCTGAAGATACCGCTCCAGCGGCACATCGTGGACATAAGCCAGGTAGTCGTCGGCGTCGACATGATGGTGAACCTGCAGGCCGCGCAGGGTGGTGCCGTAGGTTTGGAAATATTTCATGCGCAGTTGGGCTGCAGCGTCCGGGTCCATCCCCAGCCGTTCGGTCATATACAGGCCAATGCGCTGGCGCAGGGTCTGCCACAGCCCGTTGGCGCTGGCGTACACCGTATCATCCAGGTCAAAAAACAGGGCGGAATAAGACATTCGGCTATTATACCGTTTATAATATTCGCATGCCCATCCGGATTCTGCCTCCTGAAATCGCCTCACAAATCGCGGCCGGGGAAGTGATCGAGCGCCCGGCTTCGGTGGTCAAAGAACTGCTCGAAAACGCCCTGGACGCCGGGGCGCGGTCTATTTCGATCACCGTCGAAGAGGCCGGACAGCGCCTGATCGAAGTGTCTGACGACGGGCGCGGCATCCCGGCCGACGAGCTGGCCCTGGCCGTGGAGCGCCACGCCACCAGCAAACTGAGCCAGACAGCCGACCTGTTCCAGATCCAGACCCTGGGCTTCCGGGGCGAGGCGCTGGCCTCGATTGGCTCGGTGGCCCGCATGAGCCTGACCTCAGCCGCGGCGGGCGCGCCCGCTGGGGCCTTCCTGCGCGTGGAAGGCGGGCAGGTTTACCCGCCGGAAGCGGCTGGCGCGCCGGTGGGTACGGTGGCGCGGGTGGAAGATCTGTTCTATAACGTCCCGGCCCGGTTGAAATTCTTGAAAAGCGATGTAACCGAGCGCCGCCTGATCGACAACCTGGTGACGCGCTACGCCCTGGCTTATCCCCAGGTGCGCTTCCGGCTGGTGCAAGAGGGCCGCCCGGCGCTGCAAACCAGCGGGCGCGGCGAGCGCCGCGAAGTGCTGGCCGCCCTGTATGGCGCCGAGATAGCCCGCCAGATGCTGGAGGTTCTATCCGACGAAGCCGGGCTGCACGTGCATGGCTTTATCAGTCCGTCCTCGCTCACCCGGCCGCACCGCCGGGAGATGTTTTTCTTTGTCAATGGTCGCCCGGTGCAAGACGCCGCCCTGAGCGCCGCCCTGACCCGCGGCTATCATACCCTGCTGATGGTAGGCCGCTTCCCGCTGGCGACCCTGATGATCGACCTGCCGCCTGAAGCGGTAGACGTGAACGTGCATCCGACAAAGGCCGAAGTGCGCTTTCGCCAGCCGGAGCAAATATTTTCAGGCGTGCAAAACGCCGTCCGCCGGGCGCTGCTGGCCCATAACCCGGTTTCCGACCTGGGCAGCGCGCTCAGCAGCGCGTGGAGCGGCCCGCGCCAGCCGGCCCTCCCGGCCGCCCCCGATTGGGACGCGCCGGCCAGGGAGGCGCCAGAGTATCCCGCTGGCCCGGCTGGAAACGCGTCCTTTGCGAATCAACCCTGGCAGCATTGGCCTACCGGCCCAGAGCCTGACGAACCGCCGGCCGCCTATTCTACCCCGGCGCCGAGTCCGGCCGCGGCCAATGAGCCGGCCCGCCCGCCCGGCCAGCCGGGTTTGCCCGGCGCGCGGGCCGGGCTGCTGCGCCCGGTAGGCCAGGTGGCAAACGCCTATCTGGTAGCCGAAGGCCCGGATGGGTTGTACCTGATCGACCAGCACGCGGCCCACGAACGGGTGCTGTTCGAGCGGTTTATGGCCCAGCGCGGCCAGGGCTTCGCCTCGCAAACCCTGCTGCACCCGGTAGTGGTCGATCTGCCTGCCGCCGGGGCGCGCCTGTTGAGCGAACAGCTCCCGGCGCTGGAGCGCCTGGGGTTCCAGGTGGAGCCGTTTGGGCCAAATGCCTTCCAGGTGCGGGCTATCCCGGCTTTGTTAACTGGCAGCGACCCGGCGGCCGCCCTGCGGGTGGTAGTAGAGAATTTTGAGGAAGATGAAACGCCACTCCAGGCCGAGCAGGAGGCGCGCTTAATCGCCCGCGTGTGCAAGCGAGCGGCAGTCAAAGCCGGGCAGAGCCTTTCACCGGATGAGCAAAAGGCCCTGTTGAGCGACCTGGAAGCCTGCCAATCGCCGCGCACCTGCCCGCATGGTCGCCCGACCATGATTCACCTGTCGGTAGACCTGCTGGAGCGCCAGTTTGGGCGGCGCGGGGCGCGCTAAAGGTTCACTCGGAACCGAGCAGTTCCTGGGCGATTTGGGGTAAGACTTCGGCCACGTCTTCATGCAGCACTACGTCGGCGCGTACGTCCAGGTAGGTCTGCGAATGGTTGAGCAGGATCAGGTGGGCGCCGTTCTCTAAGGCCCGCATCGGCAGACCCGCCACGGGCAGAACTTCCAGCGAGGAACCGACCACAATCATCAAATCGCAGCGCTTGCTGGCCTCGTTGGCTTTAAGCCAGGTACGGGCTGGGAGCTGCTCGCCCATCAGCACCATGTCGGGCTTCAAGATCGCGCCGCAGGCCGGGCAGTATGGAATAGCGCCGTCGTGCAGATAGACTTCCAGATAGGAGGCTGAATCGTAGGTCTGGTAACAGCGAGTGCAGGTCAGCGTGCGCAGCGAACCGTGAATCTCCAAAACGTTTTGGGAACCGGCCCGTTGGTGCAAAGCATCCACATTTTGGGTGATAATCGTCTTCACAATCCCGGCTTTTTCCAGGGCCGCCAGGCTGTAATGAGCGGGGTTGGGCCGAGCATTGTAGATTTCACCGGCCAGATTGCGCATCCAGTGATAGAAATGGATCGGGTTATACCGGAAAGCCGAGAGCGAGGCGACTTCGAACGGGTCGAACTTCTGCCAGATTCCGCTGTTGGGGGAGCGAAAGTCGGGGATGCCAGAAGGGGTGGAGATGCCCGCACCGGTAAGCGCCACGGCGCGCCGGCTGTCGCGGATGATGTCGGCTGCCCAGCGGATCCCGGTCCAAATTGAATCTGGCATCCTACCGTCCCTGGCGAAACTATGCCTTAGCGATCTGAAGCACTTTTTGCGCCAGGCTGCCGAACTGCTGGGCAGTGATCCCGTCTGTCTGGCGCAGCACCATGGGTTGATTGGAAATTTGAGCCTGGTAGGCCAGCTCTGGGGCGGCGGTAATCACCACCGATACCGGCCGGCCCAGTTCGTCCTGCACCTGGCCCAACGAAAGCTGCATTCCGGCCCGCAGGCGATTGACCAGCACGGTGATGATCTGATCGGGCCGCAGTTCTTTTTCAATCAGGTATTCGTACAGGCCGCGGGTCAGAACCAGCGATTGCGCTACCGGCTCCATGACCAGCGCCACCTGCTGGCAGTTCTCCAGCGCCCGGCTGTTGACCGGGGTCAGCCCGGCCCCCAGGTCGAGGATCACAAAGCGGGCCAGGTAGGCCAGCGACCGGGCAATGGCGGCAAAATTCTCAACCGCCTGGATATAATGAGCATCCTGCGGGCGCGACGAGGCAAACAGGAAACGCACGCCGCCGTTCTGAGCGCTCAGCTCGCGCTCAACCAGATCGGGGGTAACAGCCTCGGGGGCCAGCTCCAGCAATTGGTTCATGCCGAAAGCGTTGCGCACCCCCAGCTCGAGGCCCAACATGCCGGCGCCGGGGCGGAAGTCGGCCACAATCACCAGCTTACGAGCCTGACTGTGCAGGGCGTAGCCCAGGTTGGCGGCCACGGTGGTCGCGCCCACCCCACCTTTGGCCGCCAGGATGGCGATCACGTCGCCGCGCTCGCGATACTCGCGCCCGGCCGGCCGGGCGGCCGAGCCAGCCCGCAGCAGCACCGCCTTGACGTTCGCCACCAGCTCGCGCGGCTGAATCGGCTTGACCAGATAAGCGTCTGCGCCGGCGTCGAAGCCTTCCAGCTTATCTTCCATCTGGCCCTTGGCCGTGAACATGATGATGTAAATGTCTTTCGTTTCGGGGTCGGCCCGCATCCGGCGGGCCACTTCGATGCCGCTCAGATCGGGCATCATTAAGTCTAGCAAGACTAAAACGGGTTTCTCGTTTTTTGCCAGGGCTAACGCCTGCTGTCCGGTGGTAGCAGCGCTGATCTTATAGCCCTGTTTTTCGAGCATCAACCCCACCAACCGCAATGTGTCCAGATCATCGTCAACGACCAAGATCTTTTCGGCCATAGCTGCTCCCTTACTTTACTCAGCAGACAACCTGGGGCTTGCTTCCATTGTTTCAGCGCGGTGCTTATATTCTGGCTCTTCCGGCCCGGCCGGGAAGATTTCGATATTTGGCGGTTGGCGAACATAATGCGCCACCCCAGTAAATCGTGGAACAGGCATGGCGCTCTTCGAGCGCCTTCAAGAAGAGATGCCACGTAGATTTTGGCGTACTTCGTGCGCCAAAATCTACAATTAATCCTCTTTCCAGGCGAGCTTTGCTCGCCAAGCGAAGCTCATCCGTCACATCCACCACGGTTGCGTGGGGAGCTACCACACATGACGCAGCCATTTACAAACTACAAAACACAAGTCAAATCCCGCTTTCGGGGGCGAGGCGTGTTTTTCCAATTATAATCTTCTTTGTGGAACTCCAAGAAATTCTTTTCGCCGCCCAAGAAATGTGCGGCCTGGAACGAGACCGTCCGCTTCTGGCAGCGGTTTCCGGCGGGCCAGACAGCCTGTTCCTGCTCGATAGCCTGTGGCGGCTGGGCTTTCCGCTGATCGTGGCTCACCTGAACCACGGGCTGCGCCCGGAGGCGGCCCAGGAGGCCGAGGCGGTTGGGCAGGCGGCCCAGGCGCGTGGCCTGCCGTTCGTGCCGGGTTGGCGCGACGTGAACGCCTGGGCCGGGCGGCAGCGCTTCTCGCTGGAGGAGGCCGCCCGCGCTCTGCGCTATGAATTCCTGTTTGCCGAGGCCAAAAAAGCCGGGGCGCAGGCGGTTGTCACCGGCCACACCGCCGACGACCAGGCCGAAACAGTGTTGATGCACTTCTTGAACGGGGCCGGGCCGGTCGGCCTGGGCGGGATGGCCTTCCGCAGCCTGCCCAACGCCTGGAGCCAGACCATCCCCCTGGCGCGCCCGCTGCTGGCCGTCTGGCGCAGCGACATCCTGGCCGCCCTGGAGGCGACCGGCCTGCATCCCACCCAAGACCCTTCCAACCAGGATCAACGCTTCCTTCGCAACCGCCTGCGTCACAGCTTCCTGCCCTACCTGGAGGAACTGGCCCCCGGCCTGCGCCGCCGGTTGTGGAACCTGGCCGCCATCCTGAGCGACGAAGAACAGGTGATGGAAGCCCAGGTCGAGGCAGCCTGGCAAGCCTGCCAGGGACAGGCCGGGCCGGGCGAGGTATCCTTCCAGGCTGCGGCGCTGGCCGCCCAGCCCCCGGCCATCCAGCGCCGCCTGCTGCGGCGGGCGGCCGCTGGCCTGCGCGCCGGGTGGCGCGAATTCGACTTCAACCAGGTGGAAACCGCCCGGCGCTTCCTAGCCCGGCCCACCCGCAGCCGGCAGATGACCCTGGCAGCCGGGCTGCGCCTGGAACTGCGCCAGGGCCGCCTGTGTTTGTCGACCGGACCGGCCGCGCCAGACGCCTGGCCCCAGCTTGCGCCGGGTGAACGTCTGCCGGTGGCTGTACCCGGCTGCCTGGCCCTGAATGCCGGCTGGCGCCTGCTGGCCCAGGCGCTGCCAGCCGCGCCCGCCATCTGCGCCCAGGCACGCGCCAACCCCGACCCCTACCAGGCCTGGCTGGCCTTCGACCGGTTGGAAGCCCCGCTTACGCTGCGCCCGCGCCGCCCTGGCGACCGCTTCGCCCCCCTGGGCATGGCCGGTCACAGCCTCAAGCTGGCCGACCTGATGACCAACCTGCACCTGCCCCGCCCGGCGCGAGATGGCTGGCCCTTGCTGGTGTGCAACGAGGCGATCCTGTGGCTGCCCGGCTATCGCCTGGCCCAGGCCGCCGCCCTCCAGCCGGATACGGCGATAATTCTCCATCTACATCTCTACAAATAACCCTCTTTCCAGGCGAGCTTCGCTCGCCAGTCGCCCCACCACGGTTTCGTGGAGCGCCGCCCAAAATGGCTGCGGGGTGTTTGGCTATGCCAAACACCCCGCAGCCATTAAATTGTAGAGCGCCGGGGGTCACCAAGTTCCCGGCGCTCTCTCAAGGAGGAGAAGAAACGCATCTGCACTTATCTTAGCATAGGGGCGTAAACCCCGCTTGACGACTGGGCGACGATTAACCTACGCAAATCCGACAACCAATCTACGAATATGAAAGTTTGAGCGGCGCAGCCAACTTCGCTGCGCCGCTCAACGATCTTTCCGAAAAAACGTTCAGCTTAGAACAGGCCCACCACGCGGCCCGTTTCCAGGTCCAGATCTACGTCATAGAACACCGGGCGGGTGGGCAGGCCGGGCATGGTGCGCATCGTCCCCAGCAGTGGGTACAGGAAGCCCGCCCCCACCGAGGCGCGGATGTCGCGGATCGGCACCACAAAGCCCTTCGGCTCGCCCTTCAATTCGGGGTCGTGGCTCAGGCTCAGGTGGGTCTTCGCCATGCACAGCGGCAGCTTATCGAAGCCCAGGCGGGTATACAGGGCGATCTTCTCTTCGGCCTCCGGCAGATACTCCACCCCATCGGCCCCGTAAATCTCTTTGCAGATGATTTCGATCTTTTCCTTGATCGACAGGTTCAGGTCATACAAGAACTTGAAGTGGGTGGGTTTCTCGGCCGCTTTGATCACGGCTTCGGCCAGGGCTACCGCGCCTTTGCCGCCATCCATCCAGTGGGTGCAGACCACTGCATCTTCGGCTCCGGCTTCCACCGCCGCCTGGCGCACCAGATCGACCTCGGCCGGGGTGTCGGTAGCAAACGAGTTGACCGCCACCACCACGTTAATCCCATACTTCTTGGCGTTGCGGATGTGGTGCTGCAAGTTGGGCAGCCCGGCCCGCAGCAGATCCAGATTTTCCTCGGTATAGGCCTGGGCCAGCGGGCGACCAGCCACCACCTTCGGGCCGCCGCCGTGCATCTTGAGCGCCCGCACGGTCGCCACCATCACCACCACCTGCGGCACCAACCCCGAATAGCGGCACTTGATGTCGAAGAACTTCTCCATGCCGATGTCGGCCCCGAAGCCCGATTCGGTCACCACGTAATCGGCCAGCTTGAGGGCGATCCGGTCGGCAATGATCGAGTTCTGGCCGTGAGCGATGTTAGCGAACGGCCCGGCGTGGACGAACACCGGCGTGCCTTCCAGGGTCTGCATGAGGGTCGGCTTGATGGCGTCTTTCATCAGCACCGTCATAGCCCCGGCCACGCCCAGGTCTTCGGCGGTGATGGCCTCGCCCTTGCGGCTGGTGCCGATCACGATCTTGCCCATCCGCGCCCGCATATCGGCCAGGTCGGTAGTCAGGGCCAGGATCGCCATGATCTCGCTGGCAACCGTGATGTCGTAGCCGGTGCGGCGCGGCATCTGCTCTTCTGGCCCCAGGCCGATCTCGATCTCGCGCAAGAAGCGGTCGTTAGTATCGACTACCCGCCGCCAGGTGATGCTGTTGGGGTCGATGTCCAGGCGGGCAAAGCGGGCTTTTTCTTCGGCGGTCAGTTCGTTGGGGTCGGTCTTGTGAATGCCGAGCTTCTGCAAGCGGCGGATCATCGAGGGCGAGAAGCGGCGCTTACCCTGCTTATCGGCCGGGCATAGGGCGTTGAACAGCTTTTCGTCGTCTGGCTGCTTGGATTCGTGGAAAATGCGGGCGTCGATGGCGGCCGCTAGCAGGTTGTTGGCGGCGGTGATGGCATGAATATCGCCGGTCAGGTGCAGGTTGAACTCTTCCATCGGCACCACCTGGCTGTAACCACCGCCGGCCGCCCCGCCCTTGATGCCAAAGGTAGGCCCCTGGCTGGGCTGACGAATACAGGTGAAAACCCGCTTGCCCAGGTGCGCCCCCAGGGCCTGGCTCAGGCCCACCATCGTGGTGCTTTTGCCTTCGCCCAGCGGGGTGGGCGTGATGGCAGTCACGTCGATGTATTTGCCGTTCGGCACGTCTTTCAGGCGCTCCAGCACATCCAGCAAGACCTTGGCCTTGTAATTGCCGTGCAGTTCCAGTTCTTCCGGCAGCAGGCCCACTTCTTCGGCTACCTGGGTGATCGGCTTCAACCTGGCCTCTTGGGCGATTTCAATATCAGAAGGCACAGGGCGGCGCAAGTTTAACGTCAAGGCTTCGAATTTGCGTGGCTCGGTCATTTGGTTTCACCTTTCCTGTCAAACGTGAGTTAGAGATGCTGTTCCTATTTTACGTCATATGACGAGAAATAGATATGGTTGTGGGCGGCAGACCACAGGCGACGGGCGCTGCGTTCTGCCCGTACTCTGCGGTGAAGCTCTCCGGCAGGGCAAATGTTCACCGCGCAGGGCGCAAGGTCTCCATCGTTCAATGAGTCCAGGTCTATGCGGCGGCGGTCTGCTTCCACCAATACAACTCCCCGGCCTGAAAGCCCAGGCGCTGGTAGTAGCGCCGGGTGCCGATGGCGGCGATGACCGCCAGGCGAGCGTAGCCGCGTTCGGCCGCCAGGCGGGCAGCGTGTTCGATCAGGCGCATTCCCAGGCCAATGTGCTGAGCGGCGCCCTGCTCCTCGGCTCCCACGGCCAGCGATTGGCCGTAGACGTGGACTTCGCGGATGATGGCCGCCCCGGCCAGGTCGTCCAGGCCAGTGACGGGGGCGTCTGGGCCGGGCAGCGATAGGCGTAGAAACCCGGCCAGGCGGTCGTCGGGCGTATCGAATGATAAGAAATGCTCTTCTGCGCCGGGGGCGGCATAGGTCAGGTCGTGCAGGGCCAGGCCGGCCGGGTCAACCTTGCGCTCGCCCACCTCCCGGCAGCGCACACAGCGGCAGGGGGTGCCGCGCCGGGCCAGTTCGGCGTGCACGTCCTGGCGCAGACTGGTGCGCTTGTTGCCTTCCACTACGTAGGTAGAGGGGATGTCGCGGATCACCCGATTGACCCGGCAGTAACGCGGGATGGTGGGCTTGACATCGGCGATCAGTTCCACCAGCTCGGCGGTGGTGTAGGGGATGTACTCGCCCCGCTGCCAGTAAGCGTACAGGTCGGTATTCTCTAACAACTGATTGGGGTAGATTTTGATCTCGTCGGGGCAGAAACCGTCCCACAGGCGGGCAAAATCCTGGCGGTCGGAGGCCGGGGTTGCGCCCAGCAGATTGGGCATCCAATGCAGCACGATCTTGAACCCGCCCGCCCGCAGCAGGGCCACCGCCCGGCGGGTTTCGGCCACCGTGTGGCCGCGCCGGTTCAACGCCAGAATGCGGTCGTCCAGGCTTTGCACGCCCATCTGCACTTTGGTCACCCCCAGGCGGCGCAGCCAGGCCAGTTCGCCGGGGGTGATTTCGTCGGGGCGGGTTTCGATCACCAGGCCCACGTTGCGGTGGGGGGCTGTCTCGTTGTACGCCTGGGCATCGGCCAGAGTGGGCAGTTCGACCTCGTTCAGGGCGTCGAAGCAGCGCCGGATGAACCACGCCTGGTAATCGCGGCGGTAGGCGCTCCACGTGCCGCCCAGGATCAGCAGCTCCACCTTCTCGGTCGGGTGGCCGACCGACTCGAGGGCGTGCAGGCGGGCGTGAACCTGGTCGTAGGGATCGAAAGCGTGTTCCAGCGCCCGGCGCGCCCCCGGCTCGTCTTCCAGGTAGCTCTTGGGCATGCGCACGTCGGTGGGGCAGAAGATACACTGGCCGGGGCAGGGGTAGGGCTTGGTCAGCACAGTGACGGTGGTGACGCCCGACAGAGTGCGCACCGGCTTGAGGCGGATGCGGGCCAGCAGGGCCGGGTCGGCAGGCCATTCGCCGCTTGCCACCATCTGGCGGTAGGCCGCCACCAGCATCGACTTGCCCACATAGCCGCCATCCGGCAGGGGGTAACGCCGGGTGGCATCGAAGGCGTCTTTGCCAGCCCGCACTTCTTCCAGAATCCGCCGGGCCACCGCTAATCTTTCCGGCGTGACCTGGCGTAGGGCCTGCCAGGAACGAATCTCATCATGGTTCATATTCACCGGTATAATAAAAGTTATCTTGGACGTTCAAACCGCTCAACGCCTGACGGCGCTTAACCGTGAATTTTACCAGACTTTCGCCAGGGCGTTTTCGGCTACCCGCCAACGCCTCCAACCGGGGGTGCGCCGCCTGCTGGACGACATTCAGCCCACCGCGCGGGTGCTGGACCTGGGCTGCGGCAACGGCGAGCTGGGGCAGGCCCTGCTGGCGCGCGGCCACACCGGCGGCTACCTGGGGCTGGATTTCAGCCCTGGCCTGCTGCAGGCCGCCAGCGCCGAGGCAGCCCCGGCGCTGGAATTCCGGCCGGCCGACCTGACCCAACCAGGCTGGGAGGCCGGCCTGCCGGCCGCCGGGTTCGAGCGCATCACCCTGTTTGCGGTGCTCCATCACCTGCCCGGCCGGGCGCTGCGCCTGGGCCTGCTGCGCCCGGCCTGCCGCCTGCTGGCCCCCGGCGGACGATTGTACCTCTCGAACTGGCAGTTCTTGAACAGCCCGCGCCTGCGCCAGCGCATCCAGCCCTGGTCGCCGGCAGGTTTCGACGAGCGCCTGCTCGACCCCGGCGATTATCTGCTCGATTGGCGCAGCCAGGGCCAGGGCCTGCGCTACGTGCATCATTTTAGCCCCGCGGAACTGGAAGAACTGGCCGCGGCAGCCGGTTTCCGAATAGTCAATATGTACTACTCGGATGGCGCGGAGGGCAACCTGGGGCTGTACCAGGTATGGGAGCCGCAGGGTTATACGGTATAATAAGCCGTCAAGATTAATAACGTGCATACAGGATGGCTGGCCGCAAAGCAACCCCAGATGAGCCGAGATAAACACGAATCCATGGAGCGAATCTGTGTGTATCTGCGTTTGTCGGGGGTTCCGGTCTTTGGCCCCGTAGGCGCGTTCATGTAGAGGGCCATCCAACTGACCATGCGAATTTTAGTCATCTCTGATATCCACGCCAATCTAACCGCCCTCGAAGCCGTGCTGGCCGAGGCGGGCGAAATCGACGCCGCCTGGTGCCTGGGCGATATTGTGGGCTACGGGCCAGACCCCAACGAGTGCGTCGAGCGGGTGCGCAGCCTGCCCAACCTGTCGTGCATTATTGGCAACCACGACGCCGCCGCCCTCAAGCAGATCGACGCCGACACCTTCAACCCAGAAGCGCGCCAGGCCATCCACTGGACCCAGCGGGCCCTCAGCGAAGCAAGCTGTGATTTCCTGGATGGGCTGCCCGAAAAAATCCACGTCGGCGATGTGACCCTGACCCACGGCAGCCCGCGCCACCCGGTCTGGGAATACCTGCTGGATACCCGCACCGCCACCCTGAACTTCGACTACTTCGACACCGGGTTGTGTTTTGTGGGCCACACCCACCTCCCGGTGATCTATTCGCTGCAGGACAACAACCACCTGGCCCATCTGAGCATCCCCGAACCCAACCAGGCCCTCACCCTGCCGGGGCGAGCCATCGTCAACCCCGGCTCGGTCGGCCAGCCGCGCGACCGCGATCCGCGCGCCTCCTTCGCCCTGTACGACCCGGAAGAAAACACCTGGGATTACCGCCGGGTGATCTACGACATTCCGGCGGTGCAGGAGCGCATGACCGCCGCCGGGCTGCCTGAACGCCACATCAACCGCCTGGCGGCCGGCTGGTAAATCCTTGGCTGACAAAAACGTGGGCCGCCAGACGGCCCACGTTTTTGTCAGCCGAATGTCATAGCCTTGTCAACCCTTTCCTGGAACCTGGGGTATAAAGAGAGCGTCCAGGCACAAGAAAACACAAGGAGGCTGAAGATGTCCACTCGCATTCACCCATTCGTTCGTTGGTTATGCTGCGCCGCCCTGCTGATCGGGCTGTTGAGCGCCTGCGCTTCGTCCGCCGCGCCGATGGAAGTTGTAAGAACCGTAGAGGTCATGAAAGATATGAACAGCTACGGCGGAGCCGCGCCGGCCGCCGCGCCGATGGCCCCGGCCCAAGAGGCGGCATCGGGGGCGGCCAAGCCAGAAGCCCAAAACGCCCAGGAGCGCATCGTCATCAAAAACGCCAACCTGACGGTGATCGTCCCCGACCCGGCGGCGGTAATGAAGAAGATCCAGATCATGGCCGAGCAGATGGGCGGCTTTGTAGTGCAGGCCAACCTGTCCAAGCAGACCATCAGCAGCGGGGTCGAGGTGCCGCGGGTTTCGATCACCATCCGCGTCCCGGCCGAGCGCCTGGACGAAGCCCTGGAGAAAATCCAGGCCGAGGCCAGCCAGGAGCCGCAGAATGTGACCATCACCAGCCAGGACGTGACCAGCGAGTACGTCGATCTGCAATCCCGGCTGAAGAACCTGGAAGCGGCCGAAAAAGAGCTGACCCGCATTATGGAAGAGGCCAACCGCACCGAAGATGTGCTGAACGTCTACAATCAGTTGGTGCAAATTCGCGAGCAGATCGAAGTGACCAAGGGCCAGATCAAGTATTACGAGCAGTCGGCGGCCCTATCGTCGATCAGCGCCGAGCTGATTGCCGACGCGGCCGTGCAGCCGATCAAGATCGCCGGCTGGCAGCCGCAGGGGGTCGCCAAAGACGCCATCAATTCGCTGATCCGCACCCTGCAGGGGTTGGTGGATGCCCTGATCTGGATCATCATCTACCTGCTGCCGGTGCTGGCGATCCTGTTCATTATCTTCGTCCTGCCGCCGCTGCTGATCTTCCGGGCCTGGCGGCGGCGCAAGTCGGCCCGCCCGGCCGCCCCCCCGCCGCCCGCCCCGGCCGAGTAGGGGCAGGTTTCGAACCCGCCCGACCCCCACAGAAGGTGCGACGCATCCAGGTCAGATGCGTCGCACCGTGTATAATTACCTCATGAAAGAACTGCTCTCCACCGTCCGCAGCCTGCTTGGTCTATCGCTCACTCCCGCCCAAATCAGCGCCTTCGACGTTTATGAGCGCGAGCTGCTGGCCTGGAACGAGAAGATGAACCTGACCGCCATCCGCGACCCGCAGGGGGTGCGGGTCAAGCATTTCCTCGATTCGCTCACCTGCCTGCTGGCGATGCAAAACACGCCGATGGAGCGGGTCATCGACGTGGGCAGCGGGGCCGGGTTCCCCGGCCTGGCGCTCAAGATCGTGCATCCCGCCATGCAGCTCACCCTGGTCGAATCGGTAGGTAAAAAAGCCAGCTTTTGCCGCCATATCGTTCAGCTCCTCAAGCTGGAGAACGTGCAGGTGCTGACCGAGCGGGCCGAAGCGGTGGGCCAGATGCCGGGCCACCGCCAGGGCTACGATTGGGCCATCGGGCGGGCGGTGGCGATCATGCCGGTGCTGATGGAATATCTGCTGCCGCTGGCGCGGGTGGGCGGGGCGGCCCTGGCAATGAAGGGCGAGAGCGCCCCGGCCGAGGCCCACGAGGCCGAACATGCTACGCGGGTGCTGGGCGGGCATCTGCGCCGCCTGATCCCGGTGACGCTGCCGGGTGTGGTGGAGGAGCGCTACCTGGTGGTGGTGGACAAAATAGCCGCCACCCCCGATGCGTATCCCCGCCGGGTGGGCCTTCCGTCGAAGGCCCCCCTCCAGCCCACCCCACAACGATAATTTCAGGCTCTTCCGCCGAAGGCAGAAATTTTTCTATATTTTGGGAAAATGTGTGGCTGCGCCACGCGGCAGCTCCCCACTTAACCGGGGTGGAGATGACTGGCGAGCTTCGCTTGGCGAGCAAAGCTCGCCTGGAAAGAGGCTTAATCGTGGATCTTGTCGCACAGAGTGCGACAAAATCCACAGAACAACTCTTTTTAAAGGCGCCCGAAGAGCGCCACGCCGGCTCATTGATACAGGCAGACTTGCCCGGCCTGCACCTGCCACAGGGTGGCGTGCTGGGCAAAGTCGGGTGCGAACGGGTCCAGGTCGGTGGTGGTGAGCAGAGCCTGCTCCATCTCCAGCAGACGAGACAGCAGGTCGGCCCGGCGGGTAGGATCCAGCTCGGCCAGCACTTCGTCCAGCAGCAGCACCGGCCAGGAGCCGCTTTTTTCTTTCATCCAGGCCACCTCGGCCAGCTTGAGGGCCAGCATGACCGTACGGCCCTGGCCGCGCGAACCGTACAGCCCCAAATCCACCCCGTTGCTCAAAAAGCGCAGTTCGTCGCGGTGCGGGCCAACCACGGTAACCCCGCGCGCGATTTCCTCGCGCCGGGCGCGGGCCAGCTCGGCCAGAAACCCCTGGCGGATCTTCTCGACCGACAGGCCGGAACGATCCACCGGCAGGCGAATGGGCAGCTCAAGCTGGAGCGACGGGGCCGGAGCAGGGTCGTAAGCGGGTTGATAATCCAACCGCAAGACCTCCTGGCTGCGGGTCAGGTGCTGGTGGATCGGACGGGCCAGGCGCTCGATCTGGTGAACGGCCTGGATGCGGGCATAGATGATCTGCGCCCCCACCCCGGCCAACTGCTCGTCCCAATAGGTGAGCTGTCCAGGGTCGCCGCCGCGCTCGCCCAGGGTCTTGAGCAGGGCGGTGCGCTGGGGCAGGATGCGCTGATATTCGCCCAGTCCGGTTGAATAACCCGGCCAGGCCTGGCCCGAGGACAGGTTCAGATACCGCCGGCGAGCATCGGGCGCGCCTTCGACAATTCGCCGCATGTGGGGCAGGAACAGCACTGCGTTCAACGCG
>CAYQDU010000054.1:0-22579 GCA_964416275.1 uncultured Anaerolinea sp. | reverse complement strand
TGTTTGGCAGAGGCTATCAGCCGATTTTAGCGGCGGTTCCTTTACTTCGAGCGAGCCTCATCGCTCCAATGGATTTTATATCTAATCCCAAATACCGTCAAGCGAACCACATTCCCCCTTCAGACCTGACTGCCAGAGCAGCTATGGCGCAGGGAATACCAATCAATAGGGATGCTTGATCTAACAACCATTCTCAATTTCGAGCAAGGCAAAACATCATTTTTGCTCTAGAACGGTCACCTTTTATTCATTCCACTTTATGATAAAATTTATCTGGAAATTCATTCGTCTTTTCTTGTTTTAAGGATATTGATGATTCGCTACTACCGCCACACCTGAATGCAGCGCTCGAGCGCAGGGTTGCGCTCGAGGGTGAGGTTGCGCGCATCTCGGCGCGGCGGAGTCTGGATCGCAGCTTAAACTTGCAATCAGCCTTCTGAACCGCCGTTGGCATGCGCCAACGGCGGTTTTTAATTGGATAGTTGCGCCTATCGAAAGGCGTATAAACCATTTCACAGGAGGCTGATATGTCCGTACCCGATTCCGAAACTGTTCTATTGATTACCCGCAATGGCATGGGGGATGCCGAGCCGGCCCTGCAGCAAAAGCTGATCACCACCTATTTCAAATTGCTGGATGAAAACAACATTCTTCCGGCTGCGGTCTGTTTTTATGCCAACGGCGTGCGCCTGGTAGTTGAAGGCTCGCCAGTGATCGAAACGCTGAAATCGCTGGAGGCCAAGGGGGTGCGGCTGGTGCTGTGCAGCACCTGCCTGAACTACTATAACCTGACTGACCAGGTGCAGGCAGGGATTGTAGGCGGCATGACCGACATCCTCGAAGCCCAGCGCCGGGCCGGCAAGGTGATCTCGCTTTAACGCCTGGCCCATGAAAACCTTTGCCCGGTGGTACCCCGGCCGCGTCGCAGCGGGGTTATTTTGGGAATCTTTTATTGGCCGGGTCGGAAAGGTCGGTTAAAATAGATAGTATCTTCCAGCCGATAAGGAACCCCCATGAAACTTGAGGCCCCCTTGCCCAGCGCCAGCCTGCCCATCGAAGAAATCGCCCGCTATCCTTTGCCGGGGATGTCTATCCCAGGCGACCTGGCCTTTAGCCCCGACGACCAACTGATCACCTATCTTTACAGCCCCGAACGCAGCCTGACCCGCCAGCTCTACGCCTTCGACCCGCAGACCGGCCAGCGCCGCCTGCTCATCGCCCCGCCCGGCGGCGGCCTGACCGAGCAGACCATCTCGCCCGAAGAGGCCCTGCGCCGCGAGCGCCTGCGCCAGCGCGAGATCGGCGTGACGCAGTACTTCTGGGCGCCGGGCCATAACCGCCTGCTGATCCCGCTGGCAGATGGCCTGTATGCGGCCGACGCCCCCGGCGCGCCGCTGCGCAAGCTGCCCATTGCCCCCGGCAGCCCAGCCATCGACCCGCAGTTCTCGCCGGATGGCGAGTGGGTGGCCTACGTGCAGGATGGCGAGGTGCAGGTGATTGCCTTCGACGGCAGCCAGCCGCCCCAGGCCGTAACCCACGGCGGGGGCGAGGCCGGCAAGACCCGCGGCCTGGCCGAGTACATCGCCCAGGAGGAGATGGGCCGCCGCAGCGGGTTCTGGTGGTCGCCCGACAGCCGCCAGATTGCCTTTGTCGAGGTGGACGAGAGCCACATCCCGGTCTATCGTATTCTGCACCAGGGGAAGGCCGTGACCGGCGAGGCCGCCCAGGAAGATCATCGCTACCCGTTTGCCGGGCAGGCCAACGCCCGCGTGCGCCTGGGTGTCGTTCCACGCGCCGGCGGCGCGCCGGTGTGGATGGATCTGGGCCCGGAGAATGATATTTATCTGGCGCGGGCGGCCTGGCTGCCCGACGGTCGCCTGACCGTCCAGATCGAGAATCGCGCCCAGACCCGCCTGGACCTGCTGGCCTTCGACCCCGCCTCCGGCCAGCCCACGCCTCTGCTGGTCGAGACCAGCGAAGTGTGGATCAACCTGCACGACCTGTTCCGCCCGCTGTCTCAACCGGTGGATGGGCAGGCCGGGGCTTTCATCTGGGCTTCCGAACGGAGCGGTTTCCGCCACCTGTACCTGTACGACCGGGCCGGGCGGCTGATCCGCCCGCTGACCCAGGGCGAGTGGATGGTAGACAGCCTGGCCGGGGTGGACGAAGGTCGCGGCCGGGTCTATTTCACCGCCACCCTCGACGACCCACGCGAGAGCCACCTGTACGTTGTCCCCCTCGGCGGCGGGCAGTCTCAGCGCCTGACCCAGGGGGCCGGGACGCACGCCGTAGTTCTGGATCACGCCTGCCGCCGCTATATCGACATCCATCATTCGATCTACCGCCCGCCGCGCGTGCTGCTGCGCTCGCTGGACGATAACGCCGTGCTGGCCGAGCTGTATACCGAGATCGACCCGCGCGTCGAAGACCTGCGCCTGGAACCGCCGGAGCTGGTGAGCTTGCACAACCGGCACGGCGACCTGCTGTACGGGGTAGTCTACCGGCCTCCGGCTTCATTCGGCCCCGGCCCGTTCCCCACCATCGTATCGGTCTATGGCGGCCCGCACGCCCAGATGGCGACCAATAGCTGGCTGATGACGGTTGCCATGCGGGCCCAATATCTGCGCCGCCTGGGGTTCCTGGTGTTCGTGCTGGATAACCGCGGCAGCGCCCGGCGCGGGCTGGCCTTCGAGGCCGCCATCTATCACAACCTGGGCCGGGCCGAAGTGGAAGACCAGGTGGACGGGGTGCGCTGGCTGGTGGAGCAGGGCCTGGCCGACGCCCAGCGGGTGGGCATCTACGGCTGGAGCTACGGCGGCTATATGGCCGCCATGTGCCTGACCCGGGCCCCCGAAACCTTCATCGCCGCGGTGGCCGGCGCGCCGGTGACAGATTGGGACGGCTACGACACCCACTACACCGAGCGCTACATGGGCACGCCCCAATCCAACCCCGAAGGCTACGCCGCCAGCGGCGTGATGGCCCATGTGGCCGACCTGCGCGGCCACCTGATGCTGGTGCATGGCCTGATCGACGAGAATGTTCATTTCCGCCACACCGCCCGCCTGATCAACGCCCTGATCGCCCAGCGCAAAACCTACGACCTGCTGTTGTTCCCCAACGAGCGCCACATGCCGCGCGGCGAAGCCGACCGGGTCTACATGGAAGAACATATCCGCGATTTCTTCGTCAAGACTTTGTAAATTTATGGGGGTGGCGGGCAGCTGCGCCGCCCACCACCCCCATGAGATTTCTATGCGAGCCGTGGTGGGGCTATGCCCCACCACGGCTCGCATAGAAAAATTTTCCCGGCACGACCGGGTACAAACCGGGGAAACCACGATGGACTCTAAAGTGATTTTGATCACCGGGGCGTCGGCGGGGATTGGGGCGGCGGTGGGACGGCTGTTCGCCCGCAACGGCTACCGGGCCGTGCTGGCTGCCCGCCGCATCGACCGCCTGCAGGCCCTGGCCGACGAAATCCGGGCCGCCGGGGGCCAGGCCATGCCCGTCCAGGCCGATGTAAGCCGCCTGGACGATGTGCAGCGCCTGGCGCAGACCAGCCTCGACGCTTACGGCCAGATCGACCTGCTGTATAACAACGCCGGGTTCGGGCGCATCGACTGGCTGGAGCGCCTCGATCCGCTGGCCGACGTGCAGGAACAGGTGACGGTGAACCTGACCGGGCTGATCTGGACCGCCCAGGCCGTGCTGCCCCACATGATCGCCCGGCGCAGCGGGCATATCATGAATATGGCTTCATTGGCCGGGCTGCTGGCCCCGCCCACCTACAGCGTGTATGCGGCCACCAAGTTCGGGGTACGCGGCTTCAGCGAGGCCCTGCGGCGCGAGGTGGGGCTGTACGGCATTCACGTTTCAGACATCTACCTGGGCGGGGTCGCCACCGAGTTCGAGCAGCGGGCCCACACCCGGCGCAAGACTCGCGTCACCACCCCGCCCTGGCTGCTGCTGAGCGCCGAGCAAGTGGCCCAGGCTTCCTGGCGGCTGGCCCAACGCCCCCGCCGCACGCTGGTGCTGCCCTGGATTCTGCGCCCGCCTATGTGGATCAACGCCCTCCTGCCCGGCTTTGTGGATTGGGCCATTCGGAAATTGTTTGTGGAAGCAGAGAGGCGGGAGGATGATTTGGCGGACGGCTGACTTTCTGTGGCGGCATCGATCCAAACGCAGCCGGGGTCAAAGGCGGTAAGCGACAACCTTGAAGCCGCCGAGCGCCAGACTACACTTTCTGGTTCTTCCGCCGAAGGCAGGGGTTGACCTATATTGGGGGGTTGCGGGCGGC
This sequence comes from uncultured Anaerolinea sp., assembly GCA_964416275.1. Classification (GTDB taxonomy): domain Bacteria; phylum Chloroflexota; class Anaerolineae; order Anaerolineales; family UBA4823; genus RBG-16-57-11. Next base: position 18,279 of record CAYQDU010000054.1, on the reverse strand, counting down.
TAAGCCGCCCGCACCCCCCCCAATATAGAAACTTTCCCGGCGAAGCCGGGAGAGCCCACTTTCTGAAGCAGATGGTAAACAAGATGAACGGGAAGAAGGTTAGGAATACAGATAAACAGTTGGGAGTATGATCTGTAATGTTGGTGTTCAAAGCGTACTTTCCCTTTCATCGCATCAAACCCCACCACTCCCATCCAAATTAACCCTCCCTTCATGCCCTCATCATACCGGCATAAGTATTTTCCACTACACTGGGGTAGGTAGGGAAAAAGTTCGTCATTAATGGTTTTGAATCTTGAAGGAGTTACCCATGTCGAAGCAATCGCGGTTTAAACCCGCCCCCATCCCATCGTCGGAGATTACCCCCGAAGCAGTCTATCGGGCCTACCAGGGCCGGCGGCGCTTCCTCAAGGCCGCCGGGGCGCTGAGCGCCGGGGCCTTGCTGGCCGCCTGCGCCCCGCGCGCCGCCCAGACCCCGCCGCCCGACCTGACCTCCGCCGCCCAAACCGACGAACTGGGCGATCCGCTCAACAGCTACGAGGAGATCGCCAACTACAATAACTACTACGAATTCACGGTCGATAAAGAAGGCGTGGCCGGCATGGCTCAGAATTTCAAGACCTCGCCCTGGGAGGTAGAAGTCTCCGGGCTGGTCAACAAGCCCCAGACCTTCGGCCTGGAAGATCTGCTCAAGAAATTCCCACCCGAAGAGCGCATCTACCGCCTGCGCTGCGTCGAGGCCTGGTCGATGGTCATCCCGTGGGAAGGGTTCCAGCTCTCCAAGCTATTGGAGGCCGTCGAACCCACCTCCCAGGCCCGTTATGTGCGCTTTGAGTCAATCTACGCCCCCGACCAGATGCGCGGCCAGCGCAGCAGCCTGTACCCCTGGCCCTACCAGGAAGGGCTGACGATGGCCGAGGCCATGCACCCGCTGGCAATCCTGGCCACCGGGTTGTATGGCAAGCCGCTGCCGGCCCAGAGCGGAGCGCCGGTGCGCCTGGTGACACCCTGGAAGTACGGCTTCAAGAGCATCAAGGCGGTGGTCAAGATCGAACTGGTGGACACCGAGCCGAATACGATGTGGTCGACCATCGCCCCCGACGAGTACGGCTTCTACGCCAACGTTAACCCGGCCGTGCCGCACCCACGCTGGTCGCAGGCCACCGAGCGGCGCATCGGGCGCAGCGGCGGGCGGCGGCCCACCCTGCCCTTCAACGGCTACGCCGACCAGGTGGCCGAACTCTACAAAGACCTCAACCTCAAGGAGTTCTATTAAGCTCCCAAGCGCCGGGTTCACGACAGCCGCCCCATGCGGAAGTGAGATTTTAGAGGCTCTATTTTGGGGAAACTGTACGGCTGCGCCGCACAGTTTCCCCAAAATATAGAAAGATTCCCGCCTTTGGCAGAAGAGTCATTTTAAAGGTTCTCTATTTTTGGGGCCTGGGGGGCTACGCCCCCCAGCCCCCAAAATAGAGAGGCGCATCGTTCTGGAAAGAGACCATGAAACTTCCTCGACATTGGACGTATTGGCAGCTCGCCGCCCATCTACTGGCCTGGGGGCTGGCCCTGTGGCTGGCCTGGGACGCCTGGACGGGCAACCTGACGGTCAACCCGATCCAGGCCGCCACACAGCGAGCCGGCAAAGACGCCCTGATCCTGCTGGCCCTATCGCTGGCCTGCACCCCGCTCAACACCCTGTTTGGGCTGCGCCAGGCCCTCACTGCCCGGCGGGCCCTGGGGGTCTATGCCTTCCTATTCGCCCTGGCCCATTTTCTGATCTTTATCGGCCTGGACTATGGCTTCAACTGGGGGTATGTGTATCAAGACCTGGCCGATAAGCGCTACATCTTCGTCGGGCTGGCCGCCCTGGTAATTCTGACCCTGCTGGCCGCCACCTCGTTCCAGTGGTGGATGAAGAAGCTGGGCAAACGTTGGAAGAAGCTCCATCGCCTGGTGTATCTGGCCGCCCCGCTGGTGATCCTGCACTACGCCTGGGCCCGCAAGGGAGACCTGTTCCGCCTGCAAGGCGATGTGATCCAACCCCTGCTGTTCGGGCTGGCGGTGGCCCTGTTTCTGATCGTGCGCATCCCGGCCGTGCGCCAGCGGGCCGCCCGGCTGCGCGGGCGAGTATTGAAACCGGGTCGCTCGCTGCGGTTGGGGCCGTCGTAAATTGAAAATAGACAGGCCGGGGTAATTGCTGATACAATGCAGTACGCTCGTGAGAAAAAACTTTTGGTTCTTCCAGCTTGGCCGGGAAAGAGGTTATATTGTTGGGAAAATGTGCGGCTACGCCAAACATGGTACCACCCCGTTAAACCGTGGAACAGGCATGGCGCTCTTCAAGCGCCTTCAAAAAGAGCTGTTCCGTGGATTTTGTCGCACTTCGTGCGACAAAATCCACGATTAATCCTCTTTCCAGGCGAGCGAAGCTCGCCAAGCGAAGCTCGCCAATGGGCGCGGCTGCCGCCGGTGTTATCACAAAAATAGCGCCGGGATGATCACCTGCGCGACGCTTTGTCCTTAGGCCCATCCAAAACCGGGATGGTTTTATGGATGCAGTCGGCTTCACCGCTGCATCCATCAGCCTGGTTCTTTAACCACCAGTTGGAAATATCGATCGATGACCACGCCTATCCAAACCAATCCCATCCGGCTGCGTCGACAGCTTACGGCCTGGACCTACCGCCAGCAAGGGTTGGAGCGTAGCGCCCCCGATATTTTGGCTGCTCTGCGCCGGGTAATTGCCGTTTACAGCGCCCACCCGGCTGGGCCGCTCAGCCTGGCGGCGCGCCTCCCGGCCTTCGAGATCGCTGATTTTACCAGCCTGGAGGCTGGGCGGCAGATCGTGCGCATTCCGGCCATGCGCAAGTCGATCCACATTGCGCCGCGGGAGACGGCCGGGCGCATCTTCGCCGCGGCCGGCGGAACAGCCCAATCCGTGCGCTACCTGAAAAACCGCCGGGAGGCGCTGGGCCCGCAGTATGAGCGCTGGAGCGCGGCGGTGCAGGCCGCCGCCAATCACCCTATGCGCCTGGACGAACTGCGCCGGACCCTGGCGGGCGAGATCCCGCCCGAAGCCGAGATGGATCTGCTGGTCAAGACCCTGTGCCGGGAGGGGCGCCTGCTGCGGGTGGGCGAACCTGGCCTGCGCGCCAGCGGCCTGCGCTATGTGACGACCGCAGCCTGGCTCGGCGAGCCGCTGCCCGACCTGGACCCCGACGATGCCCTGGCCTGGCTGGGCGGTGAGTATCTGCGCGCCTTTGGCCCGGCCCGGGTAAGCGATTTTGCCTGGTGGGTGGGGGTTTCGCTCACCCGGGCCCAGGCCGCCTTGCAGACCCTGCGCCCGGTGGAAGTGGGCGCAGGCCTGCTGCTGCCCCAATCCCTGCTGGAGGCCTTCCAGTCAACCGAGCCGCTGCCCCCAGACGGGCAGGTAGCCCTGCTTCCCAAGTGGGACGCCTATACAATGGGCTACCCGGCCGATGGCCGGGGGCGCTTCATTGACCCCGATTTACAGCAGTTCGCCTATTCCCAGGCCGGGGACGGGCTGCCCCTGGCGCTGGTCGATGGGCGAGCAGCGGCCATCTGGGAAGGACGCTTCTCTGGCGACCGCTGGGTGGTGTTGGTGCGGGCTCCCGATTTCCTGCCCGGCCCGGTGCAGGCCCGCATCGAAGCCGGCTTGCACGCGATCGGGGCGCAGTTAGGGGCCAGCGCAGTGCAGGTCACGTTCGACCTGGTCTGATTATCGCTCCAGCTTTTGGGCCGTAAAAGTAATCGTCGTCGCCGGGCCCGGCTTGCACGAGGCCGCCAGCAAACCCTGGCTGGGGTCGAAGACGAACGCGCCGGAAGCCGATTTCTCGCTCAAGAACGACAGGCGCACTTCCTGGGGGACGTTCAGGATCAGGGTATGCCCCTGCCATCTTCCCGCTCCCGCCGCTGCGCTGATCTTGAAAATATGGTCGGCGCAGTTTTCCATTGTGTAATTCAACTGCATCTGAGCCACGCGCCGGCCGCTCAAGACAAAATTGACCGGCTGGCCCTGGTCGGTCTGGCCCGACCATACGCCGTCCAGGTCAAGCGGCGGCGGGGCCTGGGTGGGTGGGGGCGGGGTGACAGCCGGGGCGGCCTGGCAGCCGCTCAACAGCAGGGCGCAAAGAACAACAAGCAAAGCGCAGGAGTGCAAAATCCGCATGATGACCAAGATCCCTTTCCAGAGAGAATGTTCCGCCGCAAGGCGTTTATATTGTAGCATCAGCGGGCGCTTTGGGAGCCGTTCTGTCAGAACCCCTCCGCACCTTTTTTAAAGTCAGGTGCGATGACTTCAAGAAAGGCCCGAGAACCCCTTAGATTTGATTGGGGATTGACAGCCCCGGCGGAGGCAGGCAAAATAGGGCTGCAATTTTCTGCAAGACGCAACCCACGCTTACGAGACGAATCATTTGAACATCCGCTTTTCATCCTGGCAAAAAAAACCGATCCAGCGCGCCGAGGTATGGCTGGCGGCCGGCCTGGCCCTGTTCAAGCTGTGGCTGGTCGCAGCGCAGCCGCTTGGCACGTTTGTATTGGGGACTCACGATGACGGCCATTTCTTGACTATGGCCCGCTACCTGCTGCAAGGCCGCTGGGCCGGTCCCTATGACCAGTTCACCCTGATTAAAGGCCCGTTTTACCCCCTGTGGATAGCGGCCATGTACCGGCTGAGCGTCCCGCTCGTGCTCTCGCACCATCTGTTGTATATCCTGGCCTGCGGGCTGATGGTGGCGGCCCTGCTGCCGCTGCTGCCCCGCCCGCCCTACCGGGTCTTGATCTTCGCAATCCTCTTGTTTAACCCGATCAGCTACCACAGCGCGACCATGCCGCGCGTCATTCGGGAGGGCATCTACCCGGCCCTGACGCTGCTGGTATTGGCCGCCGCCCTGCACCTGGCCGGGCTGGATCGGAAGGCGCTGCACGCCCGCGCCGCCCGGCCCTGGCTGTGGGCCGCCGGGTTGGGCGGATGCCTGGCCGCCTTCTGGCTGACGCGCGAGGAAAGCGTCTGGCTGCTGCCTTCCCTGGGGCTGATCTGGCTGCTGCACGTCTACCGCCTGTGGCGCGAACGCTCTGGCCCGCAGTGGGGCTGGCTGGCCGGCCTGGCCCCCTGGGGGCTGGCCCTGGGCCTGTGGCTGGGGCTGGTGGGCGCGGTCTACGCCCTCAACCAATCCTATTACGGCGTCTTCGCCCGCACCGAGCTGGACCAGGCCGATTTCAAGGCCGCATATGGAGCCCTGACGCGGGTCAAAAGCAGCACCTGGTACCCCGATGTGCCGGTGACTCGCGCCGCCCGCAAGCAGATTTACGCCGTCAGCCCGTCTTTTGCCCGCCTGCGGCCCTATCTGGAAGGCGATCTGGGCGACGGCTGGGTGGCGACCAGCAACGAGTGGACCCCCGGCGGGCCGGCGCTGAACGAACTGCGCGGCGGCTGGTTTGTATGGGCCTTCCGCGATGCGGTGGCCGCCGCCGGGCAGTATTCGCACGACCGCTTCCCTGCCGCCTACTATCGCCGCCTGGCCAAAGAGATCGACGCCGCCTGCGAAGCGCAAAAGCTGGACTGCCTGCCGCCGCGAGCCTCGCTGGCCCCGCCCTGGCGCAGCGAATATCTGCGCCCGCTGCTGCAGGGGCTGTGGCAGGGCGCCGGCTATCTGGCGCGCTATGAGGGCTTTTCCGTCCGCTCCGTTCCGGTGCTGGGCCGGTCGGCGGCGGTGGATGGGGCGGTTGAGCTGACCGGACAGCCGCTGAACGTAGAATACTGGCTCATCTCCGGCTGGGCGTTCCAGAAGGGCGGTCCGGTGGGGCTGCTCATCCGCGATGCGGAGGGCCACCCGACGATCACCACCATCGAGCGCAGGCTGAATACCGATATCTACGACCGCTTCCTGGCCCAGGGCCAGAACATCCCCGAGGCCAAGACGGCCGCCTTCGAGGTGCGCACCAACTGCATCGAGCATTGCAGCCTGGAGATCAGCGCGCCGGGCCACGTGCAGCGCCTGGACATTGATTCAATCCCCGCCCAGGGGATGGAACTGCAAGACGGCGATTTGTACGTGGGGATCTATGGCGTCGCCAGTCACCTGGCCCTGCAAGCCGAAACGTTGAGCGGCCGCGACAACCAGGCCAAAATCTCTGCATTGGAAGGCATTGCCAGTCTCTACCAATCGACGGTTCCCTGGCTGTCGTTGGGCGGGCTGGGGCTGTATTTAGCCTTGAGTGCAGCCGCGCTGCTGCGCCGCAGCCCGGCCTGGGTTGCAGCCTGGGCTGTGACCAGCGCCCTGCTGGGCGGGCTGGCGGCCCGCCTGTTGATCCTGGTGTTGATCCAGGTCACCTCGTTTAGCGGCATTCGAGTCGATTACATGGCCCCCATGTACCCCCTGCTGCTGCTGTTCGACGGGCTGCTGGCGATCTGGTGGCTGGAGCAGGCCGCCGGGCGGTTTTTGCAGCCACAGAATCGCCAGGGCAGGTAGAAATACGCCCGCCAGCACGAACTGGGCCGGCTGGATGAAGACCTGCCCGCTGCGCGGGTCCATCCCGCCCGACAGCCGCCAGGCGAAATAGACCAGCCAGGTCAGCCCGCTGTAGGCCAGGCCGGTCTTCCAGGAGCGCGGGATCAGTCCCAGGGCTAACTGGTCGTAGAAGAATAAAAGCTGCGGCACCAGGGCGCTGACCAACAGCAGGCGGGCCTCCGGGCTGCGCGCCCGCCCGGCGGCTAACAGCAGCAGCGGGCCAAGAGGCAGCATCAGCAGCGGCGGCGGATGGCCCTGTATGCCGCGGGCCACAGCCAGCCAGGCCAGCGGCCAGGCGGGCTGAGCCAGCAGAGAGAGCAACCCAAAGGCCAGCCCGCCCAACACGGCCCGCCCGGAGGGCCGGTAGGCCAGCAGCTCCAGCCCCAGGGTAGGTTTGCAGGCCAGCAACCATTCCAGCCCCGGCAGCAGGGCCGCCGCTGTAACCAGCGGCGACCATTGGGCGGTGGCCAGGGCAACGCCAAACGGAGCGCCGAAGAACAGCGGCAGGCGCTGCCAGCCGTCGCGGGTCAGGGCATAGGCCAACAACCCGGCGCTGAGGCCAAAGAAGATCGCTGCCGCCGGGACGGGCGGCAGGGGCGCAAATGGCAGGGCCGCCAGGGCGGCCGGCAGAGGATAATAGAACCAGGTCTGGTAGGGGTAAACTCCGGCCGGGCGGATGGTCTCATACGGGTTCTGCCCGGCCCACACGGCCCGCGCCGCCCGCCAGGAGAAGGTGAAATCGGCTCCGGCAATCCCGCCGGCGGCCATATGCCCATAGGCCAGCAGCAGGCACAGCAGCCCAATGCCCGCAGACAGGATCAGCCGCTGCCGCCTCGTGAATGTTTGGATGCCCATCCCCGGCCTGGCGAAATCTTTTCCCCACGCTCAACTGGAAGGACGATTGCTGATGGGAGCCATCAGCAATCGTCAATCACAAAACCGGCTTCCAGCTCGGGCAGGTTGATCTCGCGCACTGCCACGGTCGCTTCGCTGTCCAGCGGCAGGTCTGGACGGCGCAGGCTTACCGGGGTCTCAAAAGCCAGCTCGGGGAAGATGACATAGCCGCGCTTGCCGTTCTTCTCGACCAATACCGCCCGGCCCTGCCAGCCCGGCTGGCGCAGCATCCACACCAGGGTCCAATGCTTGCGTGAGAGTTGTTCGGCCTGGGCGATTGTTCCAGTGATGGCTTCCGAGAAACCAATCCGCTCGATCATAGCCGCCTCGCTCAAAACCGGCTGGCCGCGCACAAACGCCCGAAGCTGCTGGTGGGCCGCCAGATCAAGATAACGGCGCAGCGGGCTGGTGGCCCGGCTGTAGGCTGGCAGCCCCACCCCGGCATGCGGGGCGGGCTGGCTAAGCACCTGGCTGCGGCGCAGCAGGCGGCGCAGCGCAAAACGCTGCGCGAGGCTCAACGTCTCTGGTGGGCGCCTCATCCACTGGATCAATTGGAGGTTGGCTTCCGGGCCGCTGGGCGGCTGGAGGGCCTCCTGGGAGGCGAAAGGAAACGGCAGGCGATTTTCAAGCGCAAAGCGGGCGGCGGCCTCTCCGGCCAGCAGCATAGCCTCGCGCACCAGGTCGCGGCTGCGCAGCCGGCGCACCGGCTCGATCTCCACCTGTCCATCCACCAGACGCACCATCGCTTCGGGCAGGTCGAGCAGAAAGGCTCCGTTGCGTCGCCGCCGCTCGTGATAAGCCAGGGCGATCTGGTGCAGGCCGCTCAGGGGCGCTTCTCCGATGCGGTCTTCGGCCTGGTCGTAGGTCAGGCGCTGCACCCGTACCCACGAGGGCTGGATCTGGATGCTCGTAATCTCGGCCTGGGCGTCGATGGCGATCTCGAACGACAGGGCCGGGGAGATTTCTTGCAGCCCCAGCCCCAACACCTGGATAGTGTGGGGCGGCAGCATGGGAATGGGGCCTTCGGGCAGATAGAGCGTAGCGCCCCGGCTGCGAGCTTCCCGGTCGGCCGGGCTGTCGGGCAGCACCAGGGCGGCCGCGTCGGCGATATGCACCCACAGGCGGGCCGAGGTCAGCCGTCCCGGCGCGTCGGTTTGGCAATCGACCAGCGACACCGCGTCGTCGGGGTCCTGGTTGTGCCGGTCGTCGATGGCGTAGGCCGGCAGACCGGTCAGATCGAGGCGCGGCTCATCGGCCAGGGGCGGCAGGTCGCTCTGCGAGATGTGCAGCGAGACGCCCAGGCGGGCCGGATGGGGGTTGACGGTTTCATCCCACACCCCCCAGGCCAGCAGCAGGGCGTGAGCGGTTTCGGGGCGTTCGTGGCGGCCCAGCTCGCGCAGCAGGCGGCTGTCGGCGCGGCGGCCCAGGGCCAGGTCTTCCAGCTCACGCACAAAGCGGGCGTCGGCCTGGGGGTTCACCTGCCCGGCCCCGGCCCGGCTGAGAAAATCGGCCCAGGCGGCGGCCTCGGCCTGGCGGGCCTGGCGGGCGGCCTGCTCGCGAGACACCGCCTCCGGCGGGGCGGCGTAGATGGCTTCCGGCTCGCCGTGGAAGTACAGTCCATCGTCCACCCACTGCCAGGCAGCCCAGGCGGTGAGCGGGGTAAAGGCGTCGAAGCCCAGCTCGGCCAGCTCGGCCAGCGTGTGCGGCTGGCCGTCCTCGCGCAGCAGCTCCCAGGCCAGGGTCTGGTCGCCCGCCACGGGGCGCAGGTCTTTCAGGCTGTTGAGCGGCCCGGCGTGCAGCAGGGTCACGTCTTTATAGCGCACCTTGGCAATATTGCCGCCCTCGATCTCGATCTCCAGCCGCTCGCCGGTTTTGACTACCCGCGCCGGGCGTTTCTTGTACAGCACCAGGCTTCCCACCCGGATCACGTCGCTCATCGCTCGCTCCTGTCGTTTATCTGGGCGTGATGATACCATATTGGGGGTTCATTGAACGGCAAAACCGGAATTTCGGTATAATCGAGCGTTGGAGCCCCTCTACAATGAAACTCAACGAAATTGCGCCGGTCTTTATTTCGATCACGATTCTGATCTTTGTGGCTTTTGTGCAGCGCCAGAGCAAACTGGTGGCGGCCGTCACCGCCACCATGCCGGTGACGATCCCGCTCACCCTGTGGGTCGTGTATTCTTCCACTCATGGCGATCAACAGGCGGTGGAGAAATTTACCCAGGGCATGGTCAGCGGAATTATCCCCACCCTGGCTTTCACCATTGCCCTGTATTTCGGGGCGCGGGCCGGGCTGAAGCTGGGCTGGATCATCCTGCTCGGTTACGCCGCCTGGGCTGCCACCCTGCTGGTGACGCTGAGTGTGCGGCGTTGGCTGGGCGCGGCGAACTAGCCAGGCGCGCCGTTTGGGCCTGGGAGACAGAATAGATTTTTCCCGGCCAGGCCCAAAGAACCAAAAATATCGGGCCTTTCTTGAAGTCGTGATCCTATCCCATTAAACCGTGGAACAAGCCTGGCGCTCTTCCCTTCGAGCGCCTTAAAAAAGCTGCTCGCACTGGCGTGGGTCACGCAAAATGTCCTACCGGCGATTCGCGCCGCCGCGGTAGCGGTAGGCGCGGCGTCCCTATCGGTCGGGTTGATGTTAAGGATGGAAGATCAAATAAGAATTGTTACGTGGATTTTGTCGCCCTTCGGGCGAAAAAATCCACGATTAATCCTTTTTCGGCGAAGCTCGCCAGTCGCCTACACCCCGGTTAAGTGGGGAGCTACCGAAGTCGTCGCACGGGTGGGCCTAAAATATTTACACAAATCGTCATCCGGTGATAGAATTCACATGGGTGTAGTACTGGCCCTGTTCCTCCCGTTCCTGAATTCAACTGCATAGGAGAACGGAAATGAGACGCGCGGCTTTTATTCTCTGCGTTTTGACGTTTCTGGCTGCCCTGGCGCCCGCCGGGCCAGGCGCTTTCTCGAAACTCTCCCCCGCCAATCAGAGCGTCGGGCATCCGCCCAGCCTGACCCTGAGATGGAACGAGAGCAGCAACGCGGCGCGCTATGAGATCTGCATCTCGGCCAACGACCCGCCGCTCTGCAACGAACCCTGGCTCTCCGCCGGTACGGGAACCAGCTTCGCAGCGACCAACCTGAGCAGCGCCACGCTTTACTTCTGGCAGGTGCGGGCAGTCGGGGCCGATGGATCGCTCACCTACGCCGATGGCCCGACCACTTTTTGGAGCTTCACCGTGGCCGCCGCCCCCGGAATGTTTGTCAAAACCGCGCCTTATGACGGAGAGAGCGGCGTCTCTACCAGCCCGGTGCTTACCTGGGGCGCCAGCAGCGGGGCGCTCAAATACGAATACTGCTACGACGATAGCGACGACGATGCCTGCGCCCTCTGGATCGACGCGGGCCTGCAGCGCAGCGCAGCACTGGATGGGCTGATCGCCAAAACCGGCTATTACTGGCAGGTGCGCGCCAGCGGGGTGGGCGGCGTCACCTATGCCAATACCGGCCCCGGCGACTACTGGCATTTCGTCACCCAATCCACCCCGCCGGGCGGCTTTGTCAAAACCGGGCCGCCCAATGGGGCGAGCAGCGTTTCCCTCACCCCCAGCCTGGCCTGGAGCGCCAGCAGCGGGGTGCGGGAATACAAATACTGCCTGGACACCAGCGATGATAACCGCTGCGATACCTGGATCAGCGTTGGAACGCAGACCGTTATCAGCCTCACCCAACGCCTCCCCGGCGCGACCTACTACTGGCAGGTACAGGCCGTTAGCCCCGGTGGAACCACTTACGCCAACGCCAGCGCGTTCGACTTCTGGGCCTTCACCACCCTGCCCGCCCCACCAGAGGCCTTCGCCCTGATTGCCCCAGCCAATGGCGCGGCCAACCAGCTCGTCAGCCTCAACCTGGCCTGGCAGCTCAGCCAGGGGGCCGAAAGCTACGAATACTGCCTGGCTCTGCATTCCGACCAGCCCTGCACAGCCTGGGTCAGTGTCGGGGCCTTGCCCCAGGCTGCCTTGAGCGAGCTGAACTATGCAACCACCTACTACTGGCAGGCGCGCGCCCGCGGGCCGGGTGGCGTTACGTACGCCGGGGACGGCCCGGCGTTTTTCTGGCATTTTACCACCCAGGCCGCCCCGCCCGGCCCGTTCCAAAAGAGCCTCCCGGCCCACCAGTCTGAGGGGGTTTCGACATCTCCCACGCTGCGCTGGAGCGCCAGCGCCGGGGCCGAGCGCTACGAATACTGCTTTTACGCCGCCGGCGGTTGCGCCGGCTGGATCGACGCCGGGGCTGCCCTCAGCGTCACCCTGGATGGGCTATCGCCAGCCACGGCCTATTTCTGGCAGGCGCGGGCTATCGGCCCCGGCGGGCTGGTCTACGCCGATGATAGCCCCGGCGCTTTCTGGCGCTTTACTACCCGCCCGGCTTCGCTGAACGCGTTTCAGAAAAGCGCCCCGGCCCACCAGGCGGTGGAGGTGGGCCTCTCGCCCAGCCTGCGCTGGAGCGCCAGCCAGGGCGCATCCGGATATGCCTACTGCTTCGACGCCAGCGATGACAACGCCTGCGCCGTGTGGATCGAGGCGGGAAATACCCTCAGCGTCACCCTGAACGGGTTAGCGCCCGCCACGGTCTACTTCTGGCAGGCGCGGGCGCATGACGCCAGCGGCCTGATCTATGCCGATGGCGACCCGGCCGCCTTCTGGCGCTTCACCACCCGGAGCGACCCGCCCCAGGCGTTTGCCAAGAGCGCCCCGGCCAATGCCGCGCTCCAGGTTTCGACCCACCCGCGGCTGCAATGGCAGCCCAGCCCAGGCGCATCCGCTTACGCCTACTGCTACGATACGAGCAACGACGGCGCCTGCTCCCCGTGGATCGAAGCCGGGGAAGCTGTCAGCGTCACCCCAGACGGTCTGCATCCGGCTGTCACCTACTACTGGCAGGTTCGCGCCAGCGGGGCCGGCGGCCTCACCTACGCCGACGGCGGGCCGGGCGCGTTCTGGCATTTCACCACCGCGGCAGCCTCTACGCCCGACGAGCATATGCTCTACCTGCCGCTGATCCTGGGTATGCGGTAAACTTGCATGGGGGCTGCGCCGGGCGCAGCCCCCATGCAAGGCATCATTCCCGCCGGCAACTGAAGCGTCGCCCAGGAGGTTCGCCATGTCCTATCTTCCGCTCCCCGATCTTGCCGCGCCTGGCCTGACGTTCGGCCTGTTGGCCTTTGGCATCGTTTTTGTGCTGATCCTGACCGGGCTGATAATCATCGTCGAGACTACCGCCCTGCAGTTCCTGGGCTGGGGAGAATTCCGGGCCTGCCTGAAAGCCGCCGCCTGGATGAACGCCATCTCGACCGTGTTCGGCTTTGGCCTGCTGGGGCTGGTTCCGGCTCTGCGCCTGTGGGGCCTGCTGATCGCCTGGGCGCTTTCGGTAAGTATCGAAGCCGCCGTACTGCACCGTTTACAGCCGGGCAACCTGCGCCGGTCGGTGTTCGTCTCGGCGGCGGCTAATCTAGCCAGCTATCTCATTCTGCTGCTGCCCGCCTATCTGTATGGAATCAACCTGTAGCTTCTAGCTCTACGTCGCGTTAGGAGGCAGGAAGGATCAAGTTTGGTTCTTCCGCCGAAGGCGGGGATTTTTTATTTTGGGGACAATGGGTGGCTACGCCACCCATTGTCCCCAAAATAATACCTCTGCCTCATTTTCGAAGTTCGTGAAACTCACCCCTATCGATGTTAAGGTCGGCCGCCGGCTGCGCCGCCGGCCGACCCGATGTTATAATTCTTCCTGCATTCTCAATGGTGTGATCTTCGACGGTAGGAATGGGTGGGAAGCGGATTACGAGGAGACGGTTTATGAGCGAGGCCCAGATCGAAAGCTTTGACTTTGGCGGCCCCATCGTGTGGCGGCCAACTTCCGAAATTATCGCGCACGCCAACCTGACCCGCTTCATGCGCCAGCATGATCTTCAAGACTACGCCGCCCTGATGCGGCGTTCAACCCAAGACGTGGCCTGGTTCACGGAGGCCCTGCTGCAATTTCTGGATATCCGCTTTCAGCGCCCCTATTCCAGCGTGGTCGATCTCAGCCAGGGCATTGCCTGGCCGCGCTGGTGCGTAGACGGCGCGCTGAACATCACCACCAACTGCCTGGATAAATATCTGGATCAGCCTACCGGGCAGCAGCCGGCCCTGATCTGGGAGGGAGAAGATGGTCAGGCGGCGCGCCTGACCTACAGCGAACTGGCCGCTCAGGTGAACCAGACCGCCAACGCCCTGCGCGCCCTGGGCCTGGGCAAGGGCGACGCCATCGGCCTGTATATGCCCATGGTTCCCGAAATCGTGGTGGCCCTGCTGGCGATTGCCCGCATCGGTGGGATCATTCTGCCGCTGTTCTCCGGTTACGGGGCCGGGGCGATTGCTTCGCGCCTGAACGACGCAGGGGCCAAAGCCCTGTTCACCGCCGACGGCTTCTTCCGGCGCGGCAAGCCCACGGCCATGAAGCCCACTGCCGACGAAGCCGCCGCCCAGGCGCCCACCTTGCAGCACATAATCGTGCTCAACCGGGCCGGGCTGCCTGCGCCCATGCAGCCGGGGCGCGACCATGCCTGGGAAACCCTGGTGGCCGCCCAACCCACCACCTGTCCCTTCGAGCCGACCCTGGCCGAAGATACGCTGATGATTCTCTACACCTCCGGCACGACCGGGCGACCCAAGGGCGTGGTGCATACCCACTGCGGCTTCCCCATCAAGGCCGCCCAGGATATGGCCTTCGGCGCCGACGTTCACCCCAGCGATGTGATCTATTGGATGACCGACATGGGCTGGATGATGGGCCCCTGGTTGGTGTTCGGCGCCCTGCTGTTGGGGGCCACCTTCGTGCTGTACGACGGCGCGCCCGATTACCCCGGCCCCGACCGGTTGTGGGCCACCGTCGAACGCTGCCGGGTGACCGCCCTGGGCGTTTCGCCCACCCTGGTGCGGGCGCTGGCCGTGCATGGCGAGGCCCCCGTGCGTCAGCACGACCTGTCTTCGCTGCGCTGCTTCGCCTCTACCGGCGAACCCTGGAACCCCGCCCCCTGGCTGTGGTTGTTCCAGACCGTGGGCCAGGGTAAGCTGCCCATCATCAACTACTCCGGCGGCACCGAAATCTCCGGCGGGATTGTGATGGGCAACCCGCTCTTGCCGCTCAAGCCGTGCGCATTCTCGGCCGCCTGCCCCGGCATAGCCGCCGACGTGCTGGACGAACAAGGCCGCCCGCTGCGCCAGCAGGTGGGCGAGTTGGTGGTCAAAGCCCCCTGGATCGGTATGACGCGCGGCTTCTGGAAAGACCCCCAACGCTATATCGAGGCTTACTGGTCGCGCTGGCCGGAGGTGTGGGTGCAGGGCGACTTTGCCGCCATAGACGCAGACGGGATGTGGTATATCCTGGGCCGCTCCGATGATACGATCAAGGTGGCCGGGAAGCGCCTCGGCCCGGCCGAGGTCGAATCGATCCTGGTGGGCCATCCGGCGGTGATGGAAGCCGCCGTGATCGGCATCCCCGATGAAATCAAGGGCAGCGAGGTGATCGCCTTTGTGGTGATGGCAAAGGGCTGCGTGCGCTGCGACGAACTGCGCGGCGAACTGCGCGCCCTGGTGGCGGCCTCGCTGGGCAAGCCGCTGGCCCCCCGCGAGATTCTGTTCGTCAACGACCTGCCCAAGACCCGCAACGCCAAAGTCATGCGGCGCATCATCCGGGCAGCCTACCTGGGCCTGGACCCCGGCGATACTTCCTCGCTGGTCAACCCACAGGCGGTGGCTGAGATTCGCCGGGCGGAGTGAGCTGCAGCTATGATTCTGGTGACAGGCGGCACGGGGTTTATTGGCGGAGCGCTGGTGCGCCACCTGGCCGGGCTGGGTTTTCCAGTGCGCATCCTGATCCGCCCATCGCCCAGCACGCCGCGCCTGCCGCGCGGCGTGCCGGTGGAGGTGGCCGTCAGCAGCCTGAGCGATCCGCGCGGGCTGCGGGCGGCCATGGTCGGGGTAGACACGGTTTTCCACCTGATCAGCGGCGAACGGGGCGGGCCGCGGGTGAATCTGAAAGAGACCGACATCGAAGGCACGCGGGCTGTGCTGGCGGCGGCTAAAGACGCCGGGGTCGAACGCTTCTTTTACCTCAGCCACCTGGGCGCAGACCGGGCCTCGGCCTATCCGGTGCTGAAAGTCAAGGGCATTGCCGAAGAAGACGTGCGCCGCAGCGGGCTGAATTACACCATCCTGCGCTCGGCGGTCGTCTACGGCTCCAACGACAGCTTCACCACCGGCATCGCCCGCATCCTGAGCTTCAACCCATTCATTTTTTTGCTGCCCGGCGACGGCAGCGTGCAGCTCCAACCGCTGTGGGTCGAAGACCTGGTCACCTGCCTGACCTGGGCGCTGCAAGACCCCGATTCGCTCAACCGCACCTACGACATCGGCGGGCCGGAATATCTCAGCTTCCGCCAGATCGTCGAACTGGTGATGCAGGCCAGCGGCCAGCGCCGTCTGCTGCTCAGCATGCCGCCGCCCTATCTGCGCTGGTTGACCATGTTCCTGGAGTCGATGTTTCCCCGCCTGCCGGTCTCGGTCTACTGGCTGGACTACATGGCGGTCAACCGCACCACCGCCCTCGATACCATGCCGCGCGCCTTCAACCTGATGCCGGCCCGCATCTCGCAGCGCCTGGCGTACCTGAACCACTGGGGCCGGCGCTCTGCCCGCGTCTGGCCGCCCAATCAGGATCGTAAAATCAGAAACGCAAAATGAACGCCATTTCACTCCGTATTCTTGAAAGCGCGGCCGACATGACCCAGGTAGAGCAGCTCCAGCGCCTGGTCTGGCCGGGGGATGACATCGAGGTGATCCCGCTACATCTGCTGATTACCGCCGTGCATAACGGCGGGCTGGTGATCGGCGCATACACCGCAGACGAACAGCTGGTGGGCTTTACGTTTGGCTTTCCTGGCCTGTACCACACCCCCGATGGGCCGCGCCCCAAACACTGCTCGCACATGCTGGGCGTGCATCCCGATTATCGCGACCACGGCATCGGCTATCTGCTTAAGCGCGCCCAGTGGCAGATGGTGCGTCACCAGGGCCTGGATCGCATCACCTGGACGTACGACCCGCTGCTCAGCCGCAACGCCTATCTGAACATCACCCGCCTGGGGGCGGTGTGCAACACCTACCTCCAAAACGCGTATGGCGACCTGCGCGACGCGCTGAACGCCGGGCTGCCCACCGACCGTTTCCAGGTGGACTGGTGGGTGAACTCGCAGCGCGTGGTACACCGCCTGAGCCGCCGCGCCCGCCGCCCGCTCGACCTGTCTCACTACCTGGCGGCCGGGACCGGCATCTTGAACCCGACCCACTTCGGGGCAGACGGCCTGCCCCGCCCCCCGGCCGGCGACCCGCTGGCCGCCGTCCAGGCCCTGCCGCTCAACGAGAGAGAGGTTCCCCTGCTGCTGGTAGAAATCCCGGCCGACTTTCAGGGTATCAAAGCAGCCGATCCCGCCCTGGCCCTGGAATGGCGGCTGCACACCCGGGCTTTGTTCACAGACCTGTTCCAACGCGGCTACCTGACGACCGATGTCATTTACATGCCCCGCCCTATCCCGCGCAGCTTCTACGCTCTCAGCTATGGCGAGGCGGTGATTACTGGGGTGAAGAAAAACTGAGGAGAAAAAATACATGAGACTGGAACAAATCACGATGCGGCACGTGCGCATGACCCTGCGCCACCCCTTCGAGACTTCCTTCGGGCGAATCGACACGCGCGACTGCCTGCTGCTGGAGGCTAAAGCCGGCGGACTGACCGCCTACGGCGAAGTCGTGGCCGACGCCGACCCCGGCTATTCGTATGAAACCGTGCATACCGCCTGGCACATCCTGCGCGATTTTATCCTGCCACGCCTGCTGGGCCAGGAGCTGGCCGGGCCGCAGGAAGTGCAGCAGCGGATGAGCTTTGTGCGCGGCCACCCGATGGCAAAAGCCGGGGTCGAGATGATCCTGTGGGATCTGCTGGGCAAACAGCAGGGCCGTTCGCTGCGCGAGCTGTTCGGCGGCGAGCGCCGGGCGGTGGATGTGGGCGTGTCGGTGGGCCTGCAGGCTTCGCCCGAAAAACTGGTGGAGACGGTGCAGGGCTACCTCAATCAGGGCTACCGGCGGGTTAAACTCAAAATCAAGCCCGGCCGCGACGTGGAAGATACCCGCGCCGTGCGCAAAGCCTTCCCTGGCCTGCGCCTGCAGGTGGACGCCAACTCGGCCTACCGCCTGGAAGACGCCGCCGCCCTGCGCCCGCTGGACGACTTCGACCTGCTCCTGATCGAGCAGCCGCTGGACGAGGACGACCTGTGGGATCACAGCAAGCTGCAAAACCAGCTTCGCACGCCCATCTGCCTGGACGAGAGCATCCTCTCGGCCCGCCACGCCCGCCAGGCGTTGGAGATGGGCTCCTGCCGGATCATCAACATCAAGGCCGGCCGGGTGGGCGGGCTGAGCGAGGCCCAGGCGATCCATGCTCTGTGCTACGCCCAGGGCGTGCCGGTGTGGTGCGGCGGAATGCTCGAAACCGGGGTGGGGCGGGCCTCCAACCTGGCCCTGGCCTCGCTGCCGGGGTTTGTGCTGCCGGGCGATCTTTCGGCCACCGAACGCTATTATTTCGAAGACATCACCCAGGAAAATTTCGTCCTCAACCCAGACAGCACCATCGACGTACCCACCGGCCCCGGCCTGGGCGTTACCATCGCCCCGGCCGCCCTGGAGCGGGCCACGCTGGCCCAGATCACGCTCTAAGATCGGCGCGCTTTGTCTGGCCGCAAGGT
>CAYQDU010000053.1:0-22755 GCA_964416275.1 uncultured Anaerolinea sp. | reverse complement strand
CTACGCCCCCGAACTGCTGCGTCATTTCACTGCCCGCTTCGAGCCGGCGGCATGAAAATTACCGGTTGTGGGCGACGGAGCGGCCCGCAGCCGGACGAATCGTCCGGATAGAAAGAGAAATTGTGGATCAGCCTAAACTTACGCTATTGACCTCCCCGGAATGGAATGATTACGAGCTGCTGGACAGTGGAAACGGCCAGCGCCTGGAACGCTATGGGGCCTACACCTTTGTCCGCCCGGAACACCAGGCGGTGTGGTCGCCGGCCCTGCCAACGGCCCGCTGGCAGGCCGCCCACGCCACCTTCCTGCCCACTGGCGAGGAAAGCGGCGGGCGCTGGGAATTCCACAAACCGGTCAAAACGCCCTGGCATATGCACTATAAGGGCCTCAAATTTCTGGCCTTCACCGCCAGCTCGCGCCACATGGGGGTCTTCCCCGAACAAGCCGCCCAGTGGGATTGGATGGGCGAGCGGCTGAGCGGAGCAACTGCGGGCGAGGTCGGCCGGCCCCGGGTGCTGAACCTGTTTGGCTACACCGGGCTGGCAACCCTGGCCGCCGCCCAGGCCGGGGCCCAGGTGACGCACGTAGACGCTTCCAAGAAATCGGTTATGCTGGCCCGCGAGAACCAGGCCCTGTCTGGGTTGGAAGACCGCCCCATCCGCTGGCTGATCGACGACGCCTTCAAGTTCGTGCAGCGTGAGGCCCGGCGCGGCAACCAATACGAAGGCATCGTCCTCGACCCGCCCAAGTTTGGGCGCGGGCCGCAGGGCCAGGTGTGGGAGCTGTTCGAGTCGCTCCCGGCCCTGCTGCAAGACTGCCGGGCGCTGCTCAGTCCGCAGCCGCGCTTCGTAATCCTGACCGCCTATGCCATCCGGGCTTCGGCCTTGAGCATCTACTACGCCATGCAGGAGATGACCCGCGGCCTGGGCGGAACCCTAGAAACCGGCGAGCTGGCCCTGGTAGAAAAGAGCGCCGGGCGGCTGCTGTCCACTGCCATCTTCGCGCGGTGGGGCAAGGATTGAGAAGGGATAAGGAGAAGAGAATGCGCTTAAAACCGTTTTTGACTTTCAACGGCATCTTGTTCGCCGCTGCAGGGGTGGCCTTCGGGCTGTATGGCCCGCTAATGATGGCCTTCTTCAACGTACCAGAGCTGCAAGACCTGAACAGCCTGACCTACTGGCACCTGGCCGCCTTTGCGCGCATGTTCGGGGCGGGCCTGTTCGGCTGGGGGCTGCTGCTGTGGGGCCTGAGCCGGGGCGTCGAAGCCCTGCCTACGCCCGGCCGGCGTGGAGTAGTCTTTGCTCAATTGTTGAGCTGCCTGATGGCAGCCTTTATCTCGCTCACCCAACAATCGGCCATCTGGATGACCCCGGCCGGGTGGGTGATGAGCGGAGTGTTTATTCTGCTGGTCGCCGCTTACGGGTATTTGTTATCGACCCAGAAAGAATAGCCAAATGAAGAGAGGCGTGCGCCGGGCGCACGCCTCTCTTCATTTTACCTGCTGGGGATAAAATCAATGTTTGCTCGTCTGAAAAGTCTGGTCATTGGCTCGCCGCTGCCCACCACCGATCTGGCCGAAAAGCGGCTGAATAAAGTGCGCGCCCTGGCGGCTTTCTCGCCCGATGCGCTGTCTTCCATCGCCTATGCCAACCAGGAAATTTACCTGGGGCTGGCGGCGGCCGGGGCGGCCGGGCTCAGCCTGGCCTGGCCGATTGGCCTGGCAATCAGCGGCCTGCTGGTGATCGTCGCCGTCTCGTATATGCAGACCATCGCCGCCTATCCTTCCGGCGGCGGCTCCTATGTAGTGGCGCGCGAGAATCTGGGCCGCGCCGCCGGTCTGGTAGCCGCTTCGGCCCTGCTGATCGACTATCTGCTCACTGCCGCCGTCAGCCTGACCGCCGGGGTGGAGGCCATCGCCTCGGCTTACCCCATCCTGTGGGGCTACCGCACGCCCATCGCCCTGGCGCTGTTGACCATCATCACCCTGGCAAACCTGCGCGGCCTGCGCGAAACCGGCACGCTGATGGCCGTGCCGGTGTACCTGTTCCTGTTCACCTACCTGCCCATGCTGGCCTACGGCGTGTGGCAATTGTGGCAAAACGGCCCGGCCGACCTGGCGGCGGTAGCCCCCGCGCCCATCAAACCGCTGAGCCTGCTGTTGATTCTGCACGCCTTCGCCACCGGCTGCACCGCCCTCACCGGGGTGGAAGCCATCAGCAACGGCGTGCCAACATTCGAGAAGCCCGAAACGCGCAATGCCCGCCGCACCATGCTGGCAATGACCATCTTAATGGGCCTGCTGTTCGCCGGCAGCATCGGCCTGACCCACTTCCTGGGCGTTATCGCCGGGCCGCAAGAGACGATCCTCTCGGCCCTGGCCCGCCGCCTGCTGGGCGGCGGCCCGCTGTATCTGCTGGTGCAGATCAGCACTATGCTGATCCTGGCGGTGGCTGCCAACACCAGCTTTGCCGGTTTTCCACGCCTGGGGGCCATCCTGGCCCAGGATGGTTACCTGCCGCGCCAGTTTACCGGCCTGGGCGACCGGCTGGTATTCGCCAACGGCATTGTTGCGCTCTCGCTAGCGACGGCGGTAATGATCGTGCTGTTTGGCGGTAATAGCCATGCCCTGGTGCCGCTGTTTGCCGTCGGCGTATTCCTGGCCTACACCCTCTCTCAAACCGGGATGGTGATTCACTGGCGGCGCGAACATCGCCCCGGCTGGTTCTGGAAGGCTTTAATCAATGGGGCCGGCGCGCTGACTACCGCTGCCACCCTGCTGATTGTGGGCTACAGTAAATTCCGGGAAGGAGCCTGGCTAACGGTTCTGCTGATCCCCGTGCTGTATCTCATGTTCGTACGCATTCACAGCCACTATCAGGCGGTGGGCCAGCAGCTCAGCCTGCGCGGGCTGCCGCCCTCGCTGCGGCCCTACCCGCCGCCGCGGGTGGTCATCCCGGTGTCGGGGGTGCATCGTGGCATGATCGACGCGGTGCTGTTCGCCCAGGCCATCGCCAAAGAGGTGACCGCCGTTTATATCGAGATGGAGCCGGGCAGCGCCGAAGCCGCCCGCGAAGACTGGCAAAGCTGGTTCCCCGACATTCCCCTGGTGGTCAAGCCCTCGCCCTACCGCTCGATTCTGGGCCCGCTGCTGGAATTCCTGGACGAAACCGACGCCCAGCATAACGACGGCCAGACGGCCACGTTAATCCTGCCCGAATTCGTCCCGGCCCGTTGGTGGCAGGCGCTGCTGCACAACCAGACCAGCTGGCTGATTAAGACCGCCCTGCTCTATCGCCAGCGCCAGCGCGGCTATCAGCGCGTCATCATTGATGTGGCGTATCACCTGAAAAAATAGCTTTGGCCTCTTGCCACAGGGCTTCCATCTCGTCCAGCGATAGATCGGCGGTCGAGCGGCCCTGCCGGCGGGCGGCAGCCTCGATATGACCAAAGCGCTGGCGGAAGCGGGCGTTGCATCCGCGCAGAGCGCTCTCCGGGTCGATTTTGTACCAGCGCGCCAGGTTCACCAGCGCGAACAGGGCGTCGCCGATCTCGGCGGCCACTTCTGCGCTGCTCCCATTCTGGCGGGCCGCATGCACCTCGCCCAGTTCCTCTTCCAGCTTGTCCAGCACGCCCTGCACATCGGGCCAATCAAAGCCCACCCGCGCCGCCCGCTTCTGATACTGCTCGGCCTGCACCAGGGCTGGCAGGGCTACGTTGACCCCATCCAACAGACTGGCCTGCTCTTTGCCTTTGGCGGCCCGTTCTTTTTCCTTCAGGCGCTCCCAGTTTTGCAGCACACCCTGTACCCCGGCCACAGCGGCTTCGCCAAATACATGTGGGTGGCGGCCTACGATCTTGGTGTGGATGCCCTGCAGCACATCGGCCATCGTGAATTCGCCCTCATCAGCGGCAATCTGGGCCTGAAGCAGAATGTTGAGCAGCAAATCGCCCAATTCTTCCTGCATCCCGGCCACGTCTTCAGCATCCAGGGCTGCCAGCAGTTCATAGGTTTCTTCCAGCATCCCAGAGCGCAACGATTGGTGGGTCTGCTGCAAATCCCATGGGCAGCCGCCTTCAGGGGCGCGCAGGTGGGCCACCACTTCCAGAAACGGTTCGAAGGCCGTTTCACGCCCCAGCGGCGGCAGATACAGGGCCGTCAGCAGCCCGATCTGGCGGCTGCGGTCGATCTCGTACAGGGCCAGGTCTTCGACGATTTGCTGCGGCGTGCCGGCGGCGTGCACCAGGCGCACCGGGTGCTGGTCAGGATACAGGCTGTTGAGGGTCAGTTTCACTTCCGAGGCGATGGCGCGCGAATGGATTTGAGCGATCACCGCCGGAGCATGGGTAGGAAAGGTGGGGACGTGGGCGACGGCCAATTCCAGCGCATCCACCAGGGCGGTGTGCGGGAACGGGTCGAGGCCAATGGCGCTGAACAGCGGCTCCAGAAAGCTGACGCCCTCTACGACTCGCAGCGGCAGCCCTTCGGCCCGCGCCCGGCGGGCAATCTCTGGCCCGGTGCTTTCAGCCACGAATGGGTGGCCCGGCACGGCATACACCACCCCCTGCGGGCGGCGGCCCAGCGTCAGCACCTGCTCTACGATCTGGGCGTAGACCGCCTCGAACGACTCACCGCGTTCGTACAGTTCGTCGAAGGAGTGCCGCGCTGCGCCCGGCGGCAGCTCGCTTACCGCCGGGTGGTGGCGGGTGCGCAGATAGACCTCCGGGCTGTGCGCCAGCACATCCCACGCCTGGCGGGTCAGCAGATCGGCCCCGCCCGGCCCCAATCCTAACAGCACAATCTCGCCCATCGCTTTTAGCCTCCCCAGGATTCATCCCAACTCTTCCGCCAAAGGCGGGAATTTTTCTCTAGATGGGGAGAAATGTGCGGCTATGCCGCACATTTCTCCCCATCTAGAACTTTTTTCCGGCGAAGAGTACCATCCCATTCAACCGTGGAGCAAGCATGGCGCTCTTCGAGCGCCCCCAAAAAGAGATGTTGCGTGGGTTTTGTCGCACTTCGTGCGACAAAACCCACGATTACCCCACTTGCTAGGCGAGCGAAGCTCGCCAGTCACACCCACTACGGTTGAGCAGGGAGCCACCCGGCGAAGCCGGAAGAGCCGTAAATACAAAAAATCTATCTATGGGGGAAGCTGCCAGGCTGCACCCGGCAGTTTCCCCCATAGATAGATCAAAGCCAAAAAGTTTCCCCGTTTGGGGAGATTAGCGCTTCGTGTAGGTCGGGGCCTTGCGGGCGCGCTTGAGGCCGGGTTTCTTGCGCTCTTTGATGCGCGCATCGCGGGTCAGGTAGCCGCCCTTGCGCATCGGGGAACGCAGATCGGGGTTCATTTTGAGCAAAGCCCGAGCCACGCCCAACTGCACCGCGCTGGTCTGGCCGGTAATACCGCCGCCGCGCACCACCACGGTGATATCGAGCTGTTCACGATTCTCGCCAGCCGCGTTCAGCGGAGCCAGGATGATCTGCGCATCGCCCACGCGGGGGAAGTAAACTTCCAGCGGCTTCTCATTGACGATAAACTTGCCCGAGCCGCTCATCACACGCACGCGGGCCGTGGCTTCTTTGCGGCGACCAACGCCTTCGTAATATTGAACTGCCATATCTCTTCTACTCCTTGCCCAAAGCGAACGGCTTGGGTTCCTGGGCCGCGTGCGGGTGTTCCGGCCCGGCGTACACCTTGAGTTTTTTGATCAACTGGCGGCCAAACTTGTTGTGCGGCAGCATGCCCCACACGGCCTCGCGGATCACCCGGTCGGGGAAGCGCTTGAGTTGATCCTTCAGGCTGGTCTCGGTCAGGCCGCCAGGGTATTGCGAGTGACGGTAATAGAACTTTTCCGTCAGCTTGGTCCCCGTCACCTGAATCTTCTCACAGTTAATCACCACCACGTAATCGCCCGTGTCCATGCCGGGGGTGAAGTTCGGCTTATGCTTCCCCAACAGGAGGCGGGCAATCTGAGTGGCCAAACGCCCCAGGTTCTGGTCGTTGGCGTCTACCAGGTACCAGTCCTGGGTGATTTCGGCTGCTTTCGGTATATAAGTCTTATCCACGCTCATACTCTCCGCTTATCGCTGGTGTAGGGGCGTTGTATGACGGCTACCCAGTGAACCGGCCAAACGACCAGCCCATCCTTAGCCAGCATACAACGCTCCTGCATCCGTTGTTATGCCTTCATTCAGCTATCCTCGTATACGACTTCGACCAGGCACAGCCCCTGAGGGGGGGCCAGGGTCTTGACCATCTCGCCGGCCGGGTTTTGCAGGCGGTCCAGCAGCGCATCGGAGGGCAGAAGCCCCTGCCCGATGGCAACCTGGAAACCGACCAGACGGCGCACCATGTGGTACAAAAAGGCGTTGCCGCTGATCTCGAAGACCCAGCCATCCGCTTCCGTTTCTTGCCAGCCGGCCGCAAAGAGGGTGCGCACGGTAGCGCCTCCGGCCCGGGGCGGGGAACCGAAAGCGGCAAAATCGTACGTTCCTGGCAAAGCGCCGGCAGCCTGGCGCAGCCGCCCGCCTTCCACCCCCGGCCAGACCCGCCAGGCGAAACGTTCACGCAGCGGATCGCGCACCGGGCGGCAGAAGATGTGGTAACGGTAGCGGCGAGCGCGAGCGGCGTAGCGCGGGTGGAAATCGTCGGCCGCCAGGCGCACATCCTGGGCCGCCACGTCGGGCGGCAGGTGAGCGTTGAGGGCGGCGCGCAGTTCCCGTGGGCTGTGCGGCCAGACCAGGTCAAAAGCAATCACCTGACCGGCGGCATGCACGCCCGTATCGGTGCGGCCAGAGGCCAGCAGGGTATTGCCCTGCCAGCCCAGCCGCCGTAAGGCGGCCTCTACTTCGGCTTGCACCGTGCGCTTGCCGCTCGCCTGACGCTGGAAGCCGAAAAACTCGGAACCGTCGTAAGCGAGGATAACCTGGTAACGTGCCATTGGCCTTACGGCCGAGCTAGTCTTCCACCAGCTCCAAAATCACCATCTCGGCCGCATCGCCCTGGCGCGGGCCAAGCTTGATCAAACGAGTGTAGCCGCCGGGGCGGTTGGCATACCGGGGCGCAATGTCATCAAACAGTTTCTTGACGATTTCGGCGTCGCTCAGGCGAGCGGCCGCCAACCGGCGAGCATGCACCATATCCGCATCGCCAGCCGCGTTGCCGCGCTTGGCGAGGGTAATCAGGCGCTCGGCCTGGCCGCGCACTGCATCCGCTTTGGTGCGGGTGGTCTCGATGCGCTCATGCTCGAACAACTGCTTGACCAGAATGCGCCGCAGAGCAGACCGCTCGTCCTTGCTACGGCTAAGTTTATAACCAGCTACTCCGTGTCGCATAACCCTTACTCCGCTTCCTTATCGAATCCGTCTTTGAGATAACCCTTTTCGCGCATTTTCTGGCGCAGTTCGTCCAGGCTTTTCTCGCCAAAGTTACGGATAGACATTACCGCTTCGTCGCCCTTTTCAAGCAGATCCAACACCTCGCCCACGGTGGTAATGCCGGTGCGCTTCAATGAGTTGAAGACCCGCACCGACAGATCCAGGTTCTCGATAGGCGTTTCGATGATTTCGCTGGTCAGGCGGCTGCCTTCCTCTTCGTCCAGCGCGATGGCCGCCAGCGACTCTTCGCTGATCCCGGCGATGTGACGCAGGTGATCGATGATGAGCTTGGCGCTGGTGCTGAGCGATTCTTCCGGGCCAATGGTGCCATCGGTCCAGATTTCGAGGATCAATTTATCAAAGTTCGTGCTTTGCCCAACCCGGGCATAACCTACGTCCCAGTTCACCCGGCGCACCGGGCTGTAGATGGCGTCGACGGGCAGTTCGCCAATCGGCAGGCGGCCAATGCGGTCATCCGCCGAGGAGTAGCCCCGGCCGCGCTCTACAGTCATTTCGATTTCCAGTTGCGCCTCGTCGTCATCCACCGTAAACAGATACAGATCGGGGTTGACGATCTCAACTTCGGGCGGGGTGCTGATGTCACCGGCGGTGACAACGCCGCTGCCGTGCACTTCCAGGTGCAGCCGGGCCGTATCGACATCATATAACTTCATCCGCAGTTGCTTGATTTGCAGCATGAGCCGGATTACGTCTTCACGCACGCCCGGAATGTCGCTGAACTCATGCTGAACGTCAGCAATGCGGATTGAGGTGACCGCCGCGCCCTCCAGAGAGGAAAGCAACACCCGGCGAAGGGCGTTGCCCAGCGTGATGCCATAACCACGCTCTAGCGGGCTGATGATGAACTTGCCGTAATTGCGCGCTTCGGCTTCGCGCTCAATCTTCGGCGTAACCATATTACTTAAACCGATCACGGTTCACCTCATCCCCTTGAACTCAGGCTCCACCCGGCGCAACGCACAGACACGCCGGGCGGCCTGGATCTTTTATCCGTCTTACCGCGAGTAGTACTCAACGATAAGCTGCTCTTGCAGGTTGCTGTCGATCTCGGCCCGTTCCGGCAGGCGGATCACCGCGCCAGACAGGGTGCGCAGATCGCGGCTCAACCAGGCAGGAACCGTGCGATCTTCAGCCAGAGCCGCCAGGTCTTTGAAATATGTGCGGCGGCGGGAACCTTCACGGACCGACACCATATCGCCCGCGCCCAAGAGCATGGAGGGGATATCAGTGCGGCGGCCATTGACCGAGAAATGGCCGTGAGCGACCATCAGACGCGCCTGCGAACGGTCTCCGGCAAAACCCAGGCGGTAGACTACGTTGTCCAGGCGGGACTCGAGGAGCTGCAGCAGGTTAAGGCCGGTCAGACCCCGGCGGCTCGAAGAAATTACATAATAGCGCTGGAACTGGCGCTCCAAAACGCCGTAGATGCGGCGCGCTTTTTGCTTGGCGCGCAGCTGGCGGTTGTAATCCGAATCACGGCGGCGGCGGAACTGAGCGCCCTTGCCATGCTGGCCCGGCGGATAGCCGCGCTTTTCGACAGAGCATTTGGGGCTGAAGCAGCGCTCAGCCTTGAGGAACAGTTTTTCGCCTTCTCGCCGGCACAAACGGCAAACTGGCCCACGATACTTAGCCATACGGTTTCTTTATCCTTCCTCTTCATCCATCTTTCATCCGGCTTACAGGCAGGCTGCGGGCGGGACGAAAGAAAACGAATTTTAGACGCGGCGTTTCTTGGGAGGCCGGCAGCCATTGTGCGGGACCGGCGTCACATCGGAAATAGCGGTCACTTTGAGGCCTAAAGCCTGGACGGCGCGAATCGCCGACTCGCGGCCCGGCCCGGGGCCTTTGACAAACAGAGCCACTTCTTGCAGGCCCATCGCCATGGCGGCTTTGATGGCCTGTTCGGCGGCCAGGCGAGCGGCAAACGGGGTGCTCTTGCGCGAACCCTTGAAACCGGCCGAGCCGGCGCTGCCCCACGCCACGGCATTGCCCTGGGTGTCGGTTACAGTAATAATCGTGTTGTTAAAAGAAGCGTTGATGTGCACCTGTCCGGCGGACAGCATCCGCTTCACTTTCTTTGCCGCACCGCCTTTGCGGCGCGCAGCGCGTACACTCTGAGCCATAGTACCTCACTCGTCTGCTTGGATAGGCCACTACTGGTGCTGCCAGCAGGGTTGCTGCAATGGCCGGTTTGCGCGCCTCGCCCAGGCAGCCGCGGGGAGGAAGGGATCCCCACCCGGGCGAGACTTGCCAACGCGGCCAGGCGCCCTGCCAGCTTAGCCAACAGGAGCGCCTACAGGTCTTATTTCTTACCGCCTCGCCGCCGGCCGCGCCCAGCCACGGTTTTCTTCGGGCCTTTGCGGGTGCGAGCGTTGGTGCGGGTGCGCTGACCGCGGGCCGGCAGGTTGCGGCGGTGACGCAGGCCGCGATAGCTGCCAACTTCGATCAGGCGCTTGATGTTCAACTGCACCTCACGGCGCAGATCGCCTTCAACCTTCCAGTGCGACGTGATGTAGTCGCGCAGCAGGTTGACTTCGGCATCCGATAGGTCTTTGATCCGCTTGTTCGGATCGACCTTGGTGGCCGTCAGGACTTCCTGAGAGCGGGTCAGACCGACGCCGTACAGGTAGGTCAGGCCAATTTCAACGCGCTTGTTGCGCGGGAGGTCAACGCCTTCAATACGTGCCATTCTTCACCTATCCCTGTCGCTGCTTGTGCTTTGGATTCGTACAGATGACATACAGCGTGCCTTTGCGCTTGACGATTTTGCAGTTCGCGCAGCGCTTTTTGATCGATGCAGTTACCTTCATGACAACACTCTCCTATTGCTTTGGCCGTTTGCGCAGCGCCCCGACAGGGTTTTGTCGTCCAGGACGATTCTAGCCAGCCAAAACTGCGATTATACTCTTTACTGCTCTTTTCGTCCAGTCTTTCGCCGGTTTTGCTTCCTGGCAATCGGGCGAATTCCTGGCCGCAGGTGCGGCGTACCCGGCTCAGGCCAGGGTCAAAATCAGCGGTTCGCCTGCGGTCACAGCCACTGAATGCTCGAAATGAGCCGTCAGCGAGCCGTCGGCCGAAACGACCGTCCATTGGTCGCGCAGCACACGCGTTCGCGGCGTGCCAACCAGCACCATCGGCTCGAGGGCGATGGTCATGCCCGCTCGCAGCGGAATGCCGCGCCCCGGCGTGCCGTAGTTCGGCACCTGGGGAGCTTCGTGCATCTGCCGGCCCACACCATGCCCGGTGTATTCCCGCACCACGTAAAAGCCGTTGCTTTCCACATAGCGCTGGATGGCCGCCGACACGTCGCCGGTGCGTTTACCCACCCGCATCTGCTCGATGCCTACGTAAAGCGATTGCTCGGTCACGTCCAGCAGGCGGCGGGCCGTTTCAGAGACCTCGCCCACCCCGGCAGTAAAGGCCGAGTCGCCTACAAAGCCATTCAGCAGCGTGCCGCAGTCCACCGAGATGATGTCGCCTTCTTTCAGCTTGCGTTTGCCCGGAATGCCGTGCACCAACTCTTCATTCACGCTGGTGCAAAGTGTGGCCGGGAAGGGCGGCTCGCCATAGCCCTTGAAGATCGGATAGCCGCCCGCCTTGCGAATCACTTCTTCGGCGGCTGCATCCAGATCGGCGGTGGTCACGCCGGGGCGGACCATTTCCCGCACCACGGCCAGCGCCTGGGCGTTCACCCGGCCGGCTTCCCGCATCAGGGCCAGCTCGGCGGCATCTTTGATGACGATATTGCGTTCCCAGCTCATTCCAGTTTCACCATCATTCGTATGGAGGCGGCAGCCTCAAGCCAGGGCGGCCAGCATCGTTTCCGACACCTTCTCGATAGGCTGCGTACCATCCACTTCAACCAGCAGCCCGGCCTTCTGATAGTATTCGATCAGGGGGGCAGTCTGGCGCAGGTAGACCCGAATCCGGTTGATGACCGTTTCGGCTTTGTCGTCTTCGCGCTGATACAGTTCCGAGCCGTCGAAGTCGCACCGGCCAGGGTTGTGAGGCGGGTTGAACCGTTCGTGGAACACATGACCCTGTTCCCGGCAGGTCCAGCGCCCGGTCAGCCGGTCGATCAGCACGTCTTCGGCCACGTTGATGTACGGCACGGCGCTGATGCGCCCGCCCAGCTCGGCCAGCATTTTATCCAGCGCCTCGGCCTGGGCCGGGGTGCGAGGGAAGCCATCCAGCAGCGCGCCCGATTGACAATCGGGGCGCGACAGCCGCTCGCGGATCATCGCAATGGTTACGTCATCGGGGACCAGGTTGCCCTGATCCATGTATCCTTTCGCCAGCTTGCCCAGCTCGGTCTGGTTCTTCAGGTTCTCCCGGAAGATGTCGCCAGACGAGATGTGCGGCAGGCCCAACGTCTGAGAGATGATCTGAGCCTGGGTGCCTTTTCCGGCGCCCGGAGGCCCCAGCAGTACGATGAACTTAGCCACAGCCGCCTCCCTCTTCCCAAGCGTTTAGCGGATCAGCAGGGCGTCGTCGTAGCCGTGCAGCTTCAACTCGGCCTGGATATTGAAGAACGTATCCCGAACCACACCCACCACAATCAGCAAGCCAGCCGACTGGATCAGCAGGATGCTGCGGTTGCCAGTTGCCATGCTGGGCACCAGAATGCCCACCAGCCAGGGCAGCACCGCCACGATGCCCAGGAACAGGGCGCCCGGCAGGGTGATGCGGCTGAGGACGCGGTTCAGGTAGCGCTGCGTGGGGGCGCCGCGGCTTACACCGGGGATCTGCGCGCCCACCCGCTTCAAGTTCTCGCCATAGTTTTGCTGTTGGAACAAAACGTTGGTATAGAAGAACGTGAAAGCCACCACCATGATGAAGTACATGATGTAGTAGAAGTTCGACGAGCCGCCGAACTGGGTCTGGAAGAACGTAGCCGTCGACTTGACCCACGGCGTAGTCGAATTGATAAAGAAGCCCGCCAGGATGGCCGGGAAGGTTAGCAGCGACTGAGCAAAGATCAGCGGGATCATGCCAGCCATGTTGACCGTCAGCGGCAGGGTGCCGCGCACCGGCATCGACATGCGGTTGCCCACTCGCCGCCCCGGATACATGACCGGGATGTTGCGCCGTCCTTGCTGAACGAACACGATAGCGAAGATGGTCAGCACGGTGATGATGATCGTCACCGCCAGCAAGAACCAGCGGTTCTGCTCGTCGGCCAGGATGCTGCCAAAGTTAGCTGGCAGGCGGGCCACGATGCCGGCGAAGATGATCAGCGAGAGACCCTGGTTGCGAATGCCGAACTCGGAGATCAGTTCGCCCAGCCAGATGGCAAACATCGTCCCGGCGGTCATGCTCAGGATGATGGCGAAGGTAGCCAGGTACGAGCCGCTGGTGAAGCCGAAGTTGGTGATGATCGGCGCGCCGGTGGTGTAGCTATTGAACAGGTTGATCTGCCCGATGGCCTGCAGAGCCGCCATCGGAACCGCCAGGATGTAGGTCCATTTCTCCATCCATTTCTGGCCGGCGCGCGGATCTTCTTCCATGCGCTGCTGGAGGGCCGGGATGATCGGCACCAGCAGTTGCAGGATGATCTGAGCGGTGATGTAGGGATAAACCCCCATCGCCAGGACGGAGAAATTGGAGACCGTGCCGCCCGAAAGCAGATCCAGCAGGCCCAGCAGGGTGCTGCCTGCACCCCGCCCGGCCAGGATCGAAGCAATGGCGGCACGGTCAACCCCGGGAACCGGGATGTGCGCAGCCAGGCGATAGATGGTCAGGAGGCCGATCGTAATCAACAGCTTACGCCGGATGTCCTGCGAAGTCCACAGATAACGCCAGGAAGAGCGCTTCATGGGTATAGGCTCCTTGATCGCGCTTAGTCGATCAGCTCGACACGGCCGCCGGCCGCTTCGATTTTGGCCCGCGCGCCTTCGCTCACGCGATGCACACGCACCGTAAGGGCCTGATTGATTTCACCGCGGCCCAGGATGACGATTGGGTTGCGCCGGTCGCGCAGCATGCGGGCCTGCTCCAGCGTTTCCGGAGAGACTTCGCTATTGGCCTCAAACTTCTCGGCCAGTTGGTCGAGGTTGATCTCGTTAAACTCAACCCGGTTGAGCGGGGTAAAGCCTTTACCTCGCACGAACGGCAGGCGGCGGAAGTAGGGCAGGTTGCCGCCCTGGTGGTAGGGGCGGGTGCTGCCGCCAGAGCGCGAGCCTTGGCCCTTGGTGCCGCGGCCAGAGGTTTTGCCCTGGCCGGCCCCAATGCCGCGTCCGGTGCGCCGGCGATCCTTCTTCGAGCCTTCTTGGGGTTTCAAATCGTGCAGTTTCATACGACTCGTTCCTATGCCTGTTCTTCAACTTCGACCAGGTGCGCCACCAGGCGCAGCATGCCGCGCAGGCTGGGGGTATCCACCTGTTCGACCGTCTGGTGCATGCGGCACAGGCCGAGAGCACGGACGGTTGCTTTGTGGCGCTTGGAATAGCCGATTGGGCTTTTCACCAGCGTCAGCCGCAAGACTTTTTCTTGATTAGCGGAATCAGTCATTTTTCCTCCGCTCCCAGAAGGGCATCAAGTCTTTGGTGGCTTTGCCGCGCTTGGCCGCCTCTTCTTCAGGCGATTTGAGGTGATCCAGCGCGTCCATCGTGGCGAAGACCACGTTCAGCACGTTGCTGCTGCCCAGCGATTTGGTCAGGATGTCGGAGATCCCGGCCGCTTCCAACACGGCGCGCACGCCGCCGCCCGCGATGACGCCCGTACCGGGGGAAGCCGGTTTGAGCAGTACCCGCGAGCCAGCCACTTTGCCGATCACTTCGTGCGGCACAGTGGTTTTGAAGGTATAGACCTTGTGCATGTACTTGCGAGCCCGTTCGCTGGCTTTGCGCATCGCGTCGGGTACGGCGTTGGCCTTGCCTACGCCGATGCCCACGCTGCCGCGTCCATCGCCAACCACCACGGTGACCCGGAAGGAAAAGCGCCGGCCGCCTTTGACCACTTTCGCCACGCGGGCGATGTCTACAACCCGCTCGTCCAGTTCTGGGGCGGCGTATTCCGTAGTAGCTTCATAGTCACTCATAAAGTTCTCCTTGTAGAGGCCGGAGGCCGTGCGGGTGAGGGGCCGTCGTAAGCCGCCCGCTCAACCTCGCCAGCCCCTACTAGAATTCCAGACCGCCCTCGCGAGCGGCATCGGCCAGGGCTTTCACCCGCCCGATGTAGCGATAACCGCCGCGGTCGAACACGACCTTCTGAATGCCCAGGGCCAGGGCGCGTTGGGCCACGGTCTTGCCCACCAACTGCGCCTGCTCGCTTTTCTTCAAGCTGCCCAGTTGGCCGCGCAGATCGTGATCCACGCTGGAGGCCGAAGCCAGGGTGTGCCCGGCCTGGTCGTCGATGACCTGAGCATAGATTTCCGCCGTGCTGCGGTAAACGCACAGGCGGGGGCGTTCCGGCGTGCCGGCAACTTTGCGGCGCACGCGCGTGTGGCGGCGCTCGCGGCTCTCAGCTCGAGATTTATTCGTAGCCATTTCTACACCTTACCCGCTTTACCAGCCTTGCGGCGAAGTTTCTCTTCCAGATACTTGATGCCCTTGCCCTGGTAGGGTTCGGGGGGCCGCACTTTGCGGATGTCAGCGGCGATCTGGCCGACGAGTTGTTTGTCGTAGCCCAGCACCTTGATCTGGCGCGTCTTCGCGTCGGTATCGAAGGAGATGCCCGCCGGCGGTTCCATCACCACCGGGTGGGAGTATCCAACATACAGCACCAGGTTTTTGCCCTGGAGTTCGGCGCGGTAGCCCACGCCATTGATTTCCAACACCCGCTGGAAGCCGGCGCTGACGCCCACGACCATATTGTTAATCAACGCCCGCGTCATGCCATGCAGCGAGCGGTCCTGGCGCTCATCGGTCGAGCGAGTGACCTGGATCGTGCCATTTTCCAGGCCCACTTTCAGCCGGGCGGGGAAGGTGTAGGCCATCTCGCCCTTGGGGCCTTTGACGGTAATCGTCGAGTTTTCGACCTTTACGTCCACGCCCTTCGGCACGGTAATCGGTAAACGACCAATACGAGACATCGGGCGCTCCTTTACCAGACCTTGCACAGGATTTCGCCGCCAACGCCCAGTTGGCGTGCACGCTGGCCGGTCATCACACCCTTGGGGGTCGAGAGGATGGCAATGCCAATCCCCGACAGCACCCAGGGGATGTCTTGCTTGCCGGTGTACACCCGGCGTCCTGGGCGGCTGACGCGCTCCAGGCCGGTGATGACTGGTCGGCGTTCGCGGCGCTCGCCCACATACTTGAGCTGAACGCGCAGCACTTTCGAGCCAGCCACCTTACCATCCACAATCTCGAAACCCGAGATAAAGCCTTCCTCCTGCAAGATCTTGGCGATGTTCTCCTTGATCTTGGAATAAGGCAGGGCCGTTACGGTATGCCCGGCCAGAAGGGCGTTGCGGAGGCGAGTCAACATATCGCTAATTGGATCGGAAACACTCATCTTAACATCCTCCGCCCGGCTACCAGGAAGACTTTACGACGCCAGGCAGCTTGCCCTGCAGCGCCAACTCACGGAAACAGATCCGGCAAAGGCCGAAACGCCGCATGTACCCACGCGGGCGACCGCAGATTTTGCAGCGATTGCGCACGCGGGTGGGGTATTTGCGCCGCGTTTCTTTGATGACAATGCTTTTCTTTGCCACTGTTAACCTTCCTTCCTGAACGGCATGCCGAGCATTCGCAGTAGCTCTCGGCCATGATCGTCATTCTGAGCGGTGGTGACGATAGTCACTTCCAGGCCGCGCAGTTTGTCGATCTTGTCGTACTCAATTTCGGGGAACACCAACTGCTCGCGGAACCCCAGGGTGTAGTTGCCCCGCCCGTCGAACGAATCGGCCGAGACGCCGCGGAAGTCGCGCACCCGCGGCAGGGCGATGTTCATCAGACGGTCGAGGAACGACCACATCCGCTCACCCCGCAGGGTGACTTTTGCGCCGATGGCCCGGCCTTCGCGCAGTTTGAAGTTGGCAATGCTTTTGCGAGCCTTGGTAATCACCGGTTTCTGGCCGGTGATGGCCGTCAGGTCTCCCACGGCGGCGTCCATGGCTTTGGCGTTGTCCATCGCTTCGCCCAGGCCAATGTTGACCACAACTTTTTGGATGCGCGGCGCCTGCATGACGTTCTCCAGTTGGAGGCTCTTCATCAGGGCGGGCATCACTTCTTTATCATAGCGTTCTTTCAGCACATGGCTCATATCGAACTCCTCGGTCAGCCGTTAGCTGAACTGCGCCTGGCAATTTTTGCAAACCCGCGTCACGCCTTCTTCATTGCGCAGCAGACCCACGCGAGTTGTCTCACCACATTCGGGGCAGACCAGCATGACGTTCGAGAGCGCAATGGGGCCCTCGAATTCGATAATGCCCGGGTTCAGCGTCCGGCCCTGGGTCTGCACCTGGCGCTGGTGTTTCTTGCGGATATTCACGCCCGCCACAACCACCCGGCCAGCTTCTGGCAGAACCTTGATCACCTCGCCGCGCTTGCCTTTGTCTTCCAGGCTGCCGCTGATGACCTCTACAGTATCACCTTTGCGAATCTTGACTTTCACGGTCCTCGCTCCTGTATCGCCGCTATCCACAGCCCTAAAGGACTTCTGGAGCCAGCGACACGATCTTCATAAACCCTTTTTCACGCAGTTCGCGCGCGACCGGGCCAAAGATGCGGGTGCCTTTGGGGTTTTTGCCATCCGTGTCCAGGATGACCGCAGCGTTATCGTCGAAGCGAATGGTCGAGCCGTCTTCGCGGCGCCATTCTTTGGCGCAGCGCACGATAACGGCTTTCACAATGTCGCTTTTCTTGACCGCGCCCTGCGGCGCAGCCGACTTAACCGCCGCCACCACCACGTCGCCCACCCGGCCATACCGGCGGGTGGAGCCACCCATAATGTGGATCACCAGCAGCTCGCGCGCCCCGGTGTTATCGGCCACTTTAAGATGAGTCTCGTGCTGGATCATGCAGCCGCCTCCGCACCCGTCGTCTCGCTCAGGGGGGCCTCGCCGGCGCCCACTTCGCGCTTCAAGATCATCTCGACCACCCAGCGCTTGTTGCGCGACAGCGGGCGGCTTTCGACGATCTGCACCTGGTCGCCCACCTGGCAGCCCAGCTCGTCATGAGCCATAAACCGCTGGCGGCTGTGGACAACCTTCTTGTACAGACGGTGGCGGTAGGTTCGCGAGACTTCGACCACCACAGTCTTTTGCATTTTGTCGCTGGTAACGACGCCAATCATACGGCGACGAGTATTCATTGTTTTCCTCCCATCGCGGCCTCATGCTCACGCTGGGCCAGAATGGTCATCAGGCGGGCGATCTGCCGGCGGGTGGTGCGCAGGCGGGTGTAATCAGTCAGCTCGCCGGTGGCCTGCTGAAAGCGCAGGTTCATCAGTTCTTCGCGGGCGTCGTTCAACTGCTTGCGCAGCTCGTCCACCGACAGATCCCGCAGGTTGCTCTTTTCAGCCATTATTCGCCTCCTCCGACCTGGTCGTGCCGGCCAACAATCTTGGTGCGGATGGCGAGCTTGTACTGAGCCAGCGTCAGGGCTTCACGCATCATATCGTCGGGCAGGCCGCCGCCGATCTCGAACATGATCCGGCCGGGGCGAACTACCGCCACCCAGAACTCGACCCCACCCTTGCCTTTACCCATGCGGGTTTCGGCTGGTTTACGGGTGACGGGCTTATCCGGGAAGATGCGGATCCAGAATTTCCCGCGCCGGCGCATGGCGCGGACGATAGCGCGGCGGGCGGCTTCGATTTGCCGGGCGGTGACCCAACCCGGCTCCATGGCTTTCAAGCCCAGCTCGCCGAACATGACTTCGGCGCCGCGATAGGACTTGCCCCGCATGCGGCCGCGCATTTGTTTGCGATACTTCATTCTCTTCGGCATCAACATGATGACTACCTCTACTCGCTGACGTACACGCCCTCGGTGGCTTCCGGCTTTTCTTCCAACTCCGGCAGCACTTCGCCCTTGTAGATCCACACCTTCACGCCGATGCGGCCATAGGTGGTCAGGGCTTCGGCGCGGGCGTAGTCGATGTCGGCGCGCAGGGTCTGGCGCGGCACGCGGCCTTCACGCATATTGACCGTGCGGGCCATTTCGGCCCCACTCAGGCGCCCCGAAACTTCCAGGCGGATGCCTTGCCCGCCCTGGCGCTGGGCCTGCTGCATGGCGCGCTTCATGGCGCGCTGGTGGCTGATGCGCCGCTCGATCTGCTCGGCGATGTTCTGCGCCACCAGGTAGGCGTCCAGATCGGGCGATTTGATCTCTTTGATCTCCAGGTCGATCTTCTTGCCCACCACGGCTTCCAGGCTCAGGCGGATCTTTTTCACATTTTCGCCTTTGCGGCCGATCAGGATGCCGGGCTTGGCGGTGTGAACGATGACTTTCACCTTGCCGGGGAAGCGTTCGATGTCAACCCGCGACACGCCAGCCTTGGCGGCCTCGGCCCGCACCAACTCGCGCAGGTGGAAATCCTGGTGCAGGTTGGTGACGTAATCGGCGCCTTCGGCAAACCAGCGGCCTTCCCAGGTCTTGTTGATCCCCAGGCGAAAACCAGTCGGATGAACTTTGCGTCCCATACGATCTCCTTACTACGCTTCCCGCTCGCGCAGGATGACGGTAATGTGCGACGAACGGCGCAACCAGGGTTTGAACCGGCCACGCGCGCCGTATTTGCGCCACTTGCGGGTGGGAGCTTCATCGGCAAAAATCCGATAAATGAACATATCATCCCGGCTGACGCCAAAGTTCTCTTCGCCATTCGCCATCGCAGATGCGAGGATCTTGGAGACCGGGTGAGCAGCGCGGTTGGTGGTGAACTTAAGCGTGTTGAGCGCTTCGACCACGTCTTTTCCACGCACCATATCGGCCACCAGGCGAACCTTCTGGGCCGAAATCGAGACAAAACGACCTTTCGCTAGAATATCGTGAGCCATTGTCGCGTTCCTTCCTACTTCTTGGCTTTCTTCTCAGCGACGTGGCCGCGATAGGTGCGGGTCGGGGCGAATTCGCCCAGCTTGTGCCCCACCATGTTCTCGGTAATGTAGATGGGCACGTGGCGGCGGCCATCATGAACGGCGATGGTGTGGCCTACCATCTGGGGGAAGATGGTGCTATCCCGGCTCCAGGTGCGCAGGACTTTCTTCTCGCTGCGTTCATTCATGACCTCGACCCGAGCCAGCAGCTTCGGATCGACATACGGGCCTTTTTTCAGTGAACGTCCCATAGTTCCTTCTCCAACTTTTAGCGGTTCTTACCGCGGCGGCGAACGATAAACTTGTCCGTCGTCTGATTCCGGCGGGTCTTCTTACCCAGAGTGGGCTTGCCCCACGGGCTTTTCGGGCTAGGCATACCGATGGGCTGGCGGCCCTCGCCGCCGCCATGCGGGTGGTCACGCGGGCTCATAGCGGTGCCGCGGACCGTCGGGCGAATGCCTTTGTGGCGCTTACGGCCGGCTTTCCCCAGCTTGACGTTGCTGTGATCCAGATTGCCGACCTGTCCGATGACAGCGTAGCAGTTCTGGCGCACCAGGCGCACTTCCCCGGAGGGCATCCGCACCTGAGCGTAATCGCCTTCTTTGGCCAGCAACTGCCCGGCCGCTCCGGCCGAGCGGGCCAACTGGCCGCCTTTGCCTTCTTTCAGCTCGATGTTATGCACCAGCGTACCGATGGGGATGTTGCCAATCGGCAGGCAGTTGCCAGGGCGCACTTCGGCCTGTGGGCCGGAGACGATGGTATCGCCCACTTTCAGGTCGAGCGGGGCCACGATGTAGCGTTTTTCGCCGTCGGCATAGAACAGCAGGGCCAGGCGAGCGGTGCGGTTGGGGTCGTACTCAATCGCCGCCACACGGGCCGGGATGCCGTACTTTTCGCGCTTGAAATCGACGATGCGGATGTGCCGGCGATGGCCGCCGCCGCGATGGCGCACCGTCACCCGGCCATACATGTTGCGTCCGCCGCTCTTGCGCAGCGGCAGCAGTAAGGAACGTTCCGGGCGGTCTTTGGTGATTTCATCAAAGGTGTACCCGGTCATTCCGCGTTGGCCCGGAGTTGTGGGTTTGTATTTCTTGATGCCCATTATTTCACTCCTTCGAAGACGGAGATCGTATCGCTGGGGTCTAACGTGACAATGGCCTTTTTGTAGGCCCCGCGGCGGCGGATCATGCGCCGGGTGCGCATATTTTTCTTCTGCTTTTGCGGCACGTTAATCACATTGACGCGCAATACTTTCACATCAAACAACCGTTCAACCGCATCCTTCACCAGGGTCTTGGTGGCGTCTTGGGCCACTTCGAACACGTACTGGTGCAGTTGGCTGTTCTGGTAATTCGACTTTTCGGTCACCAGCGGGCGACGAAGCACATCATAAATAGTCGTCATGGTTCCCTCCACCTACTCCTTGATATACAGCGCTTTGAGGGCCTCGATGGCCTCCAAAGGCAGAACCAGCCGGTCGTAGTCCAGCAGGTCGCGGATGTTGAGGTAGCTCACCAGCAGGGTCTTGGCGTCGGGCAGGTTACTGGTCGAACGCTCGACGACGGCGTAGGAGTCGCTCTTTTCCGGGATCAGTACCAGGGCGCTGCTCTGGCCGCACAGCCGGTCGAGGGCCTGCGCCATCAGGCGGGTCTTGATCTCAGGCAGGCTGAGGGCTTCCAATACAACCACGTTCTGCTCGGCGGCTTTGGCCGAGAGAGCCGAACGAATGGCCGCCTGGCGCATCTTGCGCGGCATAGCCTGGGTGTAATCGCGCGGCTTGGGGGTATGCACCTTGCCGCCGCCAACCCAATGTGCGGCCCGGGTAGAACCCTGGCGGGCCCGACCGGTGCCTTTCTGCTTCCACGGTTTGCGACCGCCGCCGGAGACTTCGCTGCGGCCTTTGGTCTTGTGCGTCCCCAGGCGAGCGTTCGCCATCTGGCGGACAAAGGCCTGGTGCATCAGATCGACATTGATGGGGGCTTCAAAAATCGCCGGAGGCAGTTCCACCGTGCTGACTTTCTGGCCGTCCATGTTGAAGACATCTACTTCCATGTCACCTACTCCCATTCGGTCTGCGCGCCGCTAGGCTTTGCGCGCTTCCTTAATCATCAGGACGCCGCCCTTTGCGCCAGGCACCGCGCCGCGCACACCCAACAGGTTGCGTTCGGCATCCACCAGAACGATTTTCAGGTTCTGGGTAGTCACACGTTCGTTGCCCATGTGGCCGGCGCCGCGTGAACCCAGGTAGACCCGCCCAGGGGTTGTACCCGAGCCGCGCGAACCGGGGGCGCGCTGGCGGTCCGACTGGCCGTGGGTCTTGGGGCCACCCTTGAAGTGATAGCGCTTGACAGCCCCGGCAAAGCCTTTGCCTTTGCTCGTCCCAATCACATCCACCGCATCGCCTACCGCGAACACGGAAACGGTGACAGTCTGGCCTTCATCCAATTCGGGGTTCTTGGTGCGAAACTCGCGCAAAAAGCGCAACGGGGGAACGTTGTTGCGCTTCAGATGCCCAAGTTGGCCGCCCGAAAGTCGTTTAGGCTTGACTTCATCGAAGCCCAACTGCACCGCGCTGTACCCATCCTGGTCCGGCGTGCGCATCTGGGTAACATAGCAAGGCCCAGCTTCGATCAAAGTCACAGGGATAGCTACCCCGGCGTCGTCGAAAATCTGGGTCATGCCGACTTTCTTGCCGATCAGCCCTTTCAACATAGCTCTATTGTCTCCTTGCAAAATAGATTCGGGACTGTCAGCCTGGGCTTGGCTGCATCATCCCTGGCCACAGCGCGGTCAGTCGGTCTGGCGAGGGCGCTTCGGGTTGTCGGTGGGCCCACGCACAAGACCGCTCTTACGCTGTCTGGTCACATCCTATTCACACACGTTGTGGCCCGCCCCTGGCGGGCCACCCGCGCGTCTTCCTTTGTCTATTCATCATTGTGTGTGGCCTCGGCTGTTGCGGGCCACACACAATGATGCGATCCACCAATTCTTTAGATCTTGATTTCGATGTCCACGCCAGCCGGCAGGTTCAGGCGCATCAGCATGTCGATGGTCTTGGAATCGGGGTCCAAAACGTCGATCAGGCGGTTATGGGTGCGGATCTCGAAATGCTCGTGCGAGTCTTTGTCGATGAAAGTCGAGCGACGTATTGTAAACCTTTCCGTCTTAGTTGGCAAGGGTACTGGGCCAACTACCCGGGCGCCGGTGCGCTCGGCCGTCTCAACAATGCGCTTGGCCGATTGGTCAAGCACGCGGTGGTCATAGGCTTTCAAACGGATCCGAATTTTTTGCTTCGCCATCATCGCGCTTGCACTCCTAGTCCAGAATCTTGGTGATGACACCCGCGCCGACGGTCAGGCCGCCTTCGC
>CAYQDU010000052.1:0-23527 GCA_964416275.1 uncultured Anaerolinea sp. | reverse complement strand
CGGTAATATCGAACGTGCCCGACACCGCGCCGATCATCTGGATCGCCAGCAGCAGGCCCAACGAACCGCCCATGGTGTAGATCATGAACTTGAACGAGGCGTACTGCCGGGCCGGCACGGTGCGCCCACCCCAGATCTGGCGCTCGCCTTTCTCGCTGCCCCACTGGTTAATCAGGAAGTACATCGGAACCAGGCCGAACTCCCAGAACACGAAGAACAGCATCAGGTCGAGCATCAGGAACACGCCCAACATGCCCATCTCCAGCAGGAAAAACAGGATCATATACATCTTGACCCGGTCGCGGACGGAGAAAGACGCCAGGATCGCCAGCGGGGTGAGCAGGGTGGTGAGCAGCACCATCGGCAGCGAGATGCCGTCTACCCCCACGTGGTACGAGGCGTTCAGGGCGCTGTACCACAGCGCTTTTTGCTCGAACTGAAAGCCGGGCTGGTTCGGGTTGAAGGCAAACCAGGCTGCCAGCGTCAGAATCAGCGGAATAAAGCTCAGCGCGAAGGCCGTCCAGCGCAGCAGGTTTTCCTGGTCGTCTGGCAGCAGGGCAAGGATGATCGCCGCCACGACCGGGGTAAACAAGATGAGCGTCAGAATATTTGTGAAGAGGAACTCCATCATGCGCTCCTGTTCGATCAGATCGGTCCAGGTTGGATACCCCGCCCGCTTAGCGCGGCGTCACCAACAGGAAGAAAACCACGGTAAAGGCTGCCAGGCTGACCAGCGCCAGGATCATGTACTGCTGCACCCGTCCGGTCTGGATGGTCCGGAACACGCCGCCCAGATCTTTGGTCTTGTCGGCCACCAGGTCGCCAGAGCCGTTGATGATCGGCTTGTCGATGACATTGCGCAGGAAGTTGCCGATTACGCCGGTGATGTAGGCGAAGAAGTGCAGTACCCCGTCGATCACGGTGCGGTCGAGGAAGGCCGAAGTAAAGGTGGCCGAAAGCCAGTAGGCCGGGCGCACAAAGATGAGGTCGTACAACTCATCGAAGTAGTATTTGTTCTTCAGGGTGCGGAACACCCCACCGCCCAGCAGGGCCTCCACCGGGTCTTTCTGCCCGGCGCGCATATCCTTGAACATCCAGTAACCCAGGGCCAGGCCGCCCAGGGCCACCACCAGCGAGGTGAGCAGCGGCACAATATTGAACGGCAGTACTTCCGGTTCTTCCAGCAAGGCGCCGCCCACAAATTCGTGGAACCAGTTGGGGATGGCCCCGCCGGTGAAGGCTTCGGGCATGCCCAGCCAGCCAAAGCCGACCGCGAAGATCGAAAGCACCACCAGCGGCAGGGTCATCGTCCAGGGGGTTTCGTGGGCGTGGGCGGCGGCTTCAGTGCGGGGTTCGCCCAGGAAGCTGAGCGTAATCTGGCGCATGGTGTAGAAGGCGGTCAGCAGGGCCGCCAGGGCCAGGACAACGAACACAATGGGCGCATGGGCCCAGGCGTCGGCCAGGATTTCATCTTTCGACCAGAACCCGGCGGTGACAAACGGGAAGCCCGATAGGGCAAACCCGCCGATCAGGAACGTCCAGAAGGTGATGGGCATCTTCTTGCGCAGCCCGCCCATGTTGTACATATCCTGCGGGTCGATGTGCGCCCCGGTATGCAGCACGCCATGCTCCATGCCGTGGATGACCGAGCCAGACCCCAGGAACAGCAGGGCTTTGAAGAAGGCGTGCGTCACCAGGTGGAAAGTAGCGGCGATATACCCGCCGATGCCCAGAGCGGCGATCATGAAGCCCAACTGCGAGATGGTCGAATAGGCCAGCACGCGCTTGATGTCGTTCTGGGCCACGGCAATCGTGGCGGCAAACAGGGCGGTGAACGAGCCAATCGCCGCCATGGCCGTCATTGGGGCGGTCAGGCCATGCCCGTCGAAGCCGGCTGAGAGCAGCGGATAGCTGCGGATGACCATGTACACGCCGGCCGAAACCATCGTGGCCGCATGGATCATGGCCGAAACCGGGGTGGGGCCTTCCATGGCGTCTGGCAGCCAGACGTGCAGCGGGAACTGGGCCGACTTGCCCACCGTGCCGATGAACAACAGGATGCCGATCAACCCGGCCGCCGACAACCCGGCGATCATCGAAGGCGCCGTTGCCAGGGCGTGCAGCACTTCTTCGTTATAGAAAATCTCGCGGTAGCTGAGGGTGCCGGTGAACGAGTAGAGATAGGCAATCCCCAGGAGCATGAACACGTCGCCCACCCGGGTAGTGAGGAAGGCCTTGATGGCTGCGGCGCGGGCGCTGGGCTTGGCAAACCAGAAGCCGATCAGCAGGTAGGAACACAGCCCCATGACCTCCCACCCGGCGAACAGGGTCAGCAGGTTATCCGAAACCACCAGGGTATACATGCCGAAGGCGAACAGGCCGATGAAGGCGAAGAAGCGCGAATACATCGGCTCCACCGACATCACCGTGTGGGTATGGCCGTGGGCGTCGCTCACCGTTGCGCCGTGGGGCGGCAGGCCAGGCCGGTCGTGATCGCCCTGCGGCTGGCCGAAGTTGTGATAGCCCACGCTGTACAGGAAGATCATCAACACCGTCCAGGCCACAAAGAACAGCGCCACGGCCGAGAGCGGATCGATCAGCACGCCCACCTTCAGGTAAGTATCGCCGGTCGCCAGCCAGGGGATGGACGATCCAAATGGATGCTCACCCAGGTGTTCGGTGTTGACCGCCCGGAAGAAGATCACCATGCTGCCCAACCACGATAGGAAAGCCGCCCCCACCGCCAGGGTGTGGCTGAGGGCTTTGCTGCGGTTGGTGAACAATACGATCAAGAAGAACGCCAGCAGCGGGGGAAGCGGTAGGAGCCAGATCAGAAGATTGGTCGTCATAGGGTTCACCACTTCATCAGATCAATTTCTTCGGCCACGATGGTATTGCGGCGGCGGAAGATGGAAATGAACAGGGCCAGGCCAACCGCCACTTCGGCTGCCGCCACCGCAAAGACGATCACTGCGAACACCTGCCCGCCGATCATCTCTGGGGTGCGGTAGCGCCAGAAGGCCACCAGGTTGACGTTGACCGCATTCAGCATCAGCTCCACGCCCATCAGGATGGCAATGGCGTTGCGGCGGGCCAAAGCCCCATACAGCCCGATGCAGAACAGGGCCGCCGCGAAAATCAAGTACCAGGATAGTGGGATCATCGGCATCGCCTCCTTACTTGCGTTCCGCAGCCACCACCAACGCGCCGATCAGAGCCGCCAGCAGCAAGACCGAGGCCAGCTCGAACGGCAGCACATATTGATCCGGCGAAACCAGGGCCTGGCCCAACTGCACCAGCGGGTCGACCCGCTGCGCCAGTGGGGCGGCCGTGGCGCTCATTCCGCCCCATTGGGCCAGCAGAAACGCCAGGGCGGCGAACATCACCGCCGCCAGCACCAGCGCCCAGGTCCAGTTCTCATTGGCCTGCGGGCGGTCTTCGGAGGCAATGTTGCGGGTCAGCATAATGGCAAAAATCATCAAGATGGCGATGGCCCCGATATAGATCACCACCTGCACCACCGCCAGGAACCCGGCCTGGAGCAGCCCGTACAACACCGCCACCCCAAACAGCGCCAGCACCAGCCACAAAGCGGCGTGGATCAGGTTGCGGGCGGTCACAACCATCAACCCGGAACCCAGGGTGACAATGGCGACGATCATAAACAGGATTTGTAAGAATGTCATAGGCCCATTCCTTTGCGTCAGAACGTCCCGTCTAGGGTTTGGAGAGGTCGGCCATTTCGGGCGCGGCGGCTGACGGGCGGGCCACCGGCTGCGGCTCGGCCACCCGGCGGCGCTCGGTGCGGGCATAGCTGCGCGTCAGCGTTAGCACAACCCACAGGATGAACAGATTAAGCGCCAGCATCGCCAGGGTATACCCAAGCCCGCCGGGCGTCACGCCCAACCCC
Organism: uncultured Anaerolinea sp.; assembly: GCA_964416275.1. Lineage (GTDB taxonomy): Bacteria > Chloroflexota > Anaerolineae > Anaerolineales > UBA4823 > RBG-16-57-11. Next base: position 19,617 of record CAYQDU010000052.1, on the reverse strand, counting down.
ACCAGGGCCTTGTCCAGCAGGGCAGTTGCCATTACCAGGGCCAGGGCCAGCGGGGTCAGCACTTTCCAGTTGAAGCTGAGCATGTGGTCGATGCGGATACGGGGCAGCGAATAGCGCACCCACATAATCACCCAGTAGATGAAGAAAGCCTTAACAAACAGCCACAGCGTGCCTAAGATCGGGATCGCTTTAGCTCCCGGCCCCGCCCAGCCGCCCAGGAAGAAGGTTGCAAACAGCGCCCCCATCGTCAAGGCGTGCAGCAGCTCGCCGGCGTAGAACAGGCCAAACTTCATGCCGCTGTATTCGATGTTGTACCCAGCCACGATCTCCGACTCGGCTTCGGCCAGATCGAAGGGGGCGCGGCCCAGTTCGGCCAGGGCCGAGATAAGAAAGATCAATGCCGCCAGCGGAGCCGCTGCGATGTACCAGTACTGCTGTTGAGCTACGATCTGCCCCAACGCCATCGAGCGGGCCAGGATCACCGGCACCAGCAAGGCCACGACCATCGGCACTTCGTAGGCTACCGCCACCGCCACGGCCCGCAGCGCGCCCAGCAGGGCAAACTTGTTGTTCGAGGCCCAGCCAGCCATGATAATACCCAGGGTGCCGATAGCGCCCACGGCGACCAGATACAACACGCCTACGTTGATGTCAGCGCCAATCAGGGCCGGGGCCAGCGGCATCACCGCCCACAACATCAACACCGTCGCCAGGGCGATCATCGGGGCCAGGTTATATACCAGCCGGTCGGCCCCCTGGGGTGTAGTATCTTCTTTGATGAGCAGTTTGATTACATCGGCAAACGGCTGGATCAGGCCAAACGGGCCTACCCGATTTGGCCCCAGGCGATCCTGAAAACGAGCGACAATTTTTCGCTCGACCCATACCAGGAATACATCCAGGACCAGCACAAAGGTTGCCATCACCAGCACACCGATAGCAGCCATAACGAAGGAGATCCAGCCGGGCGACATCCCCCAACCGGCAAACACACCCGCCAGCCATTCTGCAATCGAGTTGATCGGATCGAACATCCTCACGCTCCTGACGATGAAATAATCATCCCGTCCGCCGGCGCTGCCGCGCCCGCCGGGCCGGGATTGCGAATTGACCCACGACACACACAAGGCTGAAAGAAAGTCCTTCAGCCTTGTGCTTTCGGTTCATCAGGCCCACTGTAGAGCGCCCTTGCGCCAGGCCCACACCAGTCCAGCGACCAGGATGAGAATGAACAGCATCCCTTCAAAGACTGCGAACAAGGGCAGCGCCCCTAGCGCCACAGCCCAGGGATACAAAAACACGGTTTCAACGTCAAAGATCAGGAAAATCAGGGCGAAGATATAATATTGCACCCGAAACTGCACCCAGGTATCGCCCACCGTCTCGATGCCGCACTCGTAGGTTTCCTTTTTCACTTTATTCGGTTTGCGAGGCGCAATGATCTTGGGGATGAGGAGCGCAGCGGCGGGAAAAATGGGAGCCAGAAGCAGGAACACACCAATGAATGTCCAATCCTGAAGCTGCATTAGGGTCTCCTTTATCAGCGACTTCGATTCGGGTGATAAAAATCACTTGCCGTCAGGCAACACACAACACACCCCAGGGCTGTTGCGGGGCGGCGCGGCAATTTTACCATACATTAACCCTCTCATAACCTGTTTAATCCTAAAATAGTGAACCTTTTTGATGAACTTTCTGTATGATAAAAGAGGTATCGCCGCCGGCTGAATCACGGACGCCGCACGCTTTAATCGCGCAGCGTCGTCTATGGCGCTCTTCGCTCGCCAGCCTTCCCCACCCGGTTGAGGGAAAGCTGCCAGGAACCAACACCCCGTATCAGGCGCTCGGAGAACGCCCGTTCCTAAGTTTGGATAAGAACAGTCGCAATAGCGATATAATGAGGCCCTATGGAGCAAAACACAACCTTTCGCCGCTGGTGGGATTGGCCGGCTGCGCTGCTGCTCCTGGCAGCCATGCTGACCGCTGCCACCCGCCTGGTGTCTACCGAATGGACCGAAAATTTATCCATTGTGCAGACCACGGCCTTCTTTGGCGTGCTGGCCGGGCTGGCCTTGGGGCAGAGCCGATTCTCCAGCCGCATCACCGCTCTGCTGGGGGCGGTCTATGGCCTGTTCGTGGTCTCCTGGCAGCTTGGCTCGACGATCCAACAGGATATGCTCTGGTCGGATCGCATGTTAAGCCTGCTCACCCGCCTGGGGGTTATCATCTACCAGCTCATCAACCGCCTGACCGTGCTGGACTCGCTTCTGTTCGTCGTGTTGATGAACTTGCTGTTCTGGATTCTGTCTGCCTATGCCGGGTATGAACTGGTGCGCCAGGCCGACCCCTGGAAGGCAATAGTGCCGGCCGGGCTGGCCCTGTTTGTAATCCACTATTACGATCCACTGGTGGCCCGCCGCACCTGGTACCTGGCCTTCTTTATCTTCTTCGGGCTGGTGCTGGTGGCGCGCATGGCTTTTGTGCAGCAGCACTCGCATTGGAAGAACACCCGCACCTCGCTGCCGCCGCACCTCAGCCTGGACTTCATCCGCTTCGCGGTCTTGCTGGCTTCGCTGATCGTGCTGATGGCCTGGACAGCCCCGGCCCTGGCAAACGCCCTGCCGGTGGCCGAAAAGCTGTGGCGGCCGGTGCGCGGCGCCTGGAACGAGGCCATGGATAATTTCAACTACGCCTTCGCCTCGCTGCGCTCGACAATGCCCATCTACAGCCCGGTGTATGGCAACAACGCCGTGCTGGGCCGCGGCACAAAGCTGACCAATACCCAGATCTTCGTAGCCCACGCCCCCCTGGATGTGCCGCCCGGCGTGCGCTTCTACTGGCGCGCCCGCACCTTCGATCAATATGCCAATGGTCAGTGGTACAGCAACATCAATACCAACTACAACTATAACCCAGACACCAGCGAATTGATCGTCTTGCAAGGCTTAGGCCGCTGGATCGGCACGTTCGAGATCATCAGCACGGTTTACATGGGCACCCTGTTCACCCCCTCCCAGCCGCTGTGGGTAGACCGGGAAGGGACGGTGCAATACGCCAATAATTCGGATGGCTCGCAGGATATTGCCTCGTTCATCTCTTCTCCGGCGGTCAACCCCGGCGAGACCTATCAGGTCAACGCTTCGCTCAGCGCCCCGACCATCGAGCAGTTACGCCTGGCCGGGACGGATTACCCCGATTACATCCGGGAGCGCTATTTGCAGCTTCCCGATACAATCACGCCGCGCACCCGCCGGTTAGCTGAGGAGATCACCGCCGGGAAAGAAACGCCTTATGATAAGGCCGCCGCCATCACCGACTGGCTGCGCAGCAACATGACCTATGTGCAGGAGATCGAGGAGACGCCGCCGCCCAACCAGGAACCTATCGACTGGTTTCTGTTCGATCTAAAAAAAGGGTTTTGCAACTACTATTCGTCGGCCGAGATCGTGATGCTGCGCTCGCTGGGCATCCCGGCCCGCTGGGCCATCGGTTACGCGCAAGGCGAACAGATCAGCGACGAAACCCTGCAAAGCTTCCGCGACGACCAGCTTACCTATATCGTGCGCCAGAAAGATGCTCACGCCTGGCCCGAAGTCTACTTTCCCACCATCGGCTGGGTCGAGTTCGAGCCAACCGCCGCCCAGCCCGACATCCTGCGCCTGGTCAACGCCGATCTCTCCAGCCCGCAGAACAGCCTGGCCCCCAATAACCCGATCAATAACCTCGACCAGGGAGATGGCAACCCGGATGACCGCCCGGCGCCGGCCCCCGCCGCCGGCCCGGAACAAAACCGGCTGAACGTGGTATACTGGATTGCGGCGATCCTGGCTGGCGTGATCCTGCTGCTGCTGGCCGCCGCCCGCCTGCTGCCATTCCTGGGTCTGCCTGCCGCCCCCCTGCTGGTGGAGCGCGCCCTGATCCGCAGCGGCATTCGCCCACCGGAGATCGTTCAAAAACTGGCTCGCCAGGCGGAAAGCCGTCCCGTGGGACGGGTATTGCGCTTGCCGCCGCTGCCTGTGCTGCTCGAAACGGCCCTGATTAAGATCGGCGTGCGTCCGCCGCGCTTTCTGAAGCGCTGGTCTCGCCAGGCCCGGCTGCCGCAGTTAGCCAAAGCCTATCACGAGATCAACCATGCCCTGAACCGGATCGGCCAGCCGCCGGCCCGCGACGACACCCCGGCCGAGCGCGCCGCCGCCCTGGGCCAGCGCCTGCCGGCCGCCCAGGACCCGGCCGCCCGCCTGGTGCGCGAATATCAGATCGGCACCTTTAGCCCGGCCCCGGCTAACCTGGAAGTAGCTCGCCAGTCGGCCAGCCAGTTGAAACGCCTGTCTATTCGTGCCGTCTTCGAGCGCCTGCTGGCTCGCTTCCAGGCGCCCGGCGAGCGCTCCATCGACTACCGACGGAGAGGAAACTGATCTGCATGGCCGTAACAACCGAGCGACAATCTGCACTGACCGATGTCATCCAGGCGATCAATTCAACCCTCGAGCTGGACGAAGTGCTGCGCATCGTGATGGATAATATCATCCGCCTGGCAAAAGCCGAGCGGGGCTTCCTCATGCTGCGCGACGAGCAAGGCGAATTTGTGACCCGCATTGCTCGCAACTTCGAACAGGAGTCGCTCGACCCATCGGAGTTCGCTCTCAGCCGCACCGTAATCCAACGGGTGGTCAGCGAGGGTCAGCCGGTGCTGACCACCAACGCCCAGGAAGACCCACGTTTTGGCAGCCAGGAAAGCATCATCATCTACAACCTGCGCTCGATCCTATGCGTGCCGCTCAAGGTCAAAGGCGAGCTGACCGGTGTAATCTACGTCGATAACCGCATCCACGCCGGTATCTTCATGGAAGGCGAGCGCGACCTGCTGATGACCTTTGCCAACCACGCCGCGGTGGCCCTGGAGAATGCGCGCTTGTTCGCATCGGTGCGCCGCACCCTGGCCGAGGTGACCGAGCTGAAGAACCTGATGGATAATGTCTTTGCCTCCATCGCCAGCGGGGTCATCACCGCCGACCTGGAACGCCGCATCTCGCTGTGCAACCGGGCGGCTCAAAACATCCTCGGCCAGACCGGGCAGAATGTGATCGGTTACAGCCTGGAAGAAGTGCTTTGCCCGCTGATTGGCGACCAGGCTACCGCCGCCATCTATCAAGAGATGGAAGAGGTTAGCCGCACCGACCATTCGATTGTGGGCCAGGAGATCAACGTACAATTGACCGGGCGGGGCCATCTTTCGCTCAGTCTGAACTTCTCGCCGCTCAAAGACGCCGATCAATCCACCCAGGGCGTCGCCATTGTGGTAGACGACCTGACCGAAAAAAAGCGCCTGGAGGCCCAGCGCCGCCTGTTCGAGCGCATGGTGTCGCCTACCATCATCAGCCAGCTCGACCCCGATCAACTGGCCCTGGGCGGCAAGCGCTCCAGCATTACCGCCCTGTTTGCCGACATCCGCGGGTTCACCCATTTCAGCGAGCGCCTGGCCCCAGAGCAGTTGGTGGCGATCCTCAACCGCTACCTGGCCGCGGCGGCCGAGGCGGTCTTGATGCAGGAAGGCACCATCGACAAGTTCATGGGCGACGCGGTGATGGCCTGGTTCAACGCTCCCATCCCCCAGCCCGACCACGTACTGCGAGCCGTCAAATCTGCCCTGGGAATCCGGGCGGCCGTCCAACGCCTGATTTACGAACTGCCCCCCGAACAACACCTGGCCTTTGGGGCCGGGATCCACTTTGGCGATGCAGTGTTGGGCCTGGTCGGCACCGAAAAACGCATGGAGTACACCGCTATCGGCGACAGCGTGAACACCGCCAAGCGGGTGCAGGAGAATTCGGCCGCCAACCAGATTCTCATTACCGAAGCCGCCTTTGCCTTTGTCGAAGACCGGATTATCGCTCGTCCGGTCGAGCCGATCCTGGCAAAAGGCAAGAGCCAACCCGTGCGGGTCTTCGAGATCATCGGGCTGAAGCCCTGAAAGTCGCTATCTTGGATGATGACTATAGGGGATGATGGGTGGCTGCTCCGCCCATCATCCCCTATATTTTTGGGAGCTGTGGGGCTGCGCCCCAGAGACCACCCCACTAAACTGTGGAGCCAGTACGGCGCTCTCCGAGCGCCCTCAAAAAGAAATATTCAGGGTGTTTAGTCGCACTCCGTGCGACCAAACACCCTGTTAACCACTTTTCAGGCCCGCGAAGCTTGCCACTCCCCAAAAAGACTTAGAGCGCCTGGTACTTGTGGGCAAACAGGGCTGGTGTGCCGCCCGTGTGCCAGAACAGCACGGTCTGGTCTTTACTGAAAAACCCCTTGCGGATCAGGTCGATCATCCCGGCGGCGGCCCGCCCGGTATACACCGGGTCGAGCAGCAGCGCCTCCTGGCGGGCGAACAGCCGGACCGCCTGGCGCTCGCCTTCGCCCAACACCCCATAGCCGCCGCCCAGGTAATCGGCGTTAGCCCAAATATCCTGCGGCGCGAAAGTCTGCTTTTCACCCAACAGCTCGGCCGTCTCGCCGGCCAGGTGGGCCACGCGTTCGGTCAGCGCGGCGTGGGTCTCATCCACGCTGATGCCCAGCACCTTGCCCTGGAAACCGAACAGGCGCGCTCCTACAGCCAGCCCGGCATGCGTCCCGCCCGATGAGGAGGGGAAGACGATCCAATCGGCCTGCACGCCCTGCTCGACCAGCTCTTGCATGGCAAAAGCATACCCGGCCGCCCCGGTAGGGCTGGAGCCGCCATACGGAATCAGGTAGGGCCGCTCGCCGGCGTCCCAGGCGGCCTGGAAGGCAGCCTTGAGGGTGGCGTCACGCTCCGGGCGGCTGGTCCACACGACCTCGGCCCCCAGCAGGTCATCCAGCAGCAGATTGCCGCTGGCTGGTTCGCGCCCGTCGGGGATGGGATCGCCGGCAAAGGGGCTGTACAGCACCAGCTTGCAGGCGAAGCCATGCCGGGCGGCTGCGGCCGCCGTCTGGCGGCAGTGGTTCGATTGGATTGCCCCGGCCGTAATCAGGGTGCGGGCGCCGTGAGCCTGGGCTTCGGCCAGCAAATACTCCAGCTTGCGGGTCTTATTGCCGCCCAGGGCCAGGCCGGTCTGATCGTCGCGCTTGACCAGCAGGCGCGGCCCTCCCAGGGCCGTCGAAAGGCGCGGCATATCTTCCACCGGGGTGGGCAGCAGCGCGAATCGCAGACGAGGGATATTTTTCATCGGGTCATCTCCTTTTCTTGTATTTTGACTCCTCCGCCAAAAGCGAGAGTTGCTCTCTATTGAGGGTTTGTCGGATGGCTACGCCATCCGACAAACCCTCAATAGAGCAACTCTTCCTGTGAAGCCTGAAGATGTGCAGCCGGGGATTTTGTCGTCTTTCGACCCCAAAATCCCCGGAATATCTCTTTCTCAGGCGCTCGCAAGAGCGCCATAGGCTACGCCACGGTTATACATGAGGCGGCATCCAGGAAGCCCCATATCTATTCGTCTCCAGCGGAAACCAGTTCGCGGGTGCGAGCGTTGCCGCGGCGGCGCATCACGTTCAGGATGCGCGGCAGGATTTGGGTGTACAGGCGGTAGAAGCCAGGGCGCACGGGCAAATCCCAGGCCCCCAGGCCGCGGTAGACCTGCCCGCCCAACCCCTCCTTGAAGCGATACACGCCCCACAGCGAATCGCTTTCGTCGAACACCTCTGGCGCGCCCCACAGATCGTAGGTATGGCAGCCGGCGGCCCTGGCCCGGCGCATGGCTTCCCATTGCAGCAGGTGATTGGGCATCTTCTCGCGGTGGGCCGGGAGCGACATGCCGTGCATATACCAGGCTTTCCCGCCAAAACGAAAAATCACCACCCCGGCCACGGCCTGGCCGTCCACCTCGGCCAACAATGGCTCGCCCAACCCGGCCTGCATCATCGTCGTCCACAGCCCCAGGTAATAATCGGCCTCGCGGATCACAAAACCATCGCGGGCCGAGGTCTCGGCATACATGCGATACAGGAGCGGCAGATCGGCCAGGGCGGCCGGGCGTATGGTCACGCCTTTACGTTCGGCCAAGCGCAGGTTATAGCGTGCTTTTTGCTTCATGTTCGCCAGCAGGGCGTTCAGGTCGGGGGTCAGGTCGATCAAGACCGTATTGCGGAATTGGATTTGATCGGCCGAGAAGCGCCAGCCAGATTGTTTGAGGTCGGCCAGCACAGGCTGGCCGGCGGCGGGCTGATCGTCGGCCGCGCCGGGAACGCCGCGGTCCAGCCACACATCAGGGTCGATCTTGAGGAAGATAGCCCCCTGGCGGCGGGCCCAGGCGGCCAGGTCGGCCAGGACCCGGCGGCGCAGCGGGGCGTCGGCCCAATCCAGCAGCGGGCCGCGCGGCGCGTACAGCACGCTCAGGCGGGCGGCCAGCCCGCCAATCGGAATCGGGCGCTGCAAGACCATAGCCGCCGCCATAACCCGGCCGCCCTCATCCTGCCAGGTCTGCGGCCAGGCTCGCCAACCTACCCGCGCCTTAAGCGCCGCCCACTCCCAGGTCTGCAGGATATGGCTGCCAGGCAGCCCGGCGATGCACGCGTTCCAGGCTGCGCCCGCCTGCGGCGGCCAAGCCATCCACTCAATACGACCAGACGCCATGGCTCAGTTTTTCCCGTCCTTAGCACCGCGCCGGCTGGCCCACAACCGATACAGGGCGTATAAAAGCGGGTGATAAATGCGATCCCACGGCCCACAGGCCCGGCGCAGCTCACCGCCGAAACCGCGCTTGAAGCGGTAGACCCCCCACAGGCCGCCGCTGCGCTCGAGGAAACCAGCCTCCAGGGTGGCCTCGTCAGCATCTGGCACGCCCCACAGGTCGTACTGGGTGCAGCCGCAGCAGCGCGCCCAGCGCATGGCCTCCCATTGCAGCAGGTAGGTGGGCATGCGTTCACGCTGCTCGTCGGAAGACGCGCCATAGAAATACCAGGCCCGCGAACCGCGCCCGAACACCATGATCGCCGCCAGCGGCTGGCCCTGGTATTCGGCCAGCAGCAGTTCGCACTCGCCCCGCCCGTGAAAAAGCTGGTAGGCGCGCTCGTAATACGCCCGGCTGTGAACCCCAAACCCATCCCGCTGGCCGGTGACAAGCATCATGCGATGGAACGTCGCCAGGTCGCTGCTGGGATGTACGACGACTTCTTTCTTGAGCGCCAGGCGGATGTTATAGCGGGTCTTTTGCTTCATACGGGCCAGCACGGCTTCCTCGCCGCCGGTCAGGTCGATCAGCAAAGTGCGGGCGGGCTGCACATCCTGGCTGCCCAGGCTGAAGCCCGGCGGCGGCTGGCAGCCCGCGCTTTCCCACTGGTCTGGCTCAACTTTGAGGAACACCGCCCGGCGGCGCCGGCACAGGGCGTCTACCTCGGCCCACAGCTCCGGCCAACCGGCCTCGTCGCCCAGCGGACCTCTGGGGATGTACGCCACGCTGAACCCCAGGGGCAGGCTGCGGAACAACACCTGCGCCCCGGCCCGCCCCGTTTCGCTCACCAGGCGCGCCGGCTGCCAGCCAAACCCGGCCTTTAACGCCCCCCATTCCGGAGTTTGCAGCACATGCGCGTTGGGATATTTGTCGATAAAATTTCGCCACTCGGCGGCAGAGATTTCAGGCATACAGCAGCGTTTGCTTTTATGGGTTTTGTCTTCGGGGGTTTTACAGCTCGCGCAGCCAATTGCAAACCCTTGAAGACAAAATAGAGTCAGATGACGGAGGTCATGTCGGGCGGCGGGGCGCAGCGCACCGTAGCCTGCGGGATACAGGTATCCAGAATATCCACGATGGCCGGGGTGTCGCCCTCCCGCGCCAGGTGGATCAACTCCTGCACCGCCTGGTGCAGAGCGTCGCCGCTCATCAGGTCTTCGCTTGCCAGCAGCACAATATCCGGATGGCGGGTGGGTTCGTACTGCGCCCACTTATCCCACAGTTCTTCGCTCAGCTTCTCGCCGGGGCGAATACCGGTGAAGACGATCTCGATATCGCGCTCCGGTTCTAACCCCGATAGGCGGATCAGGTCTTCGGCCAGGTCGAGGATGCGCACCTGCTCGCCCATATTCAGCACAAAAACATCTCCGCCCTGGCCCATGGCTGCGGCCTGCAAGACCAGATGCACCGCTTCGGGGATGGTCATGAAATAGCGTTTCATATCCGGGTGCGTTACCGTTACCGGGCCGCCGCGAGCGATCTGGCGCTTGAAGATCGGGATGACGCTGCCCCGGCTGCCCAGCACGTTGCCAAAGCGCACCACCGAGAAGGGCATCCCCGACCGGTGGGCGGCGTCCAGCACCAGCAGCTCAGCCATGCGCTTGGTAGCCCCATACACGCTGTTCGGGCGGATGGCCTTATCGGTCGAGATCAACACCATGCGCTCAACGCCGGCGTTCAGGCATACGTCTACCACGTTGCGCGTGCCTAATACGTTATTGGTGATGGCTTCTTCGACGTTGACTTCCATCAGCGGCACGTGCTTGTGGGCCGCGGCGTGGAAGACCACCTGCGGGCGCTGCTGATCGAAAACTACGTCCAGCCGGTCGCGGTCGCGAATATCGGCAATGATGGGAATGACCGGCAGGCCGGGGAAGTTTTCCTCAATTTCCAGCAGGGTTTCAAAGATGCTGTTTTCGCCATGACCGAGCAGCAAGAGCGAGGCGGGCATCCAGCGGGCAATCTGGCGGCACAGTTCGCGGCCAATCGAGCCGCCCGCGCCGGTCACCAGCAATCGCCGACCGCTCAGGCTGGCGCCAATCAAGCTGTCGTCAATGCGGGCCGGTTCACGCCGCAGCAGGTCGGTGATTTCAACTTCGCGCAGGCGGTTGACGCTCACCTTGCCGCCGATCAGCTCGTAGATGCCGGGCATGGTACGGAAGGGGATGCTGCGCGCCCGGCAGGCTTCGGCCACCTGGCGGATCACCCGGCCCGGTGCGCTGGGAATGGCAATAATCACTTCCTGGATGCGCCGGATCGCCACCGTGCGGGCCATGTCATCGAGCGTACCAACCACCGGCACGCCGTGAATAATCTGGCGCTGCTTATCGGGGTCGTCGTCCAGGAAACACACCGGTTTGAGGCGCAAAACGGCGTTCTTCTGCATCTCGCGCACCACCAGGGCCCCGGCGTCTCCGGCGCCTACGATCAGCACCCGGCGCTGGCCGCCCAGGCCATCCACCGGCTCCTGGCGGCTCTCGGCCAGAACGCGCAGCAAAAAGCGCAGCCCGCCAATCAGGATCAGCAGCAGCAGCCATTGGATCGGCAAGGTGCTGCGTGGGAAATAGGGCAGTTTCTGAATCGCCCGCAGCACCACGATGATGATCGATACCATCACTGAAGAAGCTGAGACGGTGGCGACGATCAGCTTCAGTTCTTGCACGCTGGCGTAGACCCACAGCCGGCGGTACAGCCCAAAGATATAGAACACCACCGGCATAACCAGCAGTGAGATGCCCGTCAACCACAGGGCTTGCGGCAGGTAGAACAGAAACAGCGGCCCCAGGTCTGTACGCAGGGCAAACGCCCCCAGGCTGGCGACCACGATCAGGGCAAAATCCGCCACAATCAGCAGGCGGCTGCGTAAGAACAGGCGCGGCATGGGTTAACGACCTCGCAATCCAAGCACCGTGGCCGGGGTGCGCAGCAAAATCACGATGTCCATCAGCAGGCTGCGGCGCTTGATGTAGTATAGATCGTATTCCAATTTGACGATGGTTTCGTCAATTGTGGCAGCGTAGCCATAATTGACCTGCGCCCAACCCGTGATGCCGGGTTTGACCAGCAGGCGAGCGCGGTAGAAGGGGATGTGCTTTTGGAAATATTCGACCAGCTCCGGGCGCTCGGAGCGCGGCCCCACCAGGCTCATTTCGCCTTTCAACACGTTGATGAATTGGGGCAGCTCATCGAGGTGGGTTTTGCGCAGGAAGCGCCCCACCCGAAAGGCGCGCTCATCGTCCTCGGTGGCCCAGCGCGGGCGGCCGTCGGGTTCGGCGTCTTTGCGCATCGTGCGGAATTTGATGATGCGGTAGCACTGGCCGCCGCGCCCCAGGCGGGTCTGGGCGTAAAAGATCGGCCAGCCGTCGTCGATCAGGGTCGCCAGGCCGATGAAAGGCAGCAGGGCCAGCATCGCCAGGCTGCCCACGATCCCGCCGACGATGTCCATCAGGCGCTTGCCCAACAGATAGAACCCGCTCACCCGCACCTCATCGACGAACGAGCGCAGAATCCAGTTCGCCTCCAGCGAGAGGATCGGCACCCGGCCCAGGAGCTCCTGGTAAGCTGTGGGCATGCGCACGATCTCGGCCCCCATTTCCTGTGCGTCCAACAGGGCCTGGAACAGGTGGCCCTGCATCTCGCCGGTGATCGCGACGATCACATCCGAAACGCTATGCTCGTCGATCAGGGCCAAAAGCTGGTCGCCCGTCCCGATGACCGGGTGGCCCTCGATCATCGCTCCAAGCTTGCTGCGGTCGTCATCCACGATCCCGGCCAGCACGTAAGGCGGGGCTTTCAAACCGTTGAAAGCCCGCAGCAGCAGCTCGCCGGTGCGCCCGCCGCCCACTAACAGCGCCCGGCGCATAAACTGCGAGTTGGTGAAGATGCGGATATACAGCCAGCGCCACAGCAGAGTCAGCAGCGAGACGCAGACCACGAACGTGGCGACGCCGCGCCGGGGCAGCAGCGAATGGGGCGGGTTGACGTAATAGAAATACAGCACCAGGTACAGCACCAGCCCAACCACCACCGCGGCCGCCACCCCGCGCACTGTCTGCCGCCAGTCGGCCGAGCGATGCACGTCGTACAGCTCGACCATGAAGATCAACCAGATCAGCGGCAGGAAGAAAAACCAAAACGGGACCCGCTTTTGGATGAAATCCAGCGAAAAGCCAGTAAAACGCTCGCTCACCCCCCAGATATACAGGGCCAACGCCAGTGAAACCATTCCCACAAATAAGTCACCCAATAAAAGGATTGTGCGCCGCTCCCCCACCCGGAACTGCCAGTGATGCACTCGAACATTCTGTTTAACGGCATTCATCGAACGATCATACTCCATAAAAATGCGCTCCCCCAGGCAAGGTGCATGGTGGCAATTGCCAGAGGAACGCCAGGCGCTAACGCCCAATCCCGTTGTCGCCGGGCTAAGCGTAGACTCGCCACAATCAAGATCAAAACGTAGGTGATCGATTCTATCACGAATATCCAGCGCGCGGCGGAAACCCAGGGGGCCAGGGCCAGCAGAACCAGCAGGCTAACCACAAACGCCGGGGGCAGGGCCTGCCGCCAGCGGATGGTTGCCGGATAGCGGCGCAGCATGCGCGCTTTCCAGAAACCATAGCGCCAATACTGACGGGCCAGCTCGCCAAAGGTGCGCCGGGCGTAGTAGATCGAGCGGATGGCCGGGTCGAGCCACACCTTGCGCCCCGATTGGCGGATGCGCACATTGAATTCGTAATCCTCGTTGGTGAGCAGGTTTTCGTCATACGGGCCGATCTGTTCGATCAGGCGGCGCTCGAATGCGCCAAACGGCACCGTATCGACCTCGCCGGAGGCGGCGGCGTGGCGGTAGTGGGCGTCGCCCACGCCCAGGGGATGGGCGGCGGCGGCGGCGATAGCCCGCGCCGGCCAACTGCCGTCCCGCGGGCGGATTTCCCATACCCCGCCCACGTTAGCCCCTCGCCCGGCCTCCAACGCCTGCACACAGCGGGCCACATAATCGGGCCGGGGGGCGGCGTGGGCGTCCATCCGCACCAGGATAACACCGCGGGCGGCGGCGATGGCGCAGTTCAGCCCGGCCGGAATGTTGCGTTTGGGGTTGTCTACCAACCGCACCTGTAACTCGGGATGAGCGGCCTGGAATTCGGCCACCCGCTGGCGGGTGTGGTCGGTCGAAAGGCCGTCGGCGATCACCACCTCCAGATCGGATACCGGGAAGGTCTGGGCCAGCACGGCCTCCAGCAGCAGGTGGATCGTATCTTGCTCGTTATAACAGGGGACGATGATGGATATACGCGGCATACAGACGCTCATCGGCGGTCGAAATCCGCCCTATCGATCCAGCGGCAGGCGGACGGTAAAGACGCAGCCGGGCGCGCCGGCCCGGTTGGCGGCCTGCAAGCTGCCGCCATGCGCCTGGACGATCTGGCGGGCAATCGCCAGGCCCAGCCCGGCCCCGCGCCGCCCGCCAGAGCGGGCCTTATCGGCCTGGTAGAAGCGTTCAAAGATGCGCTCCAGTTCATCGGGGGCCAGGCCGGGGCCGCTGTCTTCCACCTGCGCTTCCACCCACGCCCCGGAGCGCCGGGCCGAGAGCTGCACCTGCCCCCCGGCCGGGGTGAATTTGAGCGCGTTATCCACCAAATTGGAAAAGACCTGGGCCAGCCGGTCGGCGTCGCCGGTGATCGACCCCAGCGGGCCGCCGGTGTAGCTCAGGGCCACCCCGGCCTGGCGGGCCTGCGGGGCCAGCTTTTGGGTTACATCGCGCAGCAAATCATCCAGGGCCAGCGGGGCGCGCTCGAAGCTGAACGTTCCGGCATCCATGCGGGCCAGGTCGAGCAAGTCCAGCGCCATGCGATGCATCCGCCCGGCCTCGCTGTAGATCACCTGGGCGGCCTGCTGGCGAGCAGCCGGGTCGTCGGCCGCGCCGTCGAGGATGGCCTGGGCAAAGCCCTGGATGGAAGTGAGCGGGGTTTTCAGGTCGTGCGAGACGTTGGCGATCAGGTCGCGCTGGGCGCGCTGGCTGGCCTGCAGCCGCCCGGCCATATCGTTGAAAGCGGCCGCCATGGCGCGCACTTCCCGCGGGCCTTGCAGCGGAATAGGATGGAACTCCCCGCCGGTCAGGGCGGCCGGAAGGGCCTGGGCGGCCTCGGCCAAACGCTGCAAGGGCCTTTCGATCCAGCGCCCCACCCACAGCGCCATCAGCAGCGAGAGCGCCAGCGCCATCCCCAGGATGCGCAGGAACAGGCTTGCAAATTCGTCCCGCCACAGCATGCCCAGCGGTAGGCGAGGCCGCTGCACAGCCACCAGCAGATAATTGCCGCTCTCCATTGGGGAAAGGACATACAGCCACTGCACCCCGGCCGCATCGCGGTAGGAGGGCAGGTTGGGCCGCAGCGGGCGGCGCAGATCGTCCCAGGCGGGGAATGCGGCGGACTGATCGGCGCGCGAATCAACGATCAGGCTGCCCTGGGCGTCGAACATCGCCACCCGGATATCGAAGGCGGCGTCGGCCCGCTGGGCAGCTTCAGCCAGGCGCGGACCAGGAGCCAGGCCATCGAAGGCGTTGAAGACTGGCCGGCGCTGAACGATGATGCCCGCCACCAGGCGCAGACGCTGCACTTCGCGCCGGTCGGCGGCCGGGTTGCGCAGCAGATAGACCACCAGGGCCAACCCAGAGACCAGAACGACCACTCCCACGATCAGAAAATAGGACAACCACAGGCGGGCGCGCAGTGAGGATAGCATCAGACCACCAGTTTGTACCCCACCCCGGTGACGGTTTCGATCCGCACGGCGCTGCCGGCCAGCTTGCGGCGCAGATGACCGACGTGTACATCTACCGTGCGCGAGGGGCCGTAATATTCATAGCCCCAGGCGCGCTCCAAGAGCTGCTCCCGGCTCAACACCAGGCCCTTATGCTCGGCCAGGGCCAGCAGTAGATCGAACTCCTGGGCGCGCAAATCGACCGGCTGGCCGGCGGCGGTCACCTCCCGGCTGCCGGGGTCGATCACCAGGTCGCCCACATGCAGGGCAGCCCGGCCCGGCTCACCGGGCGGGCGCGCCCCCCGCCGCAGGATGGCTTTGACCCGCGCCACCATCTCGCGCGGGTTGAAGGGCTTGGTCAGGTAGTCGTCGGCGCCCAGTTCCAGGCCCACGATCTTGTCAATATCCTCGTCGCGGGCGGTGAGCATAAGGATGGGGACTTCGTTCCGGTCGGCCCGCAGGCGGCGGCAGACTTCCAGGCCGTCCAGTTCGGGCAGCATCAAATCCAATGTCACCAGGGCCGGCTTGAGCCGCTCGACTTCGCGCAGGGCGGCGGCCCCATCGCCTGCCGCCGCTACCCGGTAGCCCTCCCGCTCCAGATACAGGCGCGCCAGTTGGACGATGTTCGGCTCATCGTCTACCAGCAGGATCAGCTCTCCCGGCATGCCAGAGCTTCGATCTCCACCGCGCCGCCCTTGGGCAGGGCCGCCACCTGGATGGTGGAGCGGGCCGGCGGGTTAGCCGGAAAGAATTCGCCGTACACTGCGTTGACTTTGGCAAAGTCGGCCATATCGCGCAGGAAGATGGTGGTCTTCAGCACCGTCGCCAGCCCGGCCCCGGCGGCTTCCAACACGTTCTGAAGGTTGGTCATGGCCTGGCGGGTTTCGGCCTCCACCCCGCCATCGACCAGATTGCCGGTGGCCGGGTCCAGCCCCAACTGGCCGGAAGCAAACACCAGTTCGCCAAAGCGGGTGGCTACAGAATACGGGCCAATGGCCTTAGGCGCTTTCTCCGATACGACGATTTGTTTCTTGGGCATGTGTTTTTACCTCGTCAAGATGATAGATACTCGATTGTATCAAAAATTTAGGGTTCTTCCGGCCTGGCCGGGAAAATTTCTATAGTTGGGGGTTTGCGGGTGACTGCGCCACCCGCAAACCCCCCAACTATAGGTCAAACCCCGCCTTTGGCGGAAGAGCCGAAGTTATCTTGCAGGGTTAGCAACAGGACTCTACTCAAACTGGAGCAGGGTCAGCACGTCTTGCAGGGCGGCGGCGAACAGTTCATCCATGATAGCATCATCCACCCGGTAAGGGCCGCCGAAGTTGCCGTCGCCGTACACCTGGCGGGTTTCGGCTGCACCCATCAGCCCCGGCACGCGCGGCGGGGCCTTGGGTTCGGAGGGCATCTCAGCCACCTGCACGAAGCGGAAGGCCTCCAGCCAGCTGGCGTGCGAGGGCTTCAATTCATGCCGCTGGGCAGCTTCAACTACCGAATGGGCCTGCCACCAGGCGTACCAGGCCAGGCGCAGGCCGGGCAGATCATTCGCCGCTTCATACAGGCGGGCCCTGGCCCCATCATTGCCACCGTGACCGTTCAACACCAGGATGCGCCGAAAACCGTGCCGGTAGGCCGAGCGCAGCAGGTCTTCCACCACATCCAGCAGGGTCGCGATACGCAGGCTGAGCGTGCCGGGATAATCCAAAAAATAAGGCGAGCTGCCGAAGTTCAGCGGCGGGGCCACTAAGACCCCGGTTTGTTCGCTGGCGGCGTCGGCCAGGGCCAGGGGAATCTTCACATCGGTCAGCAGGCTCAGGTAAGCGTGTTGTTCGCACGAGCCGATCACCAGCATCAGGCGGTCGTCGCCCTGCAGGTAATTTTCTACGTCTATCCAGTTCAAGTCGTCAAAACGCATGGGGTCACCTCGGAGCAGATTATCATCCAGGTTTCAACTTTCGGCAATCGGTTTAAGGTACAATTTGGTCAGGAGGGGCAGCAGGTGCCGCCCCATTAAACCGTGGGACAGGCATGGCGCTCTGCAAGCGCCTTCAGAAAGAGATGTTGCGTGGAGAACTGCCGCAGCAGCATGAAGACCGATTTCAGTGTGCAAATCAAGCGGGTGTACGAGCCGCCCACGCCAGGCGACGGGCGGCGGGTGTTGGTAGACCGGTTGTGGCCGCGCGGGCTGAAGAAGGAGCAGGCCGCCATCGACGCATGGCTGAAGGAGGTAGCCCCCTCCACCGCCCTGCGCCAGTGGTTTCGTCACGATGTACAGAAATGGCCCGAATTCAAGCGGCGCTATTTTGCTGAGCTGGCCGGCAGCCCGCAGGTTGAGGAATTGCGCCAGATGGCCCAGGCCGGCCCCTTGACCCTGCTCTATGCTGCCCGCGATGAAGCATACAATAACGCGGTGGCCCTGCAAGAATATTTACAGACCCGCTAATTTTTGGGGGGGGGCGTGGGCTGCGCCCACGCCCAACCTCCCCACATATCCAATTTCCGAGGAAGAATATGCCCCTGACCGACCAAGAACTATTGGCCCTGTACGACGCGGAAATGCGCATCGACCCGCCCCCGGAGGGGGGACAAATGCACAAGCTGCCCGGTCTGACCGTCTTCGACGCCGGGCCGGACAGCCCGCACGCCGGCTGGGTGCTGTATACCCACCTGCCGGACGACACGTTGGACGAGGCCATCCAGGCCCAGATCGCGCATTTTCGCCCTACGGGGGGCTCGTTCGAGTGGAAGGTCTTCGACCACGACACGCCGCCCGGCCTGAAAGCGCGCCTGCTGGCCCACGGCTTCTTCGCCGAAGAACGCGAGGCCCTGGCCGCGCTGGACCTGGAGCAGGCCCCGGCGGTATTGTGGCAGCCCATACCGGCGGCGGTGCAGCGGTTGACCGATCCAGACGACATCCACCACATCGTGCGCATCTTAGAGGCTGTTTGGCAAGAGCCGCACGACGATCTGGGCCGGGCGCTGCGCAGCGATTGGCTGGAACGGCCGCAGAATATGGGGATATTCCTGGCCTACGTGGACAAACTGCCGGTGAGCGCGGCCTGGATTTACTACCACCCCGGCAAATCGTTTGCCGATCTGTTCGGCGGGGCCACCCTGCCAGCGTATCGCGGCCAGGGGCTGTACACCGCCCTGGTAGCCGCCCGCGCCCAGGAGGCCCGGGCGCGCGGCGTGCGCTTCCTGACCGTAGACGCTAGCCCGATGAGCCGCCCGATCTTGGAAAAGCTGGGCTTCCGGGTGCTGCTCTATTCGCAGCCCTTCGTCTGGCGACCTCCCGAAACCCTAGAATAGAGGGTGTGTAAGCGGGGAGACTGGCTCTCCGCTCACACACCCTCAATTATCCGACCGCCCTCAGGGCCGCACCGATGACGGCCATTGCAGCGGGATCACCCCGGCATACCAGTATGTGACCGGGTAAGGCAGAATCGAGCCAACGTAGATTTCCTTCTGGCCGGTCACCACCGATTTCGCCCCCAGGATGGTGATCGTCGCCAGGCCCGAATCGGCCGGGATGTGTTTGAAGGCGATCCGGCATTTATTCACCCCGCCATAGGTGACTTTGCCCCGGTAGGTGACCTCTCCTATCGTCAAGATGGCGCTGCGGCAGATGGAGCGCAGCCCCGGCACCCGGCCCGGATCGCCGATTGCCACTACGACCCCTTTCGTGCGCAGCGGCCCGGCGCTGGCCGGAACGGCTACTGCGCCCATCAACAGCGCCGCTACCAGAAAGGCGACTACTATTCGATAGCATGTATTCATTTTTCCTCCATTTTATTGAATAGCAACCGGGAATCTTTCTGACCTGGGGGTATCCTGCCCCCCCAAAAAATTATACCATCGTTAAATATGGCCGTGATTTCCGCGGCTTCGCCGGAAAAGAGGGTATACGCAGGGTTCTGCGGCCGGCTATGCCGACCGCAGAACCCTGCGTATACCGCCACAGGCGAGAATTTTTCTTATATTTTGGGGAAATGTCTGGCGGTAGCTCCCCACGCAACCGTGGCGGCGCGTGACTGGCGAGCTTCGCTTGGCGAGCTTCGCTCGCCTGGGAAGAGAGATATTGCGTGGATTTTGTCGCACGAAGTGCGACAAAATCCACGCAATATCTCTTTCTGAAGGCGCTCGCAGAGCGCCACAG
>CAYQDU010000051.1:0-23689 GCA_964416275.1 uncultured Anaerolinea sp. | reverse complement strand
CTTGCCCCAGGCGAAGATTTCGACTGAAATCAGACAAACGCGCAATGTGAGAACTCCTCGAGATCATTTTCGATATTGTACAACTTGATAATCCTGGGTTTGTCACATTTCTGGCACCAAATAGGTTCCTATCGCCCCGCCATCTGGCGACAGGAGGACGATCTGACCGGTTTTATTCAGCAGGAAAAAATTACCAACATCAAGTTGTTTACTTAGGGCAGTGGCGTACCTTGTATAACTAACAATGGCGGGCCATGGCTGGTGCGGCGTGCGGCGATACTCTGTTGTGGTGCAGTAGATTTCATAAATGGCTCTGATAACATCGTAGGTTGAATAGGAGGCGGGAAACAGGTTTTAATCAAGGCAGGGGAAGAGACGGGACTTTTACAATTCATGTCTACTGAAGCGATTTGTCCATTATCTGATAGAACAATGACCAGGGGCATGCTTGCTTTTGATCCCCAAGGAGCGGGGGATTCGCACAAGGCCCAAACATACACTTTGTTATCTGATACACCGTAAATTTCCCATTCGCAGATATAGCCTTCGGATCCCATGATAGCTTTGGAGAGAGCTTTTTCGTATTTGACCCACCGAGGGGCAGGGGTAGATTCCGGCATAGATACAGGGTATTTTGTTGGAGTTTCAGTCGCCTTCAATATAAGTTTTTCATTAGCTATTTGTATTGGCGTAGATTGAGAACAACTACAAAGAAACACGAATAGGCATAACGAAATTGAAGAAAATATTTTTGATTGCATATTTCCTCTTGGTGCTCGATTTCAATTAAGGATAGGGATTATTGGAGTAGGAATTAACTTCAAAATTCAACGGGCTGGGGTAGGGATCAAGGGACTTGGCGTAAATAGACGATCTCGTGACAATGGGTAAAAAAGTAAGTCTATTCACCGAAGGTGGAATAAGTGTCTTCTTGAAGTAATTTGTAACCCTTACAGGATACCAATCATAAGCGCTGTATTCATATAAAGGGCGACGGTAATAATTTGCACTATGAGCAACAACATAGGTATTTATCCCTGTACAGGTAAAAGAGCCAACCAAATCCACCATAACGGTATGAGCCCAATCGTTATTCAATTTCATAAAAATCAAGTCGCCTGGTTTGACAGCGCATAAATCATCATACGAGTATCCGGCCGGCCCGCTGTATACCCAGTTAAGATCATAATCTTCATAATAAGAATGGTAATTCCCAACGAGAAAGTCATACAATTTGCCTACTCTAATCCAAGGAAGCGAACCGGCCGGAACAAAAGGGAGGCTGTCCTTCGCTGAAAATTTGTAATACCACCAATCAGAATTATGACTTGCATTAGGATAAAAATAGTTTGTATCCGAGGTAGTATATGAGGTGCCTTGAAAAATAGCTTGTGATGCAAAATTTGTACAATCACCCCCATTTGAACCATCAATAAATTGATATGAAGACATCCAGGTATTATCCCATCCGGAAATATTTTTGATTGCATCTGGAACAGGAGCAACCGAATTTGAGTATTGGTCGGCAAATTCATAAGCAACTTTTGGATCGTACGTAAAAACATCTATTTTCCAATTCTCAGTCACACTATCATTTGCCCCTCGCTCTCGACGTATTACTTGCTCTTTATAAACTCTCCTATTAGCTCTATTGCTTTGTATGCTCTTCTTGATCTTCTCTTTAGATGTCGATTTAATTAACTCAATCATATTGTCTTTATAAGTATCATTCAGAATTTTCCAAGCAGCACTATTCCTTACCATATTTATGGTGTGCGGATTCTGATACATAAAAGATGGATTGTCGGGGTTATCCGAATACCTGACCATCGCATTTTCAAGCAAAGACACAACAGCATAATTGCCTTTACTTTCAAAATTGGTCATTTCAAAATCGAAGTCATATTCCAATATCCTAACATTCCACTGAGAATATATAAGATGATGCATATCCATTGCATCTTGTTCTAATGTTAGCCATTGAGAAGTAGATGGATTGCTTTTATCAACAATACGGGATAAATCGAAAGGATTATTCGTTTTAAGGGCTTCATATTTGCGATAAAAATATTCATTGAGTATTTGCGAAATTTCTTCTCGATCAGAACTCTGACCCGTTGATGGATTTGCCGCTAACCCGATTAGATAGCTCATCATAGCTATAGGGCACAGGCACAACGACATAATTAAGCTCTTTTTATCCATTTCCGAATCTCCTCCGTGTATGTTACCAGCTAACCATCTTGATCGATATCAATCACTGCCAGGATCGGCATTTTGCAGTCGGTTTCTCGTAAATGACCGTGAAATAGTTTCCATAGAACAGGTCGGGGACGGAGGGCAGCTCACGCGGCTTGAAGCCCAACACCCGGATGCCGTCCAGATACTCGACCGGCTTTTGATCCTGGCGGCGGGGGATGACGGCGGTCACCTCCACCCCGCGCCGGGCCAGTTCGCGCCCGATCAGCCGGGTGGCCCGCCCAAACCCGCCATACTTGCCCCAGGCGAAGATTTCGACTGAAATCAGACAAACGCGCAAATTCGAGACTCCTTAAAGTCCAGTATGGGATTGGATGGGTAGCGTAGCTACCCATCCAATCCCATACTGGTTTATAACTCATTTCGCTTAGGCGGTAGCGCTCCCGCCTCCCCGCTCTGCTTCAGCCGCGCCGCTCGCAGGGCCTCAGTCAGGCCGCCCAGCAGGCTGATCAGCAGGCCGCGCACCAGCAGCAGGAACGAATAGGCCAGGGTCAGCTCGGCGCTGACCCCAAAGGCGGCCAACATCGCCACCAGGCTCACTTCGCGAATGCCCAGCCCGCCGGCCACGGCGAAGGGCAGTTGAGTCGCCAGCAGCACCACCGCCTGGATCCAGCCCATCTGCATAAACCCCAGGTCGATCCCCACCGCCTGGGCCACGTAGACCCCGGAGGCCACTCCGGCCAGCACCGAGGCCACCCCCCAGAACACCGCCAGGAACAGATCCCAGGCCGGAATATCGACGTAGGCCGCGACAGCCACCAGGAATTTCTCCAGCCGACGGGTAATGGGACGCAGCCAGGGCCGGTCGAGCCAGACGGCGCGGGCCTTGAAAGCCCGGTAGAGCGGCACGCTCCAGCGGGTAACCCCGATCCAGGCCAGGATAATCAAGAGAATGAGGGCCACCAGCCAGGCCGCACTGACCTGCACACTGGCCCCGCCGCTGCTGGCCAGCCAGAAACCCAGGCCCATGGCCACGGTCAGAAACGTCTCTAACATACGGAAGAAAGCCAGGGCCGCCAGGGCCTCGGCGGTCTTGCCGCCCGGCTGCGCCAGGCGATACCAGCGCAGCCCGCTGCCGATCAGGGTGGTGGGGGTGAACTGCGAGTAGAACTTGACCGCCAGGTTGATCTCCAGGATTTCGCCCACCCCGTGCCGCAGGCCCTGCTTGCGGGTGAGCGGCTCCATCTCGAAGGCGGTCAAGACCGTGGAGACAAACCCCAGGAAGAAGCCAACCGCCAGCGGCCCGGGCCGGGCGCTGAACATGGCCTGGATGACTTTGTGCAGCGGGACAAGCCAGAACATGCCGGCAAATAGAGCCAGCAAAAACAGGATCTTGAGCGCCCGGCGGATGCGCTGCACCTGGGGAGCAGGGTCGCCGAAGAGCCACTTGATCCGTTGGAGAAAAGACATACCGTAAACTTCCTATTTCAGAGCTAAATCGTGGCCGCTCAGGCCACAAAACTTAATTCTAGCATAAAATCCTTCCGGTCTACGGGTATAATTCATATCTGCACTCTTGACTTTACAGGCTCTTCCGCCGAAGGCAGGAATTTCTCTATATTTTTGGAAAATGTGTGGCGCAGCCACGCATTTTCCAAAAATGGCTCTTCCGGCTTCGCCGGGAAAGAAGGACTATTGGGGGCTGCTGCGTGGCGTAGCCACGCAGCAGCCCCCAATATAGGAAAATTCCCGCCTTCAGCAGACGAGCCGCAAAAATATAATTTCTTTCCCGGCAAGGCCGGAAGAACTACTTTGCATTAATGGAGTACCCATGAGACTATCGGTCGTCGTACCGGTGTATAACGAGGTCGAAAGCCTGCCGCATTTACACCAGTCGATCCATGCAGCCCTGCATCCGGCCTTTGCCGATGATTGGGAAGTAATCTATGTAGACGATGGCAGCAAGGATGGCAGCCTGGAGGCGCTGGGCTGCCTGGCGCAGAACGACCCGACCCACGTGCGGGTGGTGGAGCTGCGCCGCAACTTCGGCCAGACCGCTGCCATCGCCGCCGGGATCGATCATTCGGACGGCGAAGTGATCGTCTTACTGGACGCCGACCTGCAGAACGACCCGGCCGATATTCCCCTGATGATGGAAAAGATTGACGAAGGCTACGACCTGGTGAGCGGCTGGCGCATCAACCGCCAGGACACCTTCACCACCCGTGTTCTGCCCTCGCGCATGGCAAACTGGCTGATTTCCACCGTCACCGGGGTGCATCTGCACGATTACGGCTGCACCCTCAAAGCCTACCGCCGCGAAGTGCTGACCGGCTTTCGCCTGTACGGCGAGATGCACCGCTTCATCCCCGCCTACGCCAACTCGGTGGGAGCCCGGATGATCGAAATGCCGGTGCGCCATCACCCGCGCCAGTATGGGCGCACCAAGTACGGCCTGAACCGCACCTTCAAGGTTGTCCTCGACCTGTTCACGGTCAAGTTCCTCATCAGCTACGCCAACAAGCCGATCTACCTGTTCGGTGGGGTGGGCAGCTTGCTGATGTTGTTCAGCCTGATCCAGCTTGTCTATCTGCTGGCGCGCCGGGCGGTGATCGGCACATCGGTCACCCGCTCGCCCTTCTTCAGCCTGAGCGCCATGTTCCTGATTATGGGCTTCCAGTCGATCCTGATGGGCCTGATCGCTGAGCTGTTGGTGCGCACCTATCACGAAGCGCAGAACAAGCCTACCTATAACGTGCGCCGGGTGCTTGGCAGCGGGCGGCCCTGTCCGCCAGACGCCGCGCCGAACAGGCCGGAATAACCCCCATGCGCATCCTGGTGGTAATTTACGAGTTCCCGCCGGTGGGCGGCGGGGGCGGCATGGTGGCGCAAGACATCTGCCAGGGGTTAGTACGGCGCGGCCACGATGTGCAGGTGCTGACCGCCCACTATGGCGACCTGCCCCATACGCAGGAAATCGACGGTGTGCGGGTGCTGCGGGTGGCCTCGGCCCGCAAGTCGCCCTTCCAGGCCGGGCTGGGGGCTATGGCCGGCTTCGTGGCCGCCGGGCTGTGGGCCGGGCCAGGGCTGGTGCGCCAGCAGCGCCCCGACCTGATCCATGTGCATTTCGCCGTTCCCTCTGGCCCGGTGGCCTGGGCGCTGGCGCGCCGCTTCGATCTGCCCTACGTGCTTACGGCCCACCTGGGCGACGTGCCGGGCGGCGTGCCGGAAAAGACCGGGCGCTGGTTCCGCTGGGTCTATCCCTTTACCCCGCCCATCTGGAAGCGGGCGGCGCGGGTGGCGGCGGTGAGCGAGTTCACCCGCCAGCTTGCCAGCCAACATTACCCGGTCGAAATTCAGACCATTCCCAACGGCGTAGACTTGAAAACCCTCGACCCCGGCCCGATTGCGGTCAACCATCCGCCGCAGATCGTGTTCGCCGGGCGTTTCATGCCGCAGAAGAACCCGCTCCAGGTGGTTCGCAGCCTGGCCGAAGTTTCCGACCTGCCCTGGCGCTGCGCCATGCTGGGCGACGGCCCGCTGCGCCCCCACGTAATCGCCGAAATCGAGCGCCTGGGGCTGCAAGACCGCTTCGAACTGCCCGGCTGGGTCAGCCCGGAGGCAGTCTTGGATTGGTTCCGGCGCAGCGACGTGCTGTTCATGCCCTCCTTCTCGGAAGGGCTGCCGGTGGTGGGCGTGCGGGCCCTGGCCCTGGGGCTGGCGATTGTGGCCTCCCGCGTGGGCGGGTTCATCGACCTGGTGGACGAACGCGCCCAGAACGGCTGCCTGGTAGATACCGGCGAGCCGGCGCTTTACGCCTGCGCCCTGCGAGCCTTGCTGGCTGACCCGGCCCGCCTGCAGGCCAGCCGGGAGGCCAGCCGCCGCAAAGCCGCCCAGTTCGACCTGGAACGCATCGTAGATGCCTACGAAGCCCTGTTCCAATCCGCCCTCGATGGCCGCGCCCCAGGAGGGTGTTAACTGCTATGCACGGCCTGCTGCCTGAGCCTTCGGCGCGCTCCAACGTTCTACGCCTGGCTGGTACGCTGCTGGCGATTGGGCTGCTAATTCTGCTGCTGGCCGAACAGGGCTGGGGCGAGATTTTAGCCGCCCTGCGCCAGATCGAGGCCTGGCGGCTGGCGCTGGCCCTGGCGCTGATGATCGTTTCGCGCCTGGCGGTAGCCGCCCGCTGGCACGTCTTGCTGCGCTCCGCCGGGCAGCCGGTTTCGCTGCGCCAGACGCTGCGCATCACCTTTGCCGGGCTGTTCGCTTCCAACTTCCTGCCTACCACCGTGGGCGGCGACCTGGTGCGCCTGGCCGGGGCGCTGCAGCTGCGTCTGGATGCAGCCGTGGCCGCCGCTTCGCTGATTGCCGACCGGTTGGTGGGCATGGCGGGCATGGCGGTGATGATCCCGTTCAGCTTTCCGGCCCTGGCGGGCGGGGCGAGTGTAGCCCTGGCAGGCCCTCCCCTGGCAGCGGCCAGTTTTTCCGATTGGGCCAGGCAGGCCTGGCGCAAGGGCCTGGATTTGCTGCGCCGCCTGTACCAGGCCCTGGCGGTATGGCTGCGTCAGCCACGCGCCTTGCTGGCCGCCCTGGGGTTCAGCGGATTGCATATGCTGTGCCTGTTCAGTTTCATCCGGCTGCTGCTGGGCGGTATGGGACAGCAGATGTCATTCTGGACCATCGGCGGGCTGTACAGCCTGGTGTATTTCATCACCCTGATCCCGATCTCGATCAACGGCTACGGGCTGCAAGAGTTGTCGATGACCATGATCTTCTCGAACCTGGGCAAAGCCCCGGTCAGCGCCGGGCTGACCGCCGCCCTGCTGTTCCGCACCCTCATGATGCTGGTCAGCCTGCCGGGGGTCTTCTTCGTTCCCGACATCCTGGCCGCCGCCCGGCGGAATGAGGGAGCGCAAATGGGCGCAGATGAACATGGATAAAGCTATCTTGTGGAGTTTGCCGATGGTGTAGACATCGGCAAACTCCACAAGATAACTTTGGTTCCTCCGCCAACGGCGGGATCTGATGAGAAATTTTGAGTCTTTCGGCTTCGCCGGGAAAGAAGTTATATGGGGGGTTGTTGCGTGGCGTAGCCACGCAACAACCCCCCATATAGAAAAATTCCCGCCTTCGGCGGAAGAGCGAAAAGGCAGGCAAGGCGCGTGAAACGAGAAGGTTTTGTGACGAGCATCGCCGCGATCTTCGCCAGTCTGTCACTGGCGATAGCCGTTTATGGGGTTGCATGGGCGGGGCTGGGGTTGGCTGGGGCCCGGCTGGCGGGGCTGGCGCTGGCAGCCGGGCTGAGCGGGGCTTGTTTGCGCGTCGCCAGCCGGGCCGGGGGCAGCGCCTGGGCGTGGAGCGTCTGCCTGGGCCTGGGGGCCGGTCTGGCGGGCTGCGCCTATGTGGCCCTGTCGTACGTCTCCGACATCTCGACCTACCCGCTTACCCTGGGCTGGTCGGAGGCCAGCCGCTATTACAACGCCTCGCTGTTCTTCGCCCGCCGCATCTACGGCGCCGACGCGCCGCCCACCGTGCTGCATCCCAGCCGCTACCTCTTGCAGGCCGTTCCGTTTTTGTGGCCGGGTTCCCCGCTCTGGCTGCACCGGGCCTGGCAGGTCTTTCTGTGGCTGGCCCTGCCCACCTGGACGGCCGCCGTTCTGGCCCGCCGCCTGGGCTTGCGGACGTGGGTCGAGAAGATTGGCCTGAGCGCGGCGATCTTTCTGCTGTTGATGAGCGGCCCGGTGTATTACCACCTGCTGCCGCCGGTGATCTTGATCCTGTGGGGCTTCCGCCGCCCGCCAGCCGGGGCCGGTTGGCGCGGTTGGATTCGGCCGGGGGCAGCGCTGCTGCTGGCCTCGGCTTGGGCCGGCGTCAGCCGGGTCAACTGGTTCCCCGTGCCGGCCATGCTGGCGGCGGCGCTGTGGGTGATGGAGGAAACGATCGATGACAGACCACAGACCACAGACCGCAGCGCGTCGTCCATCGTTCGTCGCCTGGGTTCTGCCGTCGTCCTTCCCCTGGCTGCCCTGGGAGCGCTTGGCGCCCTGACGGCCTTTGCCGCCCAGGCCGGGTATATCCTGTGGTCGGGCAACGCCGCTGAGCAGTTCACCACCAGCTTTTCGTCCGATCTGCTGTGGAGCCGCCTCCTGCCTACCGCCACCAACCCGCTGGGCATCCTGCCGGAGATCAGCCTGGTTTCGCTGCCCGCGCTGCTGGCGATTTTGGCCCGCCTGCTGCCCCTGGGTGGGCCGCAGGCCGGTTGGCGGCGCTACCATCCGCTGCGCCTGCTGGCCCTGGCAGCCATGCTGCTGATCCTGTTCGCCGGCGGCCTGGTGGTGAGCGTCAAAATCGGCGGCGGCAATAACATTCACAACCTGGACGCCTACCTGTGCCTGCTGGCGGTGGTGGGCGCGTATTTCTATTTTGGGCGGGTGGCGGATGACCTCACCCCCCCGCCCCTCACCCCCGGCCCCTCTCCCCGCAGGGGAGAGGGGCCGGGGGTGAGGGGCGGGGCGCTGCGCCTGGCGGCCCTGCTGGCCCTGGTCATCCCGGCTGCCTTTGCGGTGTTCTTCCGCGGGCCGGCCGGCGCGCCGCCGGATGAGGCCGCCGCCCGCCAGGCGATCCAGATCATCGCCGAGACCGCTCGCCAGACCGCCAAAGACGGCGGGCAGGTGCTGTTCATCGGCAACCGCCATCTGCTCACGTTCCACCAGGTCAAGGGCGTGGCCCTGGTTCCCGAATACGAGCGGGTGTTCTTGATGGAAGCCGCCATGTCTGGCGACCCGGCCACCCTGGGCCGCTTCCAGGCTGATCTGAAAAATCACCGCTTTGGGCTGATCGTCAGCGAGCCGCTCTCATTGCAGCAAAAAGGCGCCGACGAGATGTTTGGGGCCGAAAATGATGTGTGGGTGAAGCGGGTGGCCCGCCCGATCCTGTGCTATTATGAGCCGGCGCGCACCCTGCGCCCGGTGCAGGTGCAGCTTTTGGTTCCCCGGCCCGCCCCGGGGCCGGGCTGCCCCTGATAGCTTCTATAGTTGGGGGAAGTTGGGCGGCTTCACCGCCCAACTTCCCCCAACTATAGAAATTGGGCTCTTCCGCCGAAGCCGGAAAAGCCAGAAATTGCAATCTGTAAAGGAAAGCGTATGTATTGGAGCCGAACGGGGAGTGTTCTTGATCTGCTGCTGTGGCTGCTGCTGACCCTGTTGACCGGAGCCGGGGGCTGGCTGGTGTGCGTCCATATCTTTGGCCTGCGCCCGCTGGAACGGCCCTATGCCGGGCTGGCCGCCGGGCTGTTGGGCTTCATCCTGTTTGGCAACCTGCTAGCCCAATTCCTGCCGCTGACCCTGGCCTATTGGCTGACGGCCCTGCTGATCTTCGGCCTGGGGCTGCTGGCCGCCGGGCGCTCGACGCAGCGCCCGCGCTTTCCCTGGACGGATTGGCTGGTCTGGCGGCAGCCAGGCGGGCTGACCCTGGCGCTGACCTTCGGCCTGCTGCTGTGGCTCTTCCTGGGCATCAATCGCGGCCTGGCCCTGTTCGACGACTATTCCAACCTGCCGCTGGTGTCGATTATCGCCAGCGGCGACGTGCCGCCCCACTTCTACCTCGACCCCACCCACGTGCTGGATTATCACTACGGCCTGCACCTGCTGGCTGCCAGCCTGGCCCGCATCGGCGGGTTTTACCCCTGGAGCGCCCTGGATTTCTATAA
The DNA here is from genome assembly GCA_964416275.1 of uncultured Anaerolinea sp. GTDB lineage: Bacteria > Chloroflexota > Anaerolineae > Anaerolineales > UBA4823 > RBG-16-57-11. The sequence continues at coordinate 13,782 of CAYQDU010000051.1, read as the reverse complement.
GGCCCTGTCCATCGTCCTGGCCCTGATGTTGGGGCTGCTGTGGTACCGCCGCCATACCGGGCGAGGCTGGGCGCTGCTGGCAGTAGGGGTTTTTGTCCTGTTTGCCGGCGGCGGGCGCGGACTGCTCTTGCTGCTGCCGGAAGACACCCTGCGCGGCCTGGGCCAGAACGTGCAAATGGTCGGCTCGGCCATGCAGACCGCCCCTGACCTGTACAGCGCCCTGCTCGGCCCCTGGCGCATCGAGGGCGATGCGCCGGTTCCCTTTCCGTTCGCTCTGGTCAGCGGCGTGGCCCGCCCGCTCTCGCTGGCGATGGGCAGCAACAGCGCCATGCCGCTGGTGACGCTGTTCCTGCTGCTTTTATCAGGCCGCCGCCGCTGGACGCCGGCCCAGGCCCTGGCCTATGGCCTGCTGCTGACCGCCCTGGCGCTGATCTCGGATCACCTGTTTGCCCTGGCCTGGGGCGGGCTGGCCCTGGCGGTCTGCCTGCGCGCCGGGCTGCGCCGCGACTGGCGAGCCGGGCTGGATTGGCTGTGGGCGCTGCTGCCGGGGCTGATCCTGGCCCCGGTGATGGGAGGCGTGCTGTCGCAGACCTTCCAACGCCTGTTGGGCGGCGGCTCGGCCCAGCAGAGCAGCATTGGCCTGCCGGGCATTGCCCTGCGCTGGCCCCCGGCCATCTACTCGGCCCACCTGGGGGCGCTCTCGCTGCTTGACCCCGGCCAGGCATTGCTGGCGGTGATCGAAATCGGCCCGCTGCTGCTGCTCTCGGTCTGGACTACCTTGGCTGCCTGGCGCTATCTGCGCTCGGGACGCCTGTTTATGGCTGGGTTGGGGCTGATGGGCGTGGTCAGCTTTCTGGCCCCGCTGGTTTTGCGCTTTGTCGAGCGCGAGCGCGACATCACCCGCCTGAGCGGAGCCGCCCTGACCATCTGGATGATCCTGGGGCTGCCTTACGCCTTCCTGGCATTCCGGCGCGGCAGGCCGCTGGCGCGCTGGGCCATCGCCGCCGGCTACCTGGGGGCGGTCTTTGGCGGGCTGGCGCTGTTCCCGATCCAGATGATCGCTTCGATCCAGACCCAGCCATCGTTCTTCATCCAATCGCCCGACGCCCAGATGTCCCGTCGCTATTGGAACGCCCTGGAGCCTGGCGCCTGGGTGCTGGACCCCACCTTTGCCTTCCGCCCCTCGGTGGTCTTGGGGCGCACCACTGGCCCGGCTTATCAGAACGTGTATATCTCGCTGCCAGAATACGACGCCCTGGTGGCCGGCATGGACGCCAAACAGATCGCTCAGGCCGGATATTCCTACGTCTACCTCGACCGGACGGCCTGGCAGGGTCTGACCCCGCTTCAGCGCGACGCCTTCCAGCGCAACTGCGTGCAGCTCCTGGCCGAAGAGAAAGACAAGTTCGGCGATTACCGCCGCCTGTACGACCTCAAGAAATGCCGTTGAATTGGAGATTGGATGGGGCGCCGGATGGTTCCACCCCCCTGCACCCCATCCAATCTCGAACCATTTTCCTCCTTGACCCAGCCCTTATTCGGGTTATAATTCAACGGCTGAATTTTGCCGTATGACGACTGAAACGCTGACCGACCGCGAGCTAAGCCTGCTCGAGGAAATTGAACATGACCCTGACGTGACCCAGGCCACCTTAGCCGCCCAACTGGGCGTGGCGGTGGGGACGGTCAACTGGCATTTAAAGCGCCTGGTAGCGAAAGGCTACGTCAAGGTCAAGCGCGCCCAACGGCGCAAGCTGCGTTATATCATCACGCCCGAGGGGCTGGCCTTCCGGGCGCTGCTGACGGTTAACTACATTGAAACCTCCATGCGCCTGTACCGCAAGACCCGCGCCCGAATGCAAGAATTGATTGCCCAGGTGCGCCAGGCCGGGTACGGCGAGGTGGTGATCACCGGCGAGGGCGATATTGCTGACATCTGCCGCCTGACCTGCATCGAAGAAGGGCTGCGGGTGATCCCGGTCGAGGCCGGCGAAGGCCGGCCATGTTTTGAAATCATTGGAACCAAAGTCTTTTTACGCCTGGAGGCATAGGAGCGGTTATGGAAACTCAAAATTTCTGGGCCAATCGGCGGGTATGCGTCACCGGCGGCGCCGGTTTCCTCGGCTCATTTGTGGTCGAGAAGCTGCAGCAACGCGGGGCGGATGTGTTTGTTCCCCGCATCGAGCAGTACGACCTGGTCGAGCGCGAAGCCATCCTGCGTGTGCTGGCCGACGCCCGCCCACAGCTTATTATCCACTTAGCCGCGGTGGTGGGCGGCATCGGGGCCAACCGGGCCCACCCGGCCGAATTCTTCTACAAAAACCTGATGATGGGCGTGCAGCTCATCCACGAAGCCTGGAAGGCGGGGGTCGAAAAGATGGTGGCGGTGGGGACGATCTGCGCCTACCCCAAGTTCACCCCGATCCCGTTCAAGGAAGAAAACCTGTGGGATGGCTACCCGGAGGAAACCAATGCCCCGTACGGGCTGGCGAAGAAGATGCTGCTGGTGCAGGCCCAGGCCTACCGCCAGGAATATGGCTTCAACGCCATCTTCCCGTTGCCGGTAAACCTGTACGGGCCGCGCGATAACTTCGACCTGGAAACCTCACATGTCATCCCGGCCATGATCCGCAAACTGCTGGAAGCCAAAGACCGGGGCGAGCCGACCGTAACCCTATGGGGCGACGGTTCTCCCACGCGTGAATTCCTGTATGTCGAAGACGCGGCCGAAGGCTTGCTGCTGGCTGCCGAGCGCTACAATGGGGCCGAGCCGTTCAACCTGGGGTCAGGCCAGGAGATCAGCATTCGCGACCTGGCGAGCCTGATTGCGCGTCACACCGGCTTCGAGGGCCAGGTCGTGTGGGATACGACCAGGCCTAACGGACAGCCCCGCCGGGCGCTGGACGTCAGCCGGGCCGAACAGTTCTTTGGCTTCCAGGCCAGCACGCCCTTCGACGAAGGACTGCGCCGCACTATCGAGTGGTACCAGGCCGTTCGCGAGCGCCAACAGGCATGAGCCAGGTCGCCCCTTCACGCTCCCGGCCCGCCGCCGAGTCGGTGCTGTTCATTCGTCCGTCCAGCGGTTGGTCGGCGTTAAACCTGCGCGAGCTGTGGTCGTTTCGCGAGCTGATCTACTTCCTCACCTGGCGCGACATCAAGGTGCGCTACAAGCAGACTGCCCTGGGCGCAGCCTGGGCTATCATCCAGCCGCTGTTCACCATGATCGTCTTTACGATCTTCTTCGGGCGGCTGGCGAAAGTGCCCTCGGACAACGTGCCGTACCCGATCTTCTCGTACACTGCTCTGCTGCCCTGGGGCCTGTTCACCAAAGCCCTGACCGACACCGGGCGCTCGCTGGTGCAGAACCGGGCCATGATTACCAAGATCTACTTCCCGCGCCTGTCGATCCCCATCGCCTCGGTGCTGGGTGGGCTGGTGGATTTCTTCCTGGCTTTCCTGGTGCTGATCGCCATGATGATTTACTACCAGTACGCCCCCAACAGCGTCTATCACATTCGCCTGACCTCGGCCCTGCTGTCCCTGCCGCTGTTCCTGCTGCTGGCGGTGGTCACTGCCCTGGGCGTGGGGCTCTGGCTTTCGGCCCTCAACGTGCTGTACCGCGACATCAACTACATCCTGCCGTTCCTGACCCAGTTCTGGCTGTTCATCACCCCGGTGGCCTACCCGTCGAGCATGATCCCCAAACGCTGGCAGTTGATCTACGCCCTCAACCCCATGACCGGGGTGGTCGAAGGCTTCCGCTGGGCGCTGCTTGGCACCGACATGGCTCTGGGGCCGATGCTGGCGGTTTCGACCGCCATCGCCGTGCTGGTGCTGGTCAGCGGCCTGTTCTATTTCCGGCGCATGGAGCGCACCTTTGCGGACACGGTGTAAATGAGCGAGATTGCGATTCGAGTTGAAGATTTAGGCAAGCTCTATCGCCTGGGCAACGTGGTGGGTGGGGTTAGCCCGCGCCAGGATTACCGCACCCTGCGCGAGACCATCTCCGACGCCGTGACCGCGCCGTTCCGCCGCAAATCGGCCGCCGGAACGGCCCAGTCCCGCCGCAGTGAAGACGAGCTGATCTGGGCCCTGCGCGACGTATCGTTCACTGTAGACCAGGGCCAGGTGATCGGCATCATCGGGCGCAACGGGGCCGGCAAAAGCACCCTGCTCAAAATCCTGTCGCGCATCACCGAGCCGACCCAGGGCTACGCTGAAGTGCATGGCCGGGTGGGGTCGCTGCTGGAAGTTGGCACCGGCTTCCACCCCGAACTGACCGGGCGAGAGAACATCTATCTCAACGGGGCCATCCTGGGTATGGCCCGCAGCGAGATCGAGCGCAAGTTTGACGAGATCGTAGATTTTTCGGGCGTGGCGAAATTCATCGACACCCCGGTGAAGCGCTATTCCAGCGGCATGTACCTGCGCCTGGCCTTTGCCGTAGCCGCCCACCTGGAGCCGGAAATCCTGGTGGTCGATGAAGTGCTGGCGGTGGGCGACGCCGAATTCCAGCGCAAGTGCCTGGGCAAGATGAGCGATGTGGCCCAACAGGGTCGCACGGTGCTGTTTGTCAGCCATAATATGTCGGCCATCCTGCACCTGACGGAAGAAACCGTGGTGCTGGATAAGGGCCGCCTGGCTTACCGGGCCGCCACCCCGGCTGCGGTGGATTACTATATGTCATCGGGGCTGGCCCAGGTGGGCGAGCGGGTCTGGCAGGCCGATGAAATCCCGGCTGAGGCGGCCCCCTTCCGCCCGCTGGCGATGCGCCTGTGCAACCGCCAGGGCCGGGTGGTAGATACGGTGCGCTCAACCGAACCGGTGACGGTAGAAGTCGAATACGCCCTCGATCTGCCGATTACCGGGCTGCGGGTGGGGTTGTATCTGACCACGGCGCGCGGCGAGTACGTGCTGGCCTCCTTCGACACCGACGACCAGGAGCAGTTCGAGCGGCTGCCCATGCGCCCGGTCGGACATTATCGCAGCCGCTGCACCCTGCCCGCCGATTTGCTCAATGAGGGCCGCTATATCCTGGGGATGAATGCCAGCTCGTATCGCATCCGGCGCTATTTTCAGGATGAAGGGGCCTTGGCCTTCACCGTCGATGCTACCGACGCCCCCGGCTCGCAGTGGCCGGAGGCCCGCCTGGGGCCGGTGCGCCCGCGCCTGGCCTGGGAGATCGAAGGAGAGCCGGTTCTATCGGTCAATTCTCCAGAAAGGTGAGCGTCTATGAATACGAAAAAGACTCTCAAACGGATTTTAGGAGAAGTGCCTTTCGCGGCCGAAGCCTATTGGCGCTTTGTGCAGCGCGGCCGCCCATTGACCAGGAGCTTTTCGCTGCGCCGCCTGGAAAAAAGCCTGCCGGATTGGTGCGCCGCGGCCCGCCAGACCCGCAGCCGCGCCGGCGCGCCGGCGCGCAACATCCTGATTTTTGTTACGCTGCGTTATTGGATCGAGCATGGAGCGCTCTTGGGTGCGGCCCTGGCGGGGTTGGGGCATGCCGTTACGCTGGCCTATCTGCCTTACCCGAATTACCGCAAAGCCGCCCAGCGCTTCGACCTGCGCCGCCAGAACGCCTATGCTCAGAGCGTGTTGGGCCGGGCCGCCCCGCACGTGAACGTGATCTCGCTGCTCGATGTACGCCCGGCCATAGGGCGCACCCTGACCCCGGCCCTGATGCACGCCTTGCAGCAGGTGGCTTTGCGCGACACCCAATATACCCTGCAAATCGAAGATGTAGACCTGGCCGATGCCCAGGGTGAGCCGGCCCGCCTGTACCGCCTGCGCCTGGAGCGCGATTTGCAGGCCGCCGCCGCCCTGATCGGCTACGTCAACGCTCTACCGCCTCACCAGCGCCCCGATCTGCTGCTGACCCCCAACGGCAGTATTTTGGAGATGGGCGCGGTCTACCAGGCCGCCCGCTGCCTTAATATCCCCGCCGTGACGTATGAGTTCGGCGAGCAGCGCGGCCGGATCTGGTTCGCCCAGGACGACGAAGTGATGCTGCAAAAGACCGACGCCCTGTGGCAGACCCGCCGCGACCAACCGCTTAGCGAGAGCCAGTGGGAGCAAATCCGCAGCCTGTACGCCTCGCGCCAGAACGCCCGCTTGTGGGAGAACTTCGCCCGCCAGTGGCAGGGCCAGCCGTCGCAGGGCGGGGAGCAGGCCCGCCAGGCCCTGGGCCTGGACGAGCGCCCGGTGGTGGTGCTGGCCGCCAATGTGATCGGCGACAGCCTGACCCTGGGACGGCAAATCTTCAGCCGCAACATGACCGAATGGCTCCAGCGTACGGTGCAGTCGTTCGCCGTTCGCCCGCAGGCCCAGTTGGTGGTGCGCATCCATCCCGGCGAACGCTACCTCAAAGGCCCCTCGGTGGCCCAGGTGGTGCGAGAAGCCCTGCCCAACCTGCCGCCGCACATCCACCTGGTGGAAGCCAACGACCCGATCAACACCTACGACCTGGTGGAGATTGCCAACCTGGGGCTGGTATACACCACCACCGTGGGCATGGAAATGGCGATGTCGGGCGTGCCGGCCATCGTGGGCGGGCAGACCCACTATCGTGGCAAGGGCTTTACCCTCGACCCGGCCTCATGGGAAGATCAGGACCGTCTGATCGACGCCGCCCTGACCGCCCCGCGCCGCCTGGAACGGGATCAGGTGGAACTGGCATGGAACTATGCCTACCGCTTCTTCTTTGAGTATCCAACGCCTTTCCCCTGGCATTTACTGAGCTTCTGGGACGAGTTAGATCACTGGCCGGTGGCGCGGGTACTGTCCGATGAAGGGCTGGCCGCTTATGGCGACACGTTCCGCTGGCTGACCGGCGAGCCGAGACGGTTTTCATAATTTCGATGGGAGGCGTGGGCGGTGAAGCCGTCCACGCATCCCATCGAAAAATATTTTCTAATTATCATGAGTGAAGTCAAACAGGAAGTCAAAGAGTTCTACGATCAGGTAGGCTGGCAGTTGGTGGGCGATGATGTGTATCAGAACGCCCGCTACGAAGATCTGCGCCCCGTGGCGCGCGAATATATCCACCGCTGCCACCAGCGGATTGCGCGCTGCCTGCCCGCACGCGGCCACCTGCTGCTCGACGCCGGTTCGGGGCCGGTGCAGTATCCTGAATATCTGGAATATTCGCGCGGCTATGAGCGCCGGGTGTGCGCCGATATTTCGATCACCGCCCTCACCGAGGCCCGCCGCCGCCTGGGCGAGCATGGCCTGTACGTGGTGGCCGATATTGCCAACTTGCCATTCAAGCCGGCCGCCTTCGATGGTATCGTCTCGCTGCATGCCATCCACCACCTGCCGGAAGAGGAACACCTGCAAGCGTTTGACGAGCTGTATCGCACGCTGGCCCCCGGCGGGACGGCGGCGGTGGTCAACGGCTGGGCCTATTCGCCTTTCATGGCCCGCTTCGAGCCGCTGATTCGCTTTGCCAACCGGGTGCGCTACCTGTTTTCCCGGCTGACTGGCAAGCGCCTGCTGCTGGCCGACGAAGACGCCGCCGCGCCCCCTAAACCCCGCACCGGTAAGCGGCGCGGCGGGGCGAAGCCGGTCGAAGGCGAACCTGCCAAAGGCACTTTCACCAATAAGCACAACGCCGACTGGGTGAAAAGCGAAGTGGGGGCGCACATGCCGGTCGAAATTCGGGTCTGGCGCAGCGTGACGGTGCGCTTCATGCGCGCTTTGATCCAACCCGCCCTGGGCGGGCGGCTGTGGCTGCGCCTGCTGTACCGGCAGGAAGAGCGCGAGCCCCAATATTATGGCGAAAACGGCAAATATCCGCTGATTGTAGTGCGCAAAGATGCGGCGCAAATCCGCGAGAAGAGATAACAGCAATTCCAGAGGAAATAGAATGAACTGGTCTGAAAAAGTTGTCCTCGTCACCGGCGGGACCGGCTCGTTTGGCAAAAAATTTGTCGAGATTTTGCTGCGAGAATATCGTCCGGCCAAGCTGATTATCTTCAGCCGGGATGAGTTGAAGCAGCACGATATGCGCGTGGCGGGTTTCGACGCCCCCAACCTGCGCTACTTCATTGGCGACGTGCGCGATCTGGATCGCCTGCGCCGGGCTATGCAGGGGGTGAACGTGGTCATCCACGCCGCGGCCCTCAAACAGGTTCCGGCCTGTGAATACAACCCGATGGAGGCCATCAAGACCAACATCCTGGGCAGCAGCAACGTGGTGGACGCGGCCCTGGATGCCAAGGTCGAGCGGGTGCTGGCCCTCAGCACCGATAAGGCGGTTGGGCCGATCAACCTGTACGGCGCCACCAAGCTGGCGGCTGAAAAGCTGTTCGTGCAGAGCAACGCCTACGCCGGCGGCGCGCAGACCCGCTTTAGCTGTGTGCGCTACGGCAACGTGGTGGGCAGCCGCGGCAGCGTGGTGCCGCTGTTCATCAAGCAGCGCCGCAACGGCAAGCTCTCGGTGACGGATACCCGCATGACTCGCTTCTGGCTGACCCTGGAACAGGGCGTGCGCTTTGTGATCCGCTGCACCGAGCAAATGCAGGGCGGCGAGGTGTTCGTGCCGAAGATCCCCTCTACCCGGATTGTCGACCTGGCGCGGGTCATCGCCCCCGAAGCCGAACTGGTGGATATTGGCATTCGCCCCGGCGAAAAACTGCACGAGGCCCTCATCAACGAAGACGAAGCCCGCACCACCGTCGAGTTGGACGATATGTATGTCGTCCAGCCCTCCTCGGCCCTGTGGTTCGGCCACGCCTGGCAAGACAAGGGCCGCCCGCTGCCCGACGGTTTCCGCTACACCAGCGAGACCAACCCGGTCTGGCTGACAGTGGAGCAAATCCGCGACCTGGTCGCCCCGTTTGAGGATCAACCGCTCGAAGCGTAATCGGTGCGGGATTTTGCGCCGGCGCAGCCGGCACAAAATCCTGTTAAAACTTATCCGGGGTTGGGCGAGCAGAACCGCTCCCCCAACCCCACAGGACAGGCTGTGCGGCGACGCCGAATTCTCATCACTGGAGCCAGCGGCCTGCTCGGTCTGAATCTGGCGTTGGAGGCCTGCCAGGCGCACACGGTGTATGGGCAAGTCAACACCCGCCGCTTACGCGCCGCCCCCTTCGACGTGATCGAGGCCGAACTGCTGGCCCCCGGCGCAGTGCAGCGCCTGCTGGATGCCACCCAACCCGATTGGGTGATCCACTGCGCGGCGCTGGCCAACCTGGAAGATTGCGAGGCCGCCCCGGCCCGCGCCCAGGAATTGAATATCGAAGTGCCGCGTTTACTGGCCGGGTATGTCGCCAGGGGCGGAGCGCGCCTGCTGCATGTCTCGACCGATGCGGTCTTCGACGGGCGGCGCGGCGATTACACCGAATCCGACGCCCCCAACCCGCTCAGCGTGTATGCCCGCACCAAGCTGGCCGCCGAGCAGGCCGTAGCCCAGGCCGACCCCAGCGCCCTCATCGCTCGCGTCAATCTGTTTGGCTGGAGCGCAGCCGGCAAACGCAGCCTGGCCGAGTTTTTCGTCAACAACCTGGCGGCGGGCAAACCGGTCAAGGGCTTCACCGATGTGCTGTTCTGCCCCCTGCTGGCAAATTTCCTGGCTCCCGTCTTTTTGGAAATGCTCGATGCCGGGTTGAGCGGGCTGTATCACGTGGTGGGCCGCGACCGCCTGAGCAAATATGATTTTGGGGTAGCCCTGGCCCACACCTTTGGTCTGGACGCCGGCCTGATCGCCCCCGTTTCAGTGCAGGATGGCGGCCTGACCGCCGCCCGCTCGCCCAACCTGACCCTGCGGATCGACAAGCTGGAAACCGCGCTGGGTGGGCGTTTTCCAGCCCTTGTCCCCAGCCTTTCCGCCGGTTTAAGCCGGTTTTATACACTTTATCAACAGGGTTATCCACAGAAATTGCAGTCGATGGTGGAATAAACCTGTTTTGGCTCTCAGGTATTCTTTTAGGGAACCTGTGCGGCGTAGCCACACAGGTTCCCTAAAAGATAGAAAAATTCCCGCCTTCGGCGGAAGAGCCTTTTCCTGGAGGAAACATGGAGATTAAGATTGGCAACCGCTTGATTGGGCCGGATCACCCGACCTATTTCATTGCCGACGTGGCCGCTAACCACGACGGCGACCTGGAACGGGCCAGGCTGCTCATCCGGCTGTGCAAAGAGGCCGGGGCCGACGCGGCCAAGTTCCAGAACTTCCGCGCCCCCAAGATCGTCTCCGATTACGGCTTCAGCCACATGAACGCCCAGGTTTCGCATCAGGCCAGTTGGAAGAAATCGGTTTTCCAGGTCTACCAGGAAGCCTCCATCCCCTTCGAGTGGACCGAAGTCCTGAAAGCCGAGTGCGACCGGGTGGGCCTGGATTATTTCTCCTCGCCCTACGACTTCGAGTCGATCGACATGCTCGACCCCTACGTGCAGATGTACAAGGCCGGGTCGGGCGAGATCGACTGGATCGAGGCCCTGGAGCGGATGGCATCAAAGGGCAAGCCGTTCTTCGTTGCCACCGGCGCTTCAACCATCGGCGAGGTGCAGCAGGCGGTGCAGGCCATCCTGCGGCTTAACCCGCAGTTGGTGCTGATGCAATGCAACACCAACTACACCGCCAGCCCCGATAACTACGACCATCTGCACCTGAACGTGCTGAAAACCTACGCCGCCATGTTCCCCAATGTCATCCTGGGCCTGTCGGATCACACCCACGCCCTGGCCCCGGTGCTGGGGGCGGTGGCGCTGGGGGCGCGGGTGATCGAGCGCCACTTCACCGACAGCAACGACCGCGAAGGCCCCGATCATAAGTTCGCCATGAACCCGCACGCCTGGGCGCAGATGGTGACCGAAACTCGCCTGCTGGAGCGGGCTCTTGGCTCGCCGGATAAATCCATCGCCGCCAATGAGGGGCAGACGGCCGTCGTCCAGCGGCGCTGTCTGCGGGCCGCCCGCGACATCCGGGCCGGTGAGGTCTTTACGCGTGAGATGATCGACGTACTGCGCCCGGCCACCCCCGGCGCGATCAAGCCCAGCCAGATCGAGGCTGTGATCGGCACCCGGGCGCTCAAGGACCTGCCGTGCGGCAAAGAGCTGCGCTGGACGGATTTGGGCGAATAACCGGGTATGAAAATCCTGTATTTCACCCGCGCTTACAATGCTCACGACCATCGCTTTCTCTCGGCCCTGGCGCAGACGCAGCACAAGATTTACTACCTGACCCTGGAACAGGGCGGGCGGCCGTTGGAAGAACGGGCGCTGCCACCGCAGGTGGAGATTTTGTCCTGGAGCCGGCCGCGTAAACAGGTGGGCTGGTGGGATGAGCCGCGCCTGCTGTGGGAATTGAAGGGGCTGCTTAAAAAGATTCAGCCCGACCTGGTGCAGGCCGGGCCGATCCAGCGCACGGCCCTGCTGGCCGCGATGGCCGGGTTCCACCCGCTGTTAACGATGTCATGGGGATATGATCTGCTGATCGACGCGCCGCGCAGCCCCAACTGGCGCAGCGCCACCCGTTACGTCTTGCAGCGCAGCGACGCCTTCCTGGGCGATTGCGACACCATCCGCAGCCTGGCCGTCGCCTACGGCATGGCCCCCGACCGCATCGTCACCTTTCCCTGGGGTGTTGACCTCCAGCACTTCTCGCCGCCTGTCGTCAATCAGAAATCAGAAATCAGCGGTCAAACCTTTACTTTGCTCTCCACTCGCTCTTGGGAGCCGATCTATGGGGTAGATACCCTGGCCCAGGGCTTTACCCTGGCGGCTCGCCAATGCCCCGAACTGCGCCTGGTGATGCTGGGCGGCGGGTCGATGGCCGGGCTGGTGCGCCAGACCTTATCCAAAGTCCCGCCGCTGGACGCCGGCGCGCTGCCAGATGGCACACCCGCCGCCTACGAGCGGGTGGAGTACCCCGGCCTGGTGGGCTTTACCGACCTGCCGCGTTACTACCGCTCGGCCGATCTGTACGTCGCCGCCACCCACAGCGACGGCAGCTCGATCTCATTGCTCGAAGCCATGGCCTGCGGGCGGCCGGTATTGGTGTCCGACATCCCCGGCAACTGCGAATGGGTCACACCGGGCGAAAACGGCTGGCTGTTCCCCGAAGGCGATGCCCCGGCCCTGGCCCAGGCTATCCTGCACGCCTACGAGCAGCGCGGCCAACTGCCCGAAATGGGCCGCAAAGCGCGCCAGGTGGTTGAGCAGCGCGCCGACTGGGAGCAGAACTTCCCCAAATTGTTCCAGGCGTATGACCTGGCGATGAAGAAATAAAGCCCTCACCCCCGGCCCATCTCCCAGGGGGAGAGGGGGGAGGGCCAATCATCAATCTGAAATCGTTAATCCCGAATGAATATTACCGCCATTATCCAGGCCCGTATGGGATCCTCGCGGCTGCCGGGCAAGGTGCTGCGCGACATCGCCGGGCAGCCGATGCTGGCCCGCGTGGCGGCCCGCACTCGCCGGGCGCAAACCATTGACCGGGTAGCCGTTGCCACTACCAGCGAGGCCAGCGACGATCCGCTGGCGGCCTACTGCCAGGCCCAGGACATCCCCTGTCTGCGCGGCAGCCTGTTCGACGTGCTGGATCGCTACTACCAGGCCGCCTGCCAGCTAACCCCCCGCCCCGACGTGATCGTGCGCATCACCGCCGACTGCCCGCTGATCGACCCGGGTATCATCGACCGCACCGTGCGCGCCTTCCTGGGCCAAACCCGCCCCACCGACTACCTCCTCACCCCTACTGGTCCGCAGCCTGTTTTTTCCAACCCTCAATCCTTCGATTTTGCCGCTAACCGCCTGCCGCCGCCCTGGGGCCGCACCTATCCCATTGGATTGGACACGGAAGTCTGCACCTTCGATGGGTTGGGAACTATCTGGCGCGAGGCCACCGAGCCGCACCAGCGCGAACATGTGATGCCCTATTTCTACGACCACCAGGAGCGCTTTCGCATCTTGCTGGTGAACCACGATCAAGACTACGGCGCGCTGCGCTGGACGGTGGACACGCCCGAAGACCTGGAACTGGTGCAGCAGATTTATGCCTGCTTCCCCGGCCGAGACGACTTCTCCTGGTTGGAGGTGCTGGACCTGTTCCAGCGCCAGCCCGAGCTGGCCCAGATCAACGCTGCCGTGCAGCACAAGCACTACCGCCAGGTGGACGAACGCCAAACCCTTCTCCCATCTTCTCCCCTTCAGCGGGGAGGAGTGGCGGGCCAGGGGAGTGAGGGGGAACGATGACTCTCCTCTCTGTCTTCTCGGCCCCCAAGCCATTCACCAACCCGCACATTGCGGTCATCCAGCACAACGCCTTTGAGTCGTGGCGGGCGCTGGGGCCGGAAACAGCGGCGTACATCGTGGGGCAAGAGGCAGGGCTGGCCGAAGCCGCCGCCGAACATGGCCTGCCGCTCTTGCCCGCCGTGCGCCGCAACGAGTCTGGCACACCGTTGGTCAGTTCGATCTTCGAGTTGGCTCGCCAGGCCGATGACTCGCCCTACCTGGCCTACGTCAACGGCGACATCCTGCTGCTGCCCGACCTGCTGACCAGCCTGCAAATCCTGGCGGCGGAATTGGGCCGGCGTCCGTTCCTGCTTATCGGCCAGCGCTGGGACCTGGATGTGACCGAACGGCTGGATTTTTCGCCTGGCTGGGATGTTCGCCTGCGGGCCGAAGTGGCCCGGCGCGGGCGGCTGCACCGCCCGGCCGGCAGCGATTACTTCGTCTTTCCGCGCGCCGCCTTCACTGACATGCCCGATTTCGCTATCGGACGCGCCGGCTGGGACAACTGGATGATCTACCACGCCCGCCACATGGGCTGGCCGGTGA
>CAYQDU010000050.1:0-24009 GCA_964416275.1 uncultured Anaerolinea sp. | reverse complement strand
GGATGGCTTCCGCTTCGACCTGGCCTCCAGCCTGGCCCGCGAGCTGCACGAAGTGGACAGCCTGGCCTGCTTCTTTGAAATCATCCGCCAGGACCCGGTCATCTCGCAGGTCAAGCTGATTGCCGAGCCGTGGGACGTAGGCGAGGGCGGCTATCAGGTGGGCAAGTTCCCGCCCGAATGGGCCGAATGGAACGGCAAATATCGCGACACCGTGCGCGACTACTGGCGCGGGGCCGACAGCACCCTGGCCGAGTTCGCCTCCCGCCTGACCGGCAGCTCCGACCTGTACGAGACCACCGCCCGCAAGCCCACCGCCAGCATCAACTTCATCACCGCCCACGACGGCTTCACCCTGCGCGACCTGGTTTCGTACAACGACAAGCACAACGAGGCCAACGGCGAAGACAACCGGGACGGCGAAAGCCACAATCGTTCGTGGAACTGCGGCGCCGAAGGCGACACCGATGACCCGCGCATCATCGCCCTGCGCGGCCAACAGATGCGCAACTTCATCGCCACCCTGTTCCTCTCGCAGGGCGTGCCGATGCTCCTGAGCGGCGACGAACTGGGCCGCACCCAGCAGGGCAACAACAACCCCTACTGCCAGGACAACGAGCTGACCTGGATCGACTGGGAAAACGCCGAACCGGAGCTGCTCGAATTCACCCGCCAGGTGATCGACTTCCGCCGCCGCCACCCGGTCTTCCGCCGCCCCAAGTGGTTCCAGGGCCTGCCCATCCGCGGCCGAGGCGTGCTGGACATCATGTGGTTCTCGCCCGACGGCGCCGAGATGACCGAGCAAGATTGGCAGACCGGCTACGCCAAATCGTTGGGCGTGTTCCTGAGCGGCAACGATATTCCGGGAGTAGACCAGCGCGGCCGGCACATCACCGACGACAGCTTCTACATCATGTTCAATGCCCACTATGAGGCGGTCGATTTCACCCTGCCCGCCTCGGGGTTCTACCAGTATTGGCAAAAGGCGCTGGACACCACCCAGGCCCACCTGAGCGAAGATACCGCCCAGGTCAAAGCCGGGCTGGTGGTCAAGGTGGCCGGGCGCTCGCTGATGGTCATGCGCCACGTGGCCGAATCGGGCGCGAAAGCCGGGCGCTGAGATGACCGCCGACCGCCCCGCCGCGCCGCGCGCCGCGCTGCGCGCCACTTACCGGGTGCAGCTTCACGCCGGGTTCACCATCGACGATGCGGCCGGGATCGTAGACTACCTGGCCGCCCTGGGCGTAAGCCACCTGTACTGCTCGCCCTATCTTCAGGCCGCGCCGGGCAGCCGGCACGGCTACGACGTGGTCGATCCGCGCCGGGTGAACGACGAACTGGGCGGCGAAGCCGCCCTCGACCGCCTGGCCGCCGCCCTGCAAGACCACCAGATGGGCCAGGTGCTGGACGTGGTTCCCAATCACATGTCGATTGCCAGCGCCCGCAACCCGTGGTGGTGGGATGTGCTGGAGAACGGCCCCTCCAGCCGCTACGCCTCCTACTTCGACGTGGATTGGGACCCGCCCGAAGCCCGCCACAGCAACGAGGTCCTGATCCCGGTTTTAGGCGATCATTACGGGCGGGTGCTGGAGGCCGGCGACCTGCGCCTGGCGCTGGAAGACGGCCTGTTCACCCTGCGCTACTTCGACAACCTCTACCCGCTCGACCCCGGAACGCTGCGCGAGGTTCTGCTGCCGGCCGCCCAGTCCAGCCGCTCGGACGACCTGGCCTTCCTCGCCGGGGCGTATGAGCGCCTGCCGGCCTCGGCTGCCACCGACCGGGCCAGCGCCCACCGCCGCTATCGCGATTCGGCCGTCTTGCAGCGCCTGCTCCAACGCCTGCTCGCTGAACAGCCCCGTCTGCGGGCCGCCGTCGAGCGGGCCGTGGCCGCCATCAACGAAAACCCCGATGCCCTGGATCAACTGCTGACCCGCCAGAACTACCGCCTGGTGTTCTGGCGCATGGCCGGACGCGAGCTGGGCTACCGGCGCTTCTTCGACATCAACACCCTGATCGGCCTGCGGATGGAAGACGAGCAGGTGTTTGCCGATACCCACGCTCGCATCCTCGAATGGGTGCAGGCCGGGCGGCTGGACGGGCTGCGCATCGACCACCCCGACGGTCTGCTGGACCCAGAGGAATACTTCCAACGCCTGCGCCAGGCCGCCGGGCCGCAGACCTGGATCGTAATCGAAAAAATCCTGGAGCCGGGCGAAGCCCTCCCCACAAACTGGCCGGTGCAAGGCACGGTCGGCTATGATTTTATGCAGCGGGTCAACCGGCTGCTGGTCGACCCGGACGGCGAAGCCGGGCTGACGGACACCTATGCGCAGTTCAGCCAGCGCCGCGTCGATTTCCACGCCCTGGGGCGCGAGAAAAAGCTGCTGGTGTTAGACCAAATCCTGGGCAGCGATGTGAACCGCCTGACCCACCTGCTGCTGCAAATCATCGCCCGCCACCGCCGCTACCGCGATTACACCCTCGACGATCTGCGCGCCGCCCTGAGCGAGCTGGCCGCCGGCCTGCCGGTCTACCGCACCTACGTCTGCGCCCGCCCCGGCCTGGCCGAGCGCCCCATCCGCCCAGCCGACGCGGCCGCCATCCACCAGGCCGTAGAAGCCGCCAAGACCCAACGCCCCGACCTGGACCCCCTGCTGTTCGACTTTCTGGGCGACCTGCTCCGCCTGCGCCGGCGCGGCAGTCTGGAAGACGAGTGGGTTATGCGCTTCCAGCAGATGACCGGCCCGGCCATGGCCAAAGGCATCGAAGATACCGCTTTCTACAACTTCTACCGCCTGGCCTCGCTTAACGAAGTAGGCGGCGACCCCGGCCTGTTCGCCCTCAGCCCGGCCGAGTTCCATCGCCAGATGGCCGAGGCCGGCCGGCGCTGGCCGGCCAGCCTGCTCGCCACCTCCACCCACGACACCAAGCGCAGCGAAGACCTGCGGGCCCGCCTGAACGTGCTGTCGGAAATCCCCAAGCAATGGAGCCAGGCCGTGGCCCGCTGGGCAGCGCTGAACGCCGCCAGCCGCAGCGGCGGCGCCCCCGACCCCAACGACGAATACCTGCTCTATCAGAGCCTGGTGGGGGCCTGGCCGATCTCGCTCGACCGGATCGAACCGTACATGCAGAAAGCCGCCCGCGAAGCCAAGACCCACACCGCCTGGACCAGCCCCAACCCGGCCTACGAAACCGCCCTGGCGCAGTTCGTGCGCGGGGCGCTGGCGAACCGGGCCTTTCTGGACGACCTGGAACGCTTCGTCGGCCAGATTCGCGAGGCCGGGTGGGTCAATTCGCTCAGCCAGGCGCTCATCAAGCTCACCGCGCCGGGCGTGCCCGACCTGTACCAGGGCATGGAACTCTGGGATTACAGCCTGGTAGACCCCGATAACCGCCGCCCGGTGGATTACGACCTGCGCCGCCGGCTGCTGGCCGAACTGGACGACCTGACCGGCGAGCAGGCCTGGGCCAGGGCCGAGAGCGGGCTGCCCAAGCTGTGGCTCACCCGCCAGGCCCTGCAAGTGCGCCGCGCTCACCCCGATTGGTTCGGCCCCGCCAGCCCGTACGCCCCCCTGGAAACCGCCAACGACCCCCACGCTCAGGCGCTGGCCTACCGGCGCGGCAAACATGTGGCGGTGATCGTCCCGCGCTTCTGGACCCGGCGCAAAAAAGGCTGGGCCGACATCCAGGTGCGCCTGCCGCGCGGCCGCTGGCGCAATCTGCTCAGCGGTGAAGACGTGGCCGGCGGTGAAATCCGCCTGGCCGACCTGCTGGCCCGCTTCCCGGCGGCGCTGCTGGTGAAATAGAGGTTTGCTGATGACTCATTTTCGCGTCTGGGCGCCCAACGCCCAAACCCTCGACATCGTGATAAACGGCGGCCAGCCGGCTGCCATGCAGCCCGACCGGGGCGGCTGGTGGCAGATCGACCTGCCGGAGGCCGGCGCGGAACCCGACTACGCCTTCCGCATCGACGGCGGCAGCCCGCTGCCCGACCCGCGTTCGCCCTGGCAGCCCCAGGGCGTGCATGGCCCGTCCCGGCGGGTAGATCACAGCCGCTTCGAGTGGCGCGACCAGGGCTGGCGGCAGGCCCCGCTTTCAGCCGCCCTGTTCTACGAACTGCATATCGGCGCGTTTACCCCGCAAGGCACGTTCGAGTCAGCCATCGAGCGCCTGGACTACCTGGCCGACCTGGGCGTGACCCACATCGAGATCATGCCGGTGGCCGAATTCCCCGGCGAGCGCGGTTGGGGCTACGACGGCGTCGATCTGTGGGCGCCCTATCACGCCTACGGCGGCCCGGAGGGCCTCAAGCGCCTGGTGAACGCCTGCCACCAGAAAGGCATCGCCGTGGTGCTGGCAACCATTTGGGGCCAGACGGCAACTACCTGGGCCAGTTTGGCCCCTACTTTTCGGATCGCTATCACACCCCCTGGGGGCCTTCGATGAACCTGGATGGGCCGTACAGCGACGAAGTGCGGGCGTTCTTCATCGACAACGCCTGCATGTGGCTGCGCGATTACCACCTCGACGGGCTGCGCCTGGATGCCGTGCATACCCTGTTCGACAGCCGGGCGGTGCATTTCCTGGAGGAGCTGTCAGACCAGGTCAAGCGCCTGGAAGCCCAGGTGAGCCGCCCGCTGTACCTGATCGCCGAAAGCGACCAGAACAACCCGCGCCTGCTCCAATCGCCCCTGGTGGGCGGGTATGGGCTGGATGCCCAATGGGATGACAGCCTGCACCATGCCCTGTACAGCTTCATCAGCGGCGAGCGCGACGGTTATATGATGGATTACGGCCGGCTGGAATATGTGGCGAAAGCCCTGCAAAACGGCTACGTGTACGACGGCCAATATTCGGCCTTCCGCCAGCGGCGGCATGGCCGCCCGCCGGTGGGCCTCCCGGCCTATCGCTTCCTGGCCTACATCCAGAACCACGACCAATGCGGCAATCGCGGCCTGGGCGAGCGCAGCTGTCACCTCCTGAACCCCGGACAGTTGAAGTGTGCGGCGGCTATCCTGTTTACTTCCCCCTTTACGCCCCTGCTGTTCATGGGCGAGGAATGGGCCGCCTCCACCCCCTTTCAATATTTTACCGACCACCACGACCCGCTGCTCTCGCAGGCCGTCAGCGAAGGGCGCAAAAAAGACTTCGGCGCTTTTGGCTGGGACCCGGCCGCCATCCCCGACCCACAACATGCAGACGCGTTCAATGTCTCGCACCTGAACTGGGCCGAACTGAGCCAGCCCAGGCACGCCGAAATGCTCGACTGGCACCGCCGGCTGATCGCCCTGCGGCGCAGCGCGCCCGACCTGCTGGACGGTTGGGCTGCACCGCTGGAAGTCCGCTTCGATGAGGAAAAAGGCTGGCTGTTGATGCGCCGCGGCCAGGTCACCCTGCTGTGCAACCTGAGCGCCCAGGCCCAGCGCCTGGCCTGTCCGCCCGAATGGCTGGGCCAGCCGGGCCTGGTTTCCGACCCGGCCGCCCACCCGGCCGCCCACCCGGCGGGCGACGGCTGGCAAATGCCGCCCCATTGTGTGGTAATTCTGCTGGATTAAACCAAGCGCCTGCTCGACCGCAGATCACTTACTGGCATCGAAATAAGAGAGGTGGCGTGGATTTTGGCGCACGGAGTGTGCCAAAATCCACAATTCATCCTCATCCCTGGGTAAGCAAGCGCTCGATATTCGCCAGCCCTTCCCGGAACGTTTCGCCCAGGTAAATGCCGGGCAGGCGCGTGCGCCATTCCGGCTGGCGCGTAAAGATATGCCCGCCAAAGCCCACAAGCGGCCTGCCCGCCTGGGCCGCGTCGGGCATCCAGGAGGGCCAATCGACCAGGCTGGCGGCGGCGCTTTCGGTCATCGCCACCAGCACCACCAGCTCCGGGCGCAGACTGTTAACCATCCCGGCCAGGTCGGGCAGCGGCACCGACTGGCCCAGGTAGGCCACCGGCCAGCTCCGGCGGCGCAGCAGCGCCCCCAGGATCAACAGGCTGCCCTCGTGCCACTCGTTGGGGGCGCAGGCCAGTACAATCGGGTTGGACGAGCGCGGCGGCGGCCCGCTCATCATCCACATCAACAGGCGCTGGCGCAGATAATTGGTCGCCAGGTGTTCACCCGCCACGTTGATCTGCCCATCTTTCCAGAGCTGGCCGATATCGTTCAACCCCGGCCCGATCACGTCCAGGATCAAGTCTTCGGGGGAAGACAGGACCAGCGCATCGCCCAGGATCATATCGGCCCGGACCAGGTCCCGTTCGATCAGGGCCTTGACCAGCTCGCGGCGCTGCTGCGGCAGATAGAGCGAGGGCGCAGGCGGGTGAACTGCCGGAGCAGCGGGCGGCGGCTCCACACGGGTGAGATTGCCGACCTGCTCCTGGTGATGCAGAGCGTTGATCGCCTGGGCGGTCTGCATGCCTTCGTCGATGCGCTCTTTAACCCAGCGCAAGCGCATCACATCCCGTTCAGAATACAGGCGGTGCCCCCCGGCGGTGCGATCCGATTCGGGGAAGCTGTAGCGCCGCTCCCAGGCCCGCAAGGTCGCCATTGAGAGGCCCGTCATTCGCGCAACAACGCCAATATTGTACAGCGGATTATCGCTTCCCAATCCAACGACAGGCAGTAAAGTCATGATTGAAGCTCCCAAACAGATTCCAGGCCATCCATGATGAATAGCTCCCGAATACACGAGCAAGGCGCGTTTACCAGGCTTGTTCCGCGAGATATTCCTACGCAAAAGAGATATTCAGGGGGATTTTGTCGCACTCCGTGCGACAAAATCCCCCGTTAATTCTTTTTGCCAGGCGCAGGCCTGCGCCCGCTACCATCCCATTAAACCGTGGAGCAGGCATGGCGCTCTGCAAGCGCCTTCAAAAAGAGTTGTTCCGTGGATTTTGTCGCACTTTGTGCGATAAAATCCACGATTAAACCTCTTTCCAGGCGAGCTTCGCTCGCCAGTCGCCTCCACCCCGGTTAAGTGGGGAGCTACCCTGCGCCCTGATTCCTGGACAGTGCGCCACTTATCGAAATAATTATACAAGTTGGCTCTAGTTATGTCAAGGTATAGATACATTATGCTAGACAAAATATTGACACACAGGCCGGCCAACAGTATAATCCAGGGCTATGGAGGATATACCCATGCGCGCAATAATTACCGGCGGAACGGGTCTGATTGGCTCGGCCCTGGCCAATACCCTTATTCAGGACGGCTGCGAGGTGATCGTACCCACCCGCAGCCCGCAACGCCGTCCAGACGGCCTATCGCCTCAGGTAAAGCTGGTCGGCTGGGACGGGCGCAGCGCTGGCGGCTGGGGCCAGTTTGTAGACGGGGCCGACGTGGTGGTTAACCTGGCCGGCGAAAGCCTGGCCGCCGGGCGCTGGACGCCAGAGCGCAAGCGGCGCATCCTGGAAAGCCGCCTCAACGCCGGGAAGGCCATTGTCGAAGCCGTGCGCCAGGCCCGCCAGAAGCCCGGCCTGGTCTTGCAGGCTTCGGCCATCGGCTACTATGGCCTGGATCAACAGCAGGTCTACCCCGAAACCGGCCCCTCCGGGCAGGGCTTCGAGAGCCAGGTGGTGCAGGCCTGGGAGCAATCCACCCAGGAGGTGGAAAGCCTGGGCGTGCGCCGGGTGGTGATGCGGATCGCCGTAGTGCTAAGTCTGCACGGCGGGGCGCTGCCGCGCCTGCTGCTGCCCTTCAAGCTCTTCGCCGGCGGCCCATTGGGCGGCGGCCGCCAGCCCATGACCTGGGTTCACATCGCCGACCTGGTGCAGGCCATGCGCTTCTTCATAGCCCACCCGGAGACCAATGGGGTGTACAATATTGCTGCGCCTGAAATGCCCGGCAACGCCGAATTCACCCGCGCCATCGGCGCGGTCCTGGGCCGTCCGGCGCTTCTGCCCGCCCCAGCCCCGGCGATCCGGCTGATGTTTGGCGAAATGGCGACCGTTGTCCTGGACGGGCGGCGGGTATCATCCGACAAACTGCAAGCCGCCGGTTTCCAGTTCCAATATCCGCAGGTGAAACCGGCCTTGCGCAACCTATTGGAGACAAAACAATGAAAATTGGCGTCATTGGCAGCGGAATGGTGGGGGCCACCGCCTGCTATGCCATGGTGATGCGCGGCGTAGGCCGCCAGATTGTGCTGGTAGACGTCAAGCGCGAGCGAGCCCAGGCCGAGGCCGACGACCTGCTGCACGCCGTCCCCTTTGCGCACCCGCTGGAAGTCCTGGCCGGCGAATACGCCGACCTGCAGGGCAGCCAGGTGGTGGTCATCACCGCCGGGGTGGCCCAACGCCCCGGCGAAACCCGCCTGGAGCTGCAAGACCGCAACGCAGCCATCATGAAAGACGTCGTCGCCCAGGTGGTGCGCTATGCGCCAGAGGCCGTGCTGGTGATCGCCAGCAATCCGCTGGATGTAATGACCCACCTGGCGGCCCGCGTGGCGGCCGAAGCCGGCATCCCCTCGTCGCGCGTGATCGGCACCGGCACCATGCTCGATACAGCCCGCTTCCGCGCCCTGCTGGCGCGCGAAGTGGGCGTAGACGCCCGCCATATCCACGCCTATGTACTGGGCGAGCATGGCGATTCGGAAGTCCTGACCTGGTCGCTGGTGACGGTGGGCGGCATCCCGCTGGACGAGTTCTGCCGCCTGCGCGGGCTGGCCGTGTGCGATGAATCGCGCGACCTGATCGACGACCAGGTGCGCCGGGCGGCCTACAGCATCATCGCCGGCAAGGGCGCCACCTACTACGGCGTGGGCAGCGCCATCGCCAACCTGGTCGAGGTAATCCTGCGCGACCAGCGCTCGATCCTGACGGTCAGCACCCCGCACGAGGCCGTGTTCGGGACGGAAGACGTGAGCCTGTCGCTGCCGCATCTGGTGGGCGGGCAGGGCATTATCGCCACCCTCCAGCCCACCTTCTGCCCCGAAGAATACGCCGCCCTGCAGGCCAGCGCCCAGACCATCCGCGCCGCCATCGAACGGCTGTAACGTTCCCAGGGGGCAGCCAGCCGGCGGTTGGCTGCGCTAACCGCCGGCTGGCTGCCCCAAAAATCCAAATCATCGCAAAGGGCCTATGCAAGAACAGCTTACACAATTGGGCAAAACCGGCATCGAAATCTCCTGGCTGGGGCTGGGAGCCTGGTCGTGGGGCGACCGCATGGTCTGGGCCTACGGCCAGGGCTACACCGACGCCGACATCCGCGCCGGCTTCGAGGCCAGCCTGGAAGCCGGCCTCAACTGGGTGGACACGGCCGAAGTCTACGGCACGGGCCGCTCGGAGCGGCTGCTGGGCAGCTTCCTGTCGGCCGCCGGGCGACCTGACGTTGGGGCGTCCGCCCTGGTCGCTACCAAGTTCTTCCCCTTTCCCTGGCGGCTGCGCCGCCCGGCGCTGCTGCGGGCCTTGCGCGGCAGCCTGAAGCGCCTGGGCCTGGAGCGGGTCGATCTCTACCAGGTGCATTGGCCCTCGCCGCCGATCCCGGTGGAAACCTGGGCCGAGGGGCTGGCCGAGGCCGTGCAGGCCGGGCTGACCCGCGCCGTGGGGGTTTCGAACTATACCGAAGAGCAAATGCGCCGGGCCTACGAAGTGCTGGCCCGCCAGGGCGTGCCGCTGGCCTCCAACCAGGTGCCGTACAGCCTGCTCGACCGGCGGGTAGAACGGGCCGGGCTGCTGAAAGCCTGCCAGGAGTTGAATATCACCCTGATCGCTTACAGCCCGCTGGCCCAGGGCGTGCTGACCGGCAAGTACAGCCCGCAGCGCCCGCTGCCGGGGGTGCGCAACCGGCGCTGGAACGTGAGCGTTCTGGGCCGGGCGCAGCCGCTGCTGGCCCGCATGGGCGAGATCGGCCAGGCCCATGGCGATAAGTCGCGCTCGCAGGTAGCGCTGAACTGGGTCATCTGCAAAGGGGCGGTCGCCATCCCCGGCGCCAAGAACGCCCGCCAGGCGCGCGAAAACGCCGGGGCGCTGGGCTGGCGCCTGAGCGAGGCCGAAGTGGCCGAGCTGGACGAACTGAGCGCCCAGGCGATGGCCGCGTGACGAGCGTCATCTGGTGGCTGCGCCGCGACCTGCGCCTGAGCGATCAACCCGCCCTGCAGGCCGCCCTGGAACACGCCCGCCAGAGCCAGGCCGCCCTGGTTCCGGCGTTCATCCTGGATGCGCGCCTGCTGGCCGCCAGGGGGCCGCAGCGGTTAGCATTCCTGTTCGGCGGGCTGCAGGCCCTGGACGATGACCTGCGCGCCCGCGGCAGCCGCCTGATCGTACGCCAGGGCGACCCGCTGGACGAGCTGCGCCAGCTGGCGGCCCAAAGCCAGGCCGTGGCCGTCTACGCCGAAAGCGACGCCACCCCCTACGCCCGGCGGCGCGACGCCGCCCTGGAAGCCCACCTGCCCATGCGCTGGGCCGGCGGGCCGTGGGCGCTGCCGCCGGAATGGGTCGTAAAGCCCAACGGCCAGCCTTACAGCGTATTCACCCCCTTCAGCAAAGCCTGGAAAGCCCGGCCAGAACGGCCGGCCCTGGCAGAGCCGCCCGCCTGGCTGCCCGCCGCGCCGGCCGACCTGCTTAGCCTGCCGCCGCCGGCCGCCCCCGCTCTCGGCCTCTTCCCGCCTGGCGAGGCCGAAGCCCGCCGCCGCCTGGACGATTTCGCCGCCGGGCCGATCTACGCCTACGCCGACCGCCGCGACCGGCTGGATTACGACGGCTCCGCCCGGCTTTCGCCTTACCTGCGCCTGGGCATGCTTTCGGCCGGCCGGGCCGTGGCCGCCGCCCGCCGGGCCATCCAGGCCGCGCCAGACGCCGCCGCTCGCGCCGGGGCCGAAACCTGGCTCAACGAATTGATCTGGCGCGAGTTCTATCTGCACCTGCTGTATCATTACCCCCAGGCCCGCCGGGAAAACTTCCGCCCGCTGACCGTGCGCTGGCAGAACGACCCGGCCGCCTTCGCCGCCTGGCGCGATGGGCGCACCGGCTATCCGGTGGTGGATGCGGCCATGCGCCAGCTGGCCGCCCTGGGCTGGATGCATAACCGGGCGCGCATGATCGCCGCCTCATTTCTGACCAAAGACCTGCTGATCGACTGGCGGTGGGGCGAGCGGGTGTTCATGCAGCGCCTGATCGACGCCGACCCGGCCAGCAACAGCGGCGGCTGGCAGTGGTGCGCCGGAACCGGGGCCGACGCAGCGCCCTATTTCCGCATCTTCAACCCCCTCTCGCAGGGCCTGAAGCACGACCCGCAGGGAGACTACGTGCGCGCCTGGCTGCCCGAACTGCGCCGCACGCCCGGCGAGTACATTCACCAGCCCTGGACGATGCCGCCCGACGTGCAGCGCCAGGCCGGGTGCATCATCGGGCAAGACTATCCGCCGCCCATTGTCGACCACGCTCAGGCCCGGCAGCGGGCATTGGAGGCCTATGCCAGACAGCGCCTGGACTGAATCCATCCCCAACCGGGAGCAGGCCGAAGCCTACCTGGCCGCGGCCGCCTGGCGCAACCCAGGCCCGTGGGAAGCCCACTCGCGCTACGTGGCCCTGGGGGCCGAGCGCATCGCCGCCCATCACCCCGGCCTGGACCCAGAGCGGGCCTACATCCTGGGCCTGCTGCACGATATTGGCCGCCAGGAAGGCGTACACGGCATGCGCCACGTTTACGACGGCTATCGTTTCCTCGCCGCCGAGGGCTACCCTGGCGCGGCTCGCATCTGCCTGACCCACTCCTACCCGGTGGAAGGGCTGGTCGCCAGCGCCGACAACCATTGGGATGGCACGCCCGAAGATTTTGGCTTTGTGCGCCGCTACCTGGCGAACATCCACTACACCGATTCCGACCGCCTGATCCAACTGTGCGATGCGCTGGCCCTGCCCAGCGGCTTCTGCCTGATGGAAAAGCGCCTGATGGATGTGGTCATGCGCTACGGCTTCGACGAGCATACCCTCGCCCGCTGGCGCGGCTTCTTCGCGGTCAAAGAGCAGATCGAAAGCGCCATTGGCGGCCCGGTATATGAGGTTCTGCCCGGCGTGATCGAGAATACGTTCCGGTAAAGACAAAGGACGGGCGTCCAGGGCCTGTTGGCCGGGAGCCATCGCTTTCTATGAACGGCTATATTCAACTGCAAAACCTGAGCAAGACCTATTGGGAAGGCGACCGCCAGCGGGTTGTGCTGCACGAGGCCTGCGCCGAGTTCGAGCAGGGCGAGTTCGTCGCCATCCTGGGCAAAAGCGGCAGCGGCAAAAGCACCCTGCTCAACCTGATCGGCGGGATCGACCTGGCCGATTCGGGTTCGATCTGCATGGCCGACACCAACCTGACCGCCCTGGGCGACCGGGAGCGCACCCTGTTCCGCCGGGATAAGATCGGCTTCATCTTTCAGTTCTTCAACCTCATCCCTACCCTGAGCGTGCTGGAGAATGCGACCCTGCCCGGCGAGCTGAGCGGCAAGCCGCCCGCCCAGGTGCGCCGCCGGGCCGCCGACCTGCTGGCGGCGGTGGGCCTGCACGACCGCCTGGACACCTTCCCCGACCGGCTCTCCGGCGGCGAGCAGCAGCGGGTAGCGATTGCCCGCGCCCTGATTAACGATCCCTTCCTGCTGCTGGCCGACGAACCCACTGGCAACCTGGACGAAGAAACCGGCCGCCAGGTGCTGGCCCTGCTCGACCGCCTGACCCGCCAGGCCGGCAAGAACACGATCATGGTCACCCACAGCGCCGAAGCCGCCGCCATCGCCGACCGGGTATTAACCCTGCGGGATGGCAAGCTCGTTTGAGCTTGCCATCCCGCAGGGCGGTTTTGGGCGGCGCTTCTGCCGAAGGCCGGGAGAGCCTCATTTCTACCGGAAGATGGCAATCTGCGACGCACGGCTGACCAGGCTGGCGAACTCCATCACATCCTTATCCTGGGGCAGCAGACCCGCCAGGCGCACGGCCTGCTGCAAGACCTGCCCGAAGGAGGCGCCTACCGACCACGGGCTTTGGCGCAGATGCTCGGCGTACTGGGCCACCGTCACCGCTACCTGATAGTGCGGCGGGGCGCTCTCGAAGCTGGGCGAGATGTCCCAGGTGTTGAAGTCGCCGTTGATCTCCTGCACGGCCAGGGTGTCGGGGTTCTTCCAGCGCAGGTTCACCGTCGCCAGGCGGCCATTGGCCCCGGGGCGCAGGTAGAGCGCATACAGAGCCACCGCGCTGTGCCCGGCTCCGATCTCGCCCGCGTCTACCGTATCGTTGCGGAAGTCCTGGTCGGCCACGGCCCGGTTCTCGTACCCGATCAGGCGGTACACGTTCACCACCTGGGGGTTGAAATCGACCTGCACCTTGGCGTCTTTGGCGATCACCTGGAGCGTGCTGGTCAGATTGTCCACGAACAGGCGGCGGGCCTCGTCCAGGTCGTCCACGTAGGCATAATTGCCGTCGCCGTTATCGGCCAACTGCTCCATCAGCACATCGTTGAAATTGCCCATTCCAAAGCCCACCGTCGTCAGGGTAATCCCGGTGTTGACATAGCCCCGGATCTGCTCCAGGATGGCCTCCGGGCCGGTCTGGCCCACGTTCGCCACGCCGTCGGAGCATAAGATCACCCGGTTAATCATCCCTGGCCGGAAGGCCTGGTAGGCCAGTTGATAGCCCAGGCGCAGCCCGGCCTCGGCGTTGGTCGAGCCGGTGGTGCGCAGCTGGTCGATGGCGTTCAGGATGATCTGCGGTTCTTCGCCGCTGGTGGGGTTCAACACCACATAGGCCTGCGAACCGTAGGCCACGATGGCGACCGTATCGGTAGGGCGCAGGCGCTCGACCAGCAGGCGCAGCGACTGCTTGACCAGCTCCAACCGGTTTTCCATATCCATCGAGCCAGAAGTGTCGATCACGAAGGTCAGGGCGGCCGGTTTGCGGTCGGCCTCGCTCACTGCGTAGCCCTGCACGCCCACCCGCAGATACACCAGGCCGTCGCTGCGGAAGGGCGAAGGCGAACCGTCGGCGTATACGGCGAAGGCCACATCCGAGGGCGGGTTATAACCGGCGTCGAAATAATTGACGAACTCCTCCACCCGCACCGAGCCGGCGGGGGGCAGGTTGCCATCCGTCACATAGCGGCGGGCCACGCTGTATGAAGCCGTATCCACGTCGAGGGCAAAGGTCGAAAGATGATCTTCGCGCGGGTCTTCAAAGGGGTTGACCCCGTAGTACTGGAAGTAATTATCCATCGGCGGGGGCGGGGCGATGATGGCCGGGGCCAGCGGCTCGGCCGGGGTCAGCGGGCGGCCCCAGGCGTAGGCCACTGGAGCGCCGGTGGGCAGGGGCGCGCCGGCAATCGGCGCGCCGGCCGGAGCTTCGACCAGCGGGGCGGCAGTGGCCTGGTTGTCCCGGCTAGCCGGGGCAACCGGCTGCTGCGGCAGCGGGGCCGGCGGCGCAGCCTGCTCTTTGGCCGCCCCCTGGGTGGCGGCGGGCATCTGTGGGGCCGCGCCAATAGCGGCCGCCGGGGCCTCGGTAGCCGCCGGGACCTCGACGAGGCTCGTCTCGCCCTGCGGCTGGACCGCTCCGCCGCTGGCCGGCTTGACCGCAATCGGCGCTGCCGGCGCTTCGGTATGGGCCGGGGGCTGGCTGGGGGCGGGTGGGGCCGAGCAGGCCGTCAGCAGCAGGCTGAACAGCATCACCAGGGCCAGTAACAGGTGGGTGTTTTTTCGGGCGTTCATAGGTTCCTCCTCAAAAATAATCGCTGCAAACATCTGGAGTTCTTCTTCTCTGGAGTAAGTATCGCATCAAAGCCGGTTTCCGGCTTGATATGCGCCTGATACGCGGCTGACAAAAGTTTGACAGGCCCTCAGGCCGCCGGGCGCGCCCGGCGCGCCCGGCGCACAAGCCAATAGATCAGCCCGGCCAGCAGGGCAAACGGGCCGATCACCACCACCACCCAGATCAGGATGTCGGCCAAAAAGCCGAAAACGCTCACGAACACCCCCCAGGCCCGCTCGAAGGTGCGGGCAGGGTCCCAACCGCTCACCCCAACGGGCCGGGCGAGCGGCGCGGGCTGGAACTGGATCGTGATCGTCGAATACGGAGGGTCGGGCGGCAAGACCGGCGGCAGGGCCTCTGGCTGGCCGGTGAGGCTCTCCTTCTGCACTGCGCCCAGCCGGCGCAGCCGGAGCAGCAGGGCGTCAAAATTGGCGGTCGGCACAGCCAGGTCAACGGTCGTCCACCGGCCGGCCCCCGTCTGCCAGGTATTCAGCCCGGCCAGGTAACCGCCATACTGCCCGGCCAGGTCGGCCGCCTGGGCGACGGCCGCCTCCACGTCTGGCGCCTGCATCTCCAGAGAAGCGTGATACACAATCCGCGCCGGAAGGGGAAATTGGGCTGCCGGCGGGCGGCGGGTGGCCGCGGCGATGGGCTGCGGCGCAGCCGGATAAGCGGCAATCGGCCTTTGCGCCGCCTGGGCCGAGCAGCCGGTCAGCAGAACCAGGGCCAACAGCCATCCAGGCATTTTCAGGCAAACATAGCGAGCAATCATATCAGGCCTCCATTTCTTCTCTTCCACTGCCTCCATCCTAAGGCCAAAGCACCTGTCAAGCTTGATAGGAAACTGACGAAAAACTGACAAAATAAGCGGCCTATAATACAATAGTCAACGGAAATGGTAGCTCCCCACGCAACCGGGGTAGAGGTGGCTGGCGAGCTTCGCTCGCCAAGCGAAACTCGCCCGGAAAGAGGATGAATCGTGGATTTTGTCGCACTTCGTGCGGCAAAATCCACGGAACAACTCTTTTTGAAGGCGCTTGCAGAGCGCCATGCCTGCCCCACGGTGGAATGGGGTGGCGCCACGGAAATCAGTTGTAGATCGGTTGGGTGGCAAATCAATGTCGGCTGGCGGCGCTGCCAGGCGGAACGCCCGGAACAGCGCTCGCCGCCGGGAACCGGGTCTTTCATGGGTGCATTTGCGCTAATTTATCTCACGCTATACCTGTTGTCTGCTTTGATCTGCGGCGTAGTCGCCATCTATGCCTGGCAGCGGCAGACCGTGCGCGGAGCGATGGAATACAGCTTGCTGGCGTTTAGCCAGACCGCCGCCATCATCTTCTTCATCATCGAAATCCTCAGCCTGAACAAAGAAGCCAAGCTGTTTTGGGATCAACTGCAATGGCTGACCACCGCCCTGCTGCCGGTGGTCTTGCTGTGGTTTGCGCTGCGCTATACCGGCTTTGAAATCCGGCGCCCGCGCCTGTTCTGGCCGGTCGTGATGAGCGCGCCGGCCCTGTTTATGCTGGCAACCATCACCAATCGCTGGCATGGCCTGGTGATCGGCGTTTCCTGGGTGCGGGTCAACTGGCCGTTCTCCGAGCTGGTTTACAGCTTCACCCCGCTGGACGAGATTCTGTTCGGCTATCTCTACCTGGCGGCCGGCGTCAGCATCGGAATTCTGATTCTGCGGGCGCGCAGCCTCTCCTACCCGGGCAAGCACCAGACCGGGCTGTTGACCCTGGCGGTGTCGATCCCCTGCCTGGCCGGGATGGGGATCTTGTTCGGCTTTCAAATCGGCCCGCTCCGCGATTATTCCGCCTTCGCCTACGCCCTGGGCAACCTGGTTGCCTGGGCCGGGCTGTACCGCATGCACTTGTTCGACCTGACCCCCATCGCGCGGGATCTGCTGGTGGAAAATCTGCCGGATGAAGTAATCGTGATCGACGCTCGCAACCGGCTGGTCTATCTCAACGCGGTCGGCGTCTGCCGCCTGGAACAGCCCAAAGAAGTGCTGATCGGCCAATTCATCGACGTCATCTACAGCGAGTGGCCGGCGCTGCTGGAGCGCCTGCATCATCCATCCGAGACGAACGCCTTTACCGTATTGACCCCCAGCGGCGAGACCCGCGCCTACCAACTGCGCGCCACGCCCTTACCGGCCTCCTTCAGGCGGGCGGGCGGGCAGATCATCCTGATCAACGACGTGACCCATCTGATCGCCGCCGAAGCCGAGCTGGTCCAGCACCGCCAATACCTGGCCCGCCTGGTGAGCCAGCGCACCTCCGAACTGCAGCGAGCTTTGGACGAGCGCCAACAGGCCCTGAACGACCTGCAAGCCAGCAAAAAAGAACTGGAACAGCGGGTGGCCGAGCGCACCGCCGAGCTGGCGGCCCAAAACCGCGAGCTGGAAACCTTCGCCTATTCCGTTTCTCACGACCTGAAGACCCCGCTGCGCGGCATCGACGGGTACAGCCGCCTGTTGATGGACGATTACGGAGATCGACTGGATGCGGATGGGCTGAATTTCTTAAACAATATCCGCCAGGCCACCGCCCAAATGTACCGCCTGATCGAAGACCTGCTCCAATATTCACGCTTCCAGCGCCGCGCCCTCTCGTACCAGGCCGTAGATACAAACCGGTTCATCAACGCGCTGCTGAGCGAGTTCGAGAACGAGATCAAGCAGCGCAAGGTGCTGATCGGGGTTCAGATCGAATGCCCGCAGTTGTACGCCGAAGTCGAAGGCCTATCGCAGGCCCTGCGCAACCTGATCGACAACGCCCTCAAGTTCACCCGCACCGTCCCCGAGCCGAGAATCGAAGTCGGCGTCGCCCAGACCGCAGATGGCTGCCGCCTGTGGGTCAAAGACAACGGGATCGGCTTCGATATGGTTTATCAAGACCGCATCTTCGAGATCTTCCAACGCCTGCACCGGGCCGAAGAATACCCCGGAACCGGGGTGGGCCTGGCATTGGTGCAAACCGTCGCCCAACGCATGGGCGGGCGAACCTGGGCCGAGAGCGCACCCGGCTGCGGCGCCACCTTCTACATCCAACTCCCCTCCCGAACGATTGCCGCTCCAATGGTAAAATAGGCCGGGGATTTGCGTTTCCCGTGGCTTATTTTGGGAGGGCTTTCGCATGCCTTTAGCGGCCGGCCAGGTTGTCAATGGACGTTATCGCATCATCCGCTTGTTGGGCCAGGGCGGTATGGGCGCGGTTTACCAGGCCTGGGATCAAAACCTGGAGCGCCCCTGCGCGCTGAAAGAAAACCTGGAAACCAGCGAGGGCCTCAGCCGCCAGTTCGAGCGTGAAGCGCGCCTGCTGGCAAACCTCAACCACCCCAACCTGCCGCGCGTCACCGATCATTTCCACATTCCCAACCAGGGCCAATACCTGGTGATGGACTTCATCGAAGGGGAAGACCTGGATCAGCGCCTGCGCCGCGCCGGGCGGCCGCTGCCCGAACTCGAAGCCCTGGATTGGATCGCCCAGGTTGCAGACGCGCTGACCTACCTGCACCGCCACGACCCGCCCATCATCCACCGCGACGTGAAACCAGCCAACATCCGCATCACCCCGGCCGGGCGGGCCATGCTGGTCGATTTCGGCATTGCCAAGATGTACGCCTCTGGCTCGCGCACCACCCAGGGGGCGCGGGCGGTGACGCCCGGCTTCTCGCCGCCCGAACAATACGGGGCCGGGCCGACCGACGAGCGCAGCGATATTTACGCCCTGGGCGCTACCCTGTACGCCCTGCTTACCGGCTTCACCCCGCCCGACAGCGTCGACCTGATGACGGGCGCGGCCGGCCCGCTGCACCCCACCAACCGGCTGAACCCGGCGGTCTCGCCTCAGGTCAGCGCGGCCATCGCCCAGGCCATGCAGCCGGGCCGCGCCCAGCGCTTCGCCAGCATAGACGAATTCAAGACCGCCCTGCGGGCCGCCACCGCCCCGCTGCCGCCCCCGCCGGGGGTCGACCGGCTGGTGAGCGTGGCGAACGGGTATGCGGCCCCGCCGGGCGGGTCGCCCAATGCCGGCAGCTACCCGGCCCGGGTCATCTCGGCCCCGCGCTCGCGGCCGCGCCGCCGGGCGGCTTCCGGCTGGCTGCTGCTGGCTGCCCCGGCGGCGGGCCTGGCGCTGGTGGGCCTGGTGGCAATCGTAGCCCTGGTGAGCTTGCTGAGAAAGCCCGCCTCGCCCACGCCGCCGGCGGCCAGCGAACCGGCCCGCACCCAGGCGGTGGTCGGGCCAATCGCCTCGCCGCCGGTGACGGCGCCGCCCAGCCAGATTCCGCCGGCCACTGCAACGCCGGTCTCCGCGACGCCGGTCTCCGCGACGCCGGTCTCCGCGACGCCGGTCTCCGCGACGCCCACCGGGGCGGGCCAGCAAATCCCGGCCGGGGCGGTGCAGGTCAACCTGCCCCCGGCCTGGCTGGCGTTCGTCTCGGATCACGAAAGCGCGGCCAGAGACCAGATTTATCTGATCCAGGTGCTGGGCGGCAATTACTGGTACCAGCCCGACCGGGCCAGCTTCTTTCAGGTCAGCGGGGGCCAGGTGCAGGCCATCCCGGCGCCGTTCAGCGCGCTGAGCGCCCTGCCCGCCCTGGAAGACCACAACATCGCCTGGTGGCCGGAATGGTGCGACGGCGACAGCCGCATCCTGTTCGAAGCCCAGGACACCCAAGACAAAGATTTCCAGACCATTTACCAGATCCCCGCTGGCGCCGCCGACGCCGGGGCGGCTAAGCCGATCAAATGGGACAATTTCCGCATGCTGGGCGTGCCGCGCTGCTCGCACCAGGGCCGCACAGCCCTGCTCAGCGCCCTCAGCCGCAACCCGAATACCACCTGGGAACTGTATCTGCTCGACCTGGGCCAGCCAGACCAGGGCCAGCGGGTATCCGATGGCTTCCCCTTCGCCGGAAACGCCGATTGGGCCGGAGACGATTCGTGGATCGTGTTCATGCGCCGCCCGATAGGCACCGCCATCTTCTCGCTGATGCAGCTTGCCCTGTCTCACCCAGACAACGCCCGCAACTTCGACCTGTGGCCGGGGGTGAGCGAGGCCAAATACCCGGCCATCTCTGCGGCTACCGGTGAGATTGCCTTTGCCTGCGCCGACGCCGCCCCCGACGCCAGCGGGCGGCGCTACTGGAACCTGTGCCTGGTGGATGCCAACGGGCAGAACCTGCGAGTCTTGCTGCGCGGACTGGTGGAACTCGGCACGGCCGTGCGCTCCAACGCCATGCCCACCGTCCCCGCGGTGACGCCGCGCTGGTCGGCCGACGGCCAGTGGCTGGCCTATACCTCCAACCGCAGCGGTAACTGGGACGTGTATCTCTACAGCCCCGCCCTGGGCTACTCGATCAACCTGACCGGCTGGCTGGGCGGCAACCAGTTCGAGCCGGCCTGGAGCAAGCGGTGAGCCACGATCTCAGCCCGCAGGCCCGGGTAATTCTGGGGCTGACGGCGGTGGTGGCGGCGCTGGCGGTGTGCGCCCTGGCGGCCAGCCTGCTGTACCTGGGCGGGCCGCGGTCTGCTCCGGCGCAAACCTCGCCCGCTGCTCCAGCGGAAACCCGCCCCCCGGCCGTCTTGGGGCAGACCCCGCTCGGCCCGGTGACGGTCGGCGCGCCGCTGATCCGGGAAACCGGCCCGGTCGGCGCCCGGCTGCCAGAGACTTCGCCCATGCCCGCGCCTACGCTGCTCAGCCCTGCTCCCTACACCCCGCCGCCCACCCCCATCCCCTCGGATGCAGACATCGAGGCCCTGCTGGGGCGCATGTCGCTCGAAGAAAAGGTCGGCCAGATGATCCTGTCTGGCCTGAACGGCCCCGGCTACGGCCCGCAGGCCGAGCGGCTGATTACGGTCTATCACCTGGCCGGGGTGGTCTATTTCGCCGAGAACACCCGCAGCGCCGCCCAGACTCTGCGCCTGAGCCAGCAGCTTCAGGCCGCGGCCTCCCAGAGCGGGCAGGGCATCCCGCTGATCATTTCCATCGACCACGAAGGCGGCAAGGTCTTCCGCTTTCAAGACGACCTGACCCACTTCCCCAACTTTATGACCCTGGGGGCGGCCAACTCGCCCGACCTGGCCGCCCAGGTGGCCGCGGCCGCCGCCCAGGAGCTGCAGGCCGTGGGGATCAACGCCAGCTTTGCCCCCGACCTGGATGTGAACCGCGAACCGCTCAACCCGGTGATCGGGGTGCGCTCGTTGGGCGGCGACCCGCAGCGGGTGGCCCAGATCGGCGCGGCCTACCTCAACGGCCTGCAAGCCGCCGGGGTGATCGGGGCGGCCAAGCACTTCCCCGGCCACGGGGCCACCGCCAGCGACTCGCACGAAGAACTGCCCGTGGTAAACCGCAGCCTGGACGAACTGGCCCAGATCGACCTGATCCCCTTCAAAGCCGCAATTGCCAACGGAGTGGGCATGGTGATGGTGGGTCACATCGCCTTCCCGCAGATCGACCCCAGCGGCGCGCCGGCGTCGCTCTCGCCCATCTTCGTGACCCAAATTCTGCGCCAGGACTTGGGCTACGAGGGTGTGATCGTAACCGACGCTATGTCGATGGGCGCGCTGACCAATTCCTACCCGCCCGACCAGGCCGCCCTGCTGGCTGCCCAGGCCAGGTGCGATCTGCTGGCCTACACCAGCCCCGACAGCGCCATCGCTGCCTACGAAACCCTGCTGGCCGCCGCTCAACAGGGGCGGCTGCCGGCGGCCCAGGTGGAAGCCTCGGCCCGGCGGGTGCTGCGCCTGAAGGCCCGCTTCGGCCTGTTTGGCGAGCTGCCCACCGGAGGCCCAATCCCACTCGAACAAAACCGCTCGCTGGCCTATCAGGCGGCGCGCCAGGCCATCACCCTGGTCGGCCCGGCCGCAGCCCCGCTGGTCAATACCCCCAGCCTGCTGCTGGTCACGCCGGATGTGCTATCCAGCGGACAGGCCGCCGGAGATGGTTATTCCTACCTGGGAGATTTACTGCGCCAGCGCGGGTTGCAGGTGGACGAGTGGATTTATTCGACCGACGACAACGGGCAGGCGGCCGCTATCAGCGGCCAGGTACAGCGGGCGCTGCCTCAATACCCCCTGGCGGTGCTGGTCGCCTGGGACGCCCGCCTGGCGCAGCGCCGGGGCAACCCGGCCCAGGCCAACCTGGCGGCCATCATCGCCGCCAGCAGCACACCGCTGATCCTGGTGGCAGGGTCGTCGCCCTACGATCTGAGCCTGGCCCCGCCCGGCCGCCCGGCCCTGGCAACGTACGGCGGGCTGGAAGTGCAGCTTGAAGCCCTGGCCGACGCGCTGCTCTCCCCCACCCCGCCCACCGGAACTTTGCCGGTGACGCTGCCTTAACAAATTCGGGGCAGCATTTCGCCGGCCAGGCGATCTACCACGCGGGCGCTGCCCAGGCGGGTGCGCAGCAGCACCCGCCCGGCCGGGGCGGCGGCCACCCGCCCCACCCGCGCCGCTTCTTCTCCATAGCGCGTGCGGCGCAGAGCTGCCAGGGCCGCTTCGGCTTCGTCGGCGGCCACGATGACGATCAGCTTGCCCTCGTTTGCCACGTACAGCGGGTCGAAGCCCAGGGCCTCGCAGGCCGCAGCCACCACCGGACGCACCGGAATGGCAGCTTCGTCGAGCGTAATGCAGGTTTGCGATTGCAGGGCGATCTCGTTCAAGGTGGTCGCCAGCCCGCCGCGGGTGGGGTCGCGCAGCACGTGAACGTTGGGGCAGGCATCCAGCAGAGCGGCGATCAGGTGGTTGAGCGGGGCCACATCGCTGTTCAGATCGACCTCGAAGCCCAGGTCGCCGCGCGCCGCCAGCACGGCGATCCCATGATCGCCCAGCGGGCCGGATACAATCACCGCGTCGCCGGGCCGGGCCTGCGCCCCGCCGATCTGCCGGCCGGGGCGGATCAGGCCCACCCCGCTGGTGTTGATGTAGACCCCATCGGCCTTGCCGCGCTGCACCACTTTGGTGTCGCCGGTGACGATCTGCACCCCAGCCTCGGCCGCCGCGGCCTGCATCGAAGCCACGATGCGCTCCAGGGCCGCCACTTCCAGCCCTTCTTCGAGGATAAACCCGGCTGTCAGGGCCAGCGGCTCGGCCCCCAGCATGCACACGTCGTTAACCGTGCCGCACACCGCCAGGCGGCCAATATCCCCGCCGGGGAAGAACAGCGGCCAGACCACATGCGAATCGGTGCTGATCGCCAGGCGCGCCCCATCCGGCAGGCCGACCGCCCCGGCGTCGTCGCCCGCCCGCAGGGCCGGGTTATCGAACTGCGGCAGGAACACCCGCCCCACCAGGTCGTGCGACATCTTGCCGCCGCTGCCGTGCCCCATGACGATCCGCTCGCCGTGCGCCAGCGGCAGTGGGCAAACCGCCCCATCGATCGTAATCCGCTCATCGCTCATAGATGCTCCCCAAAATATACCCGCTTTCCCGGCCACGAAAGAGTTGTTCCGTGGATTTTGTCGCCCTTCGGGCGACAAAATCCACGCTTCAGCCTCTTTCCAGGCAAGCTTTGCTCGCCAATAGAGATTTTCCCGGCGAAGCCAGGAGATCCCTACGCCTCCAGCGCGGCGTGATATTTGTAATAGGCCGCGCAGGCCCCTTCGGACGAAACCATCGTTGCGCCCACGGGGGTTTCGGGCGTGCAGGCTTTGCCAAAAGCCGGGCATTCGTGCGGCTTGCACAGCCCTTGCAGCACCAGCCCGGCCAGGCACAGCGGGCTTTCCTGCGGCTGGATGGCCCCCACGTCGAAACGCTGTTCGGCGTCGAAGGCGGCCAGTTCGGGCCGCAAGCGCCAGCCGCTCATTGGGATCGGCCCAATGCCGCGCCATTTGCGGTCGCACGGCTCGAACACCTGGCGGATGACCGCCTGAGCGCTGGGGTTGCCCGCTTCGGTCACCAGGCGTGGGTAAGCGTTGGCTACTTCCACCCGCCCGGTCTCCAAAAGCTGGACGGTTTTGAGGATGCCCTGGGCGATGTCGAGCGGCTCGAAGCCGGTCACGGCCATCGGCACACCATATTGGGCGGCGATGGGCGGGTATTCCCAATAGCCCATCACCGCGCACACATGCCCGGCCAGCAGGAAGCCCTGCACCCGGTTGCGCGGTGAGCCGAGGATGGCGTGCATGGCCGGCGGCACGCAGACATGCGACACCAGCACGCGGTAATTTTGCAGCCCCAACGCCTGGGCCTGCAAAACGCTCATGGCGTTGGCCGGGGCGGTGGTCTCGAAGCCGATGGCAAAGAACACCACCTGCCGGTCAGGGTTTTGTTGGGCCAGCTTGACCGCGTCGAGGG
>CAYQDU010000049.1:0-24207 GCA_964416275.1 uncultured Anaerolinea sp. | reverse complement strand
TCACCCAGGCGGCCTACAAAGATAAGCACCGCGAAGACCTGAAAGAGACCCTGGATATCCAGATCAGCGACGGGGCCGGGACGCGCGATTATGAGATGTTCTCCGGCGGCGAGGCCTTCCGGGTCAATTTTGCTGTGCGGCTGGCCCTCTCCGAAGTGCTGGCCCAGCGCTCGGGGGCCAGGCTGCAAACCCTGGTGATTGACGAGGGCTTTGGCTCGCAAGACGTGCAGGGCCGCCAGCGCCTGGTGGAGGCGATCAACCTGGTGCGGCCCGATTTTGCCAAGATCCTGGTCATCACCCATATCGAGGAACTCAAGGATTCGTTCCCCTGCCGGATCGAAGTTGAAAAGACCGACCTGGGCAGTTCCATCCGGGTATTATAATTTCCAGCGGGCGGCGCAGCTGGTCGCTCCCCAGTAAACCGTGGTGGAGCGTCAGGCGAACTTCGCTTAGCGGGCAAAGCTCGCCTGGAGAAATCCCTTGAGTATCACTTTTCAAGGCGCTCGAGTAGCGCCGCAGACTAACCCGCGGCGAAGTGGGGTGGGCCACACAACTACCTACCGGAAATCAGGGCGGCTCTTCCGGCTTTGCCGGGGAAGAAGTATGATGGAGCGTTGCATGACGCAGCCATGCAGCGCCCCCTGATCGAGAAATTTCCGCCTGCGGCGGAGAGGGGGAGCGCGCTGCTAAACCGTGGAATCGGTATGGCGCTCTTTGAACGTCCAAAGCAGGGTATGTTCGTGGGCGGCATTGCACGCGGCGCGACACCCCTCTGAAAAGCTCTTTTCCTGGCGCTCACAGAGCGCCAGAGGCTGCTCGACTGTTCAGTGAGGCGGCGCCAGGCGAGGGTATCTATGGATAAAAAAGTCATGTTGGTTGTATTGGCCCACCCGGACGATGAATCGTTCGGCGCGGGCGGCACGCTGGCCCTGTACGCCAGCCAGGGGGTGGAGGTGCATCTGGTTTGCGCCACGCGCGGCGAGGCCGGGATGATGGCCGAGGACTGCCTGGAAGGCTTTGAGTCGACCGCCGACCGGCGCGTGTCTGAGCTGCGCTGCGCTTCGACGGTCTTGGGGCTGACCGGGTTGTATTTCCTGGGCTATCGCGATTCGGGTATGCCTGGCTCTGTGGATAACGCCCATCCCCAGGCGCTCATCAACGCTCCGACCGAGCAGGTGGCCGCCCAGGTGGCAGCCTATATTCGCAGCCTGCGCCCCCAGGTGGTGATCACCTTCGACCCCATCGGCGGCTATAAGCACCCCGATCACATCGCAATCCACAAGGCTACGGTGCGGGCTTTCGAGCTGGCCGGGCAGGCCGATTTTCACGACCCAGAAAATCGACCGCCTTACGCCCCCAAAAAGCTGTACTATCATCTGTTCCCTAAGACCATGCTGCGCTGGCTGGTGCGCCTGATGCCCCTGATCGGGCGCGACCCGCGCCGCTTTGGGCGCAATGGTGACATCAACCTGCTCGACCTGGTGCAGTCGGGCGACTTCCCGATCCATGCGACGGTCGATTACCGCCGCGTCCAGGCCCAGCGCGACGCTGCTGCGGCTTGCCACGAAAGCCAGTTGGAGGGCGGCCCGCCCAGTAAGGGCCTGATGGGGCGGGTGTGGGCGCTGTTTGGCGGACGCGATTACTATATGCGCGCTTACCCGCCGGCCAACGGCAAAATCAAAGAGCGCGATTTATTCGCCGGGGTATAGAAATAGACCCGGGGTTTCCGTCTCAATGTTGAAGACAGAAACCCCGGGCGCGCCAGCGCTGAAACTCTCACGGCTCTTCCGGCCTGGCTGGGAAAATCTCCATATTTTGGGGGTTGCGGGTGGCTACGCCACCCGCAACCCCCATATAGGGCAACCCCCGCCTTCGGCGGAAGAGCCAAATAATATTTCCTCTAAGGTTTGATCTCAAACGTGGCCCCGGCGGTATTGCCGTATACCTCCGGGAAATACAATTGCCAGGCGCGGGCCGGCAGCAGGCGATACTGGCCGGGCTGCAGCAGCACGATGGTATAGCTGAGCTGGTACGCGCCGGCCGGCAGGTAGCTGGCCGCCCAGGCGATATGATCGTCGTACACCTGCGGAGCGCCAAAGCGCCAGATCGCCATCTGTCCTTCGGCGGTTGGCTGGCGTGGATCGACCGTCTGGGAGACCTCCACCTGGCCGTCTGCCCCCTGCTGGCTGGTATTCAGGCGGGTATCCAGGATCTCAGCCCCGGCAGGGATGTAATCCTGCACCGTCAGGTAGTGCATGTCATGGGGCAGGGTCAGGGTCAGGCGCACGGTAGCCTTCTGGCGGGCCTGAGCCGTCTGGATTGGGGCGCACGCCGCCGCGGCGCAGTCTTGCCCGAAGGCGAAGATGGCTCGCTCGATGGCGACCCCCTGCGAGACGGGCGTCACATCTTCGGCCGCCCGGCTGACGTTCAGCCCGATGGCGTAGTACAGCCGCCCGCT
This sequence comes from uncultured Anaerolinea sp., assembly GCA_964416275.1. Lineage (GTDB taxonomy): Bacteria > Chloroflexota > Anaerolineae > Anaerolineales > UBA4823 > RBG-16-57-11. The sequence continues at coordinate 21,749 of CAYQDU010000049.1, read as the reverse complement.
GCCCTCGCCGCGCTGGATGGTCAGCACGTTAGGGTTATCCGGGTACAGGCGCTGGATGGGGGTCTGCGACAGCGCCGGGGTCGATAGCTGCCCCTGGCTGGCCTGACCCTGGACCAGGTCGTTGCCGTTCAGGCTGGCTGAGAAGGCAAAATCGCCGCCCGGCCCGCCCGTGCTTTGGATCACCTGATCCAGGGCGATGAGCGTCCAGGCGGTGGTGTAGGTGGCGTTCCAGCCGCCGTTGGGGTCGCGGTTCGCCATCAGATAGCGCAGCGCGTCGGTCAGCAGCGGGCTGGCGGGGTCGTGTTGGGCCAGGGCGTACAGCACGATGGCAGTGTTGCCCAGGTTGCTCTGCATGGACGCGTCGCGGGCCAGCAAACCATTCTCATCAAGCGGCATTTCCCAGGCTGCGCCGGTGGCGCTGCGCACGGCGGCGGCCTGCAGGTCGGCAAAGATTGCCTGAGCCTCGGCGCTGCCGGGGGTGATCTGCTCGAGGGTCAGCGCCAGCAGGGCCTGGGCCCACGGGCTGAGGGCGGCCTTGTTTTGTGCGATCTGGGCCAGCAGGGTCAGGTCGGCGGCGCTGTTCAGGCTCAAGACATACTGGCGGAAAGCCAGTTGATCCCATTGATAGGGCTGCGGCGGCCAGCCGCTGCTGGCTGCGTTTGCGTCCTGGGGCGGCTTTGGCCCGGCGCTTTGCAGGAACTGCACCGCCCGCTGGGTTAGATCGGCGTTGACCGTGATGCCCGCCAGGCGGGCCCGGCTGAGGCCGAACAGGGCGTAGCTGGTAACGAACGGGTCGCTCTCGGTCTCCTGCCACCAGGCCCAGCCGCCGTCGGGGTTCTGGCGAGCGGCCAGGCGCTGCAGGCCGGCGTTCAGGCTGCGGTCAAGGCGGGCCTTGAGCGCCGCGTCTTCGACGCCGAACTGCTGCAGGGTGCGGTAGGTCTCCAGGTTCGGCAGGAAGCTCGACACGATCTGCTCATTGCTTGCGAAGGGAGCGCTTTCCAGGGCTTCCAGGCTGCGCAGCATGGCCGTCGCCAGCGAGGGAGCCAGTTCTACGCTCAAATCGCCGCCCTGAGCTTTGTACGAGCGCGGCAGGCTGACCAGTTCGGTCTGCTCGCCGGGCTGATCCAGCACCCCGGAGGTGCGGAAGGTCTGTGGAGCCAGGTAGCGCAGGATGGGCAGAGTTCCCAGGGCCGGTTTGGCCGCATCTTGCAGGTCGCCGCTGCGGGCCGAAAAGACCAGCTCGGCTCCGGCGGCGTCTTGGGCCGTCCCCCACCACTCCACCCGCGCCCGTCCCTCGGCTGGGACGCTGACGGATTGGGTCTGAGGCGAAGCTTCGTCGAGGGTGAAGCCGCCAGCCTGCAGGCTCACGTCTACGGTCAGCTCGCCGGCGGTGTTGTTCTGTACCACCGCCGCCACCTGGGCGTGATCGTTGACCACGAAGAAGCGCGGCGTTACCGGGCGCACCAGCAGGTCTTTGCTGGTTACCACCTGGGTCTGGCCCTGGCCCACCCGGGTGTCCTCGGTCAGGCCGCGCGCCTCCACCTGCCAGGTGGTCAGGCTATCGGGCAGGTCAAGCGACACCTGGGCCTTGCCATCGGCTCCGGTGACCACCTGGGCGTTCCAGTAGGCTGTATCGGGGAAGTCTTCCCGCGCTACGCTCACGATGTCGGCTCCGCCGCCGCCGCCCAGGCCGCCCGGCATGTCCATCAGGCGGCGGGCATAAGCCGCCAGCGATAGACTGGTGCGCACGCCGTTAGGTTGCTCGCCATAGAAGGCGCTTACGATGTTAGGCGAATTTGGATCGGCCAGGGTCAGGGCGGCCAGATCGACCACCGCCAGCGAGAACTCACCCTGCACCGGCGCGCCCAGGGCGTCCGTCACCTGGATCTCGAACGTCACCGGGTCGCCCGGCCCAGCCCGCTCGGGTTGAGCGGTCAGGCGCACATCCAGGGTCTGCTCCACCGGAGCCACTGGCAGGTTCAGGTACCCCTGGCGGAAATCGGCCACGCCCTGCTCAGTCTGTCCCAGCAGGGTGGCTGAAAGATATACATTGGGGGCGTGTTCGCCGGTCAGCGGCAGATTATAGGTATAGCCTTCGGGCGGGATGGTGACGACTTCGCGCTGCATCACCACGCTGCGCTCCACCGTCAGCAGGGCCGGGGCCGGCTGGCCGAAGGGGTTGGGGATGAACACCTGGGCGCTTTCGCCCGGGCGATAAGCGGCCTGATTGGCGACCAGGCGCAGGCGGGCGTTGGGCAGCCGGGGCCAATTGGCCTGGCCGGGGCCGCTGATCCACACCAGCGCCTGGGTGCGGGCGCCCTGGTCGGGGCCGGCGGCCGGGTTGTAAACATCCAGCAAGTAGGTTCCCGGTTCGGGCGGGGTGAACGACAGGCGGGCCAGCCCATCCGGGCCGGGGACGAAATCGGCGCTGCCAACCTGCGTATATTCCGGCTTCAGGTGCGGCAGGCCAAAAGGCGTATCTGGCCCGCCGGGAACCTGGCGGTAGACCACCCGCTTGAACGCCGCTTGCAGCGGTTGGCCGCCGACGGCATTCGATTGCCAGTCCACCGTCAGGGCCTCGAACCCGGCCGGCTCGCCGGCCCGGCTGTTCCAGGCATCCGGGCGCAGGCCGATGTAGAACGTATCGGGGTGGGCCACGACGCTGGCGCGAGCCGATACGGGCAGGCCGCTCTCGTCGGTCAGGGTTACTTCCAGCGTATACCGGAAGCGAGCGTTTTGGGCTTGGGTGGGAAGCTGCAGCGCCAGGGTTCCATCCGGGCCGATCTGGGCGTCGTCTTCCTTGGCCAGCGTCCCCAGGCCGCCCAGGCCGCCGGGCAGGCGCACGGGGTCGAGCCAGGAGGTGTCTTCCAGCCCAACCTGATAACCCGGCAGTGAGAAGTAATCTGGGGCCATATACAGCGCCCAGTGGGCCTTCAGGTTGCCGGCCGGAGCGTCGAAAAAGTAGCGGGCGCGGATCGTGGCCGCCAGGTCGTCGCCAGAGCGGATCTCCGGGCTGGCAAAGGCTACCTCCAGGTTGATCTCCGGTTTGCGATAGTTGGCGACCGTGAACGAAACCGAGCCGTTCAGGTCGAGCGGGGATTGCAGGCTGTATGAGCCGGGCTTGGCGTCGGCCGGCAGGACATACTCGCCGTGGGCCGCTCCAAAGGCCGAAAGACCCAGGTCGAGCGCAGCCAGCTCGGCGCCTTCGCTGCCGTAGACCTTCAGCGGCAGACTGGCCGCCTCCAGGGGCGTATAGCGCCCGTTGGCGGCCTGGCGGGCGATGGCCCGGAAGTAGACCGTCTGGCCAGGGCGGTAGATGGGCCGGTCGGTGTACAGGTAAACCTGTGGGCCGGGCAGGCGGGCGTTGCTGTTCAGGCCGAAGTCCCACGGGTTGACCCCGTAGTTCCAACTGGTCTGGGTCAGGCTGAAGTTCGGGTCGCCAGGCTGCGCCACTACCGCATACACGTTGCGGTAAGCGTCTTTGAGCGGGGTATAGCTGGCCTGGAACAGGCCTTGGTCGTCGGTCTGGCCCTGGGCCAGGGCGGTTCCGTCTTCATCATAGAGCGTCACCGGGGCGTTGGGCAGGGCTGCCCCGCTGCGTAGATCGACCACCCACACCAGGGCCTGGTCGGCGCTGGCCTTGAGCGTGATCTGCACATCGCTGACGACTACATAGAACGGACCGCCGTAGATGTTGGAACGATCCGACCCCGGCGCAGGCGGGAAGTTGAGCTTGAGATAATACAGGCCGGGGGTCAGAGGGGCCTGGTCTTGCGAGAGATAGAGCTGCGTAGTCTCCACCCGGTCGGGCGGCAGGTTCAGCGGCTGGCTCCAGGCGTTTTGTTCAGCCGGCCGGTAGGCTTCGGCCATCTGGTAGCCGTTCGGCCCGTTGAGGGCAAAGAAATCACCCAGGCCCACCTTCCCCAGGGTCAACGGCACTTCGCTCAGGCTGGCAGCCTGGACGTTGAGGGCCGTATCCTGCGGGCGGACGAATACCATCGAGGTGGGAACGGTGATCGACAGGTTGGGCTGAAGCGGGCCGGTGTTGAAGGCGTAGACGTATTCCTGGCCCAATGTTCCTCCCCAGGCATCGGGCAGGTCGGGCGAGATGTGCAGGGTGTAGGCGCTGCGGGCGGCAAGAGAACCGCGCAGGTTGAGCGACCGCTCTTCGCTGTACCACCAGGCGGTGAGATCAGGCACGGCTGGTTCCAGGCGAATGTACTTGAGCAGGTCAACGCCTTCCGGCAGCGGCGCGCTGAGGTACAGGGTCAGGTTGCTGGTCGGGTCCAGCTCGGTTCCGGCGGCCGGTTCGACCCGGCTCACGCTCAAGGGCGGGTTGGCGATCACCTGGGCGCTCAGGGGGGGGGCCAGGGGGGCGCCGCCGGCCGCCAGGGCCTGGGCCAATTGCAGGGTATAGGTGGCGCCGCGCGCCAGCAGGCTGCCCGGTTGGAAGGTGAGCCGGGTGTGGGCGTCGTTCCAGGCAAACGTTCCGGCCACGGGCGCGCCGTCGGGGCCGGTCAGGCGGAAGTTGGCCTCCACGCTGGCCGGGTCCATTGGCTGGTTAAAGGTCAGCTTCACCGGCGCGTCCAGGGGCCAGGGGGTCTCCGTCACCGGCTCGATCTGGGTGATTTGCGGGCGGGCGGTGGTAAAGCTCCACGGCGCCGGGTCTTGCAGCGGGCCGCCATCGGTGCTTCTCAGGGCCGGATTGGGCTGCACGGTGTAGACCTGGCCTCCAGCCAGGGCCGGGTCGGGGTGGAAGACGTAGGTGCTGGTATTGAGCCATTCTCCCCGGCCGGGGGCGGCCGGCTGAAGCGTAAAGCCAGCCGGGACGCTGGCCGGGTCGGCCCCCAGGGGCGTCACCGGGCGGTTGAAGGCCAGCAGCACCGCCGCAGTCGGGTCTACTTCGCTCGCCCCCGGCTGGGGCAGGCGCTGCACGGCTTTCAAATACCCGGCGGCCTGGTAATCCAGGCGGATGGGCTGGAGCAGGGGCTTGCCGGCCTTCGAGCGCACCTGATCGCTCAGGTTCAGGCTGACGGTCATTTCCGGCTGGAGCGGCTGATCCAGGTACACAATCAGGGTCGAATCATCCACCCAGTTGAAGGCCACGCCCTGGCCCATCTGGCTGGACAGGGCCGCCTCCACCGAGGGGCGATCCATCGGCTGATTAAAATACAGGGTGATCGGACCTTCCAGGGGCAGTTCAGCGCTCACGGGCGGGTCGCTCTCCACCAGGGCCGGGGCCGCCGGGAGGGGCGTAGGGGTGGGCGGCGGCGGGAGGGTGGGGGTGGCGCTTGGCTCGACCACAGGCGGCGGGGTGGGCGTGAGGCTGAACGGCAGCGCGCAGGCCAGGCTGGCGATCACCAGCAAGATTGGCAGCAGATAGCGAATGCGGCCAGGGCGAGGAAAGAGCGGGAATGCGTCCATGAGCAATTACTCCTGTTGTCGTATAGACGAACGAGGCGCGGGCGACGTTCCAGAAATCAGATCATAATTGGGATCATTATAACCGGGGACAATCTTTGGTACAATAATTGGATGATTGTTGACCCGATTGCCCCGCGGGCGCGCCTGAGCCGCCCCGATCCGCTCCCGCTTGCCCTCCAGGCCCTGGCTGCCCTGGTTGGCGGAGCGGCTTTATTTGTTGTCTTCTTGCTGCTGCTGCTGACCGGGCTGAACGCGGCCTTTGCCGGCAAGGTTTACCCCGGCGTTTCGATGGGCGGGGTTTCGCTGGCCGGGCTGGCCCCCTCAGCCGCCCAGGCCCGCATCACCGCCCAACTGACCTTTCCCCAGGCCGGTAAGGTTGTGTTGCAAGATGGCGGCCAGAATTGGGTCGTGCGCCCGGCTGACCTGGGGGTCAGCTTCGATCCTGAGCTAAACGCCCAACGGGCCTATGCCTGGGGGCGGCGCGGTGGCCTGTTCCAACGCCTGGGCGAGCAGCTTTCGGCCTGGCATTCGGGGGCCAGCGTTTCCCCGCAGTTGATCTACGACGAGCGCCTGGCTCAGGCGTATGTCAGCCAGCTGGCCGCCCAGGTGGACCGCCCAACCGTAGAAGCCACCCTCAGCCTGAACGGAACCCAGGTGCAGGCTGTGCCGGGGCAGGTCGGGCGGCGGGTAGATCAGCCTGCCACCCTGGCCGCCCTGGGGGCGCAGATCGCCCGGCTGGGCGACGGGGTGGTGCCGCTGGCGGTGATCGAAACCCCGCCCGCCATCCTCGACGCCTCCCCGGCGGCCGAAGTCGCCCGGCGCTACCTGAGCGCCCCGCTCAGCCTCAACCTGCCCAACCCCCAGCCCGGCGATCCCGGCCCCTGGAACATCCCCCCCGAACAACTGGCCGGAATGCTCAAGATCGAAAAGACCCAACCTGCCGGGCAGGCCGCCCCTACCTATGCCGTGAGCCTGCTGGACGAAGCCTTGAACACCTACCTCAAGTCGCTGGCCGGGGTGATCGATCGCTATCCGGAGAACGCCCGCTATATTTTCAACGACGATACTCGCCAGCTCGACCTGATCCAACCGGCGCGGGTGGGCCGCAGCCTGGATGTGGCCGCCTCGATTACCGCCATCCAGAAAACCCTGGCCGAGGGCCAGCACGGCCTGAGCCTGAGTGTAAACCAGACCAACCCCGAGGTAGGCGAGGGCCTGACCGCCGAGCGCCTGGGCATCCGCGAGCAGATCATCGCCTATACGTCCTATTTCCGGGGTTCGACCCCCGAACGGCTGCAAAATATCGAAAAAGCCGCCGCCAACTTCCATGGGCTGCTGGTTGCGCCCGGGGCCACCTTCTCGATGGCAAACGTGATGGGCAACGTCAGCCTGGATACGGGCTATGCCGAAGCCTGGATCATCTTTGGCGGGCGCACCATCAAGGGCGTGGGCGGCGGCGTATGCCAGGTCAGCACTACCCTGTTCCGGGCGGCCTTTTTCGCCGGGTTCCCCATCACCCAGCGCTACGCCCACGCCTACCGGGTGGGCTACTACGAGCAGAGCGCCAGCGGCTACGACCCCAACATGGCCGGGCTGGACGCTACCGTGTTCCTGCCGCTGGTTGATTTTCAGTTCGTCAACGACAGCCCCTCCTGGCTGTTGATGGAAACCTACTACCATCCCAACTCGCGCAGCCTGACCTGGAAGTTCTACTCTACCTCCGACGGGCGCAGCGTGGAATGGGATACCAGCGGGCCGCAGAATGTGGTCGAACCGCCCGACCCGACCTACGAGGAGAACCCCGAGCTGGCCCCCGGCCAGATCGTGCAGGTGGATTGGGCCGCCGAAGGCGCCGATGTGACCGTGCTGCGCACGGTCTACCGCGCCGGTCAGGCGCTGTTTACCGATTCGTTCGTCACCCACTACATGCCCTGGGCTGATGTGTTCCAGTATGGCCCTGGAACCGACCTGCCCGGACAGGATCGACCCAAATATCAACCGAATATCAATCCTTAAGAACGAGGAGAAGCTATGGTCAACCAAGATTTGCTCGAGATTCTGCGCTGCCCGGCCTGCGTGCGCGAGCGCGAGGGGCTGCTAGATTACGTCAAAGAGAGCTGGCTGGTGTGCCGCGACTGCGGGCGTAAGTACCCGGTGCGCGACGACATCCCGGTGATGCTGATCGACGAGGGCGATAAATGGATCGGCACGCCGGTGCAGGATTTGCCGGTTCCTCCGCCGGCTTAGCAGAAGTTTCGATTGCTTTGGGGGCGCGGCGCGGCGTGGTAGCTCCCACGCAACCGGGGTGGAGGTGACTGGCGCTCTTCGCCGGAAGAGGGTTAATCGTGGATTTTGTCGCACTTCGGGCGACAAAATCCACGCAGCATTTCTTTTTGGGGGCGTCCGAAGAACGCCAGGCCTGCTCCCCAGTTTAATGAGGGGTACCCGTGGTGTAGCCAGGCAGCGACCCATAAGTAGTTCTGGCGCTCCCGGCCAGGCCGGGAAAGCCTGTCCTAAATCAAGTGGGGCGTAAATGGAGTCTATTCTGCAAGAACTGTTCAGTGGAGACGATGAACGGGCCGAGGCGGCTATCCCGCGCCTGGCAGCCGAAGCCGACCCGGCCCTGCAGGCCGTCCTGGTCGAACGGTTGAACGCCCCCAAGGCCGAGACCCGCTGGTGGGCGGCGCGGGCCCTGGCGGCCCTGCCCGCCGGCGCGCCGGCTGAGGCGGCCGAAAGCCGGAATGTGGCGGCTTGCCTGGCAATCGCCTTGCATGACCCCGAAGCCAGCGTGCGCCAGTGCGCCGCCCTGGGCCTGCGTTCCCACCCCGCCCCGGCTTGTATTCCGGCTCTGGCGGCGGCCCTGGCCGACCCCGACCCGCTGACCGCCCGCCTGGCGGCCGACGCTCTGGAGGCGATCGGCTCGCCGGCGGTTGAGGCGCTGATTGCCGCCCTGCAAGCCGGGCCGCAGCCGGTGAAGCTGCGCGCTATCCGGGCGTTGGCGGCCATTCAAGACCTGCGCGCTATCCCGGCCCTGTTCGAGGCCCTGAGCGGCGACTCGGCCCTGATGGAATATTGGGCCGAGCTGGGCCTGGGTCGCCTGGGGGTCGGCGCAGCCTTCTTCCTACCGGAGTGATGGGATAATTCAAGAGGCAATTGTGATACGTAGCCCACAATTGCCTCCAGCGATAATTCTTGGGGAGTTTGCAGATGGCACAGCCATCTGCAAACTCCCCAATCGATTTTTTCCGGCCAGGTTGGAAGAGCCACGTCTTTCTACCCGGCTATTTTTTCGACCACCCAGAAGTGGGATAGCCCCAGCCCGCGCAGGGGGGTGCGCTCCAGGGTTTGCAGCACGGCCCGCAGCATGCGCCCCAGGGCCGGGCGGCGGGCGATGATATTGTCGTAGGCCCCGAAGATCACCGTGCGGGTCACAATGCGCACCGGCAGCCCGGCGAACAGGCGCTCCAGGTCGCGCCCCTGGTAGATGCGCACATGTGGGGCCAACCGGTTGCGCCATCTGCGCGGCAGATAGTTGACCAGCGGGATGTTGCCGAAATGATACCGGCCGCGCCAGTAGATGCCGTGCGTCTCGAACGGATAGCCCCGGCTGGGGACGAAGATCGCCATTCGCCCACCGGGGCGCAGGACGCGCACCATCTCGCTCACCGCCTGGCGGTCGTCGGCCACATGTTCCAATACTTCGTGGCTGAGGATGAAGCTAAAGGTCTGGTCGGGAAAGGGCAGGCCCTCGCCGGCCGCGTTGAGAATAGCCGCGTGGGGGTAGCCGTGGGCTACGACCTGGGCCTGGCGGGCGCGCTCGAAGTCGTATTCCAGCCCGGTGATGCGCGGCGCGTGGGGGGCCAGCCGGTCAACGTACATGCCCACCCCGCAGCCGTTTTCCAGCAGGCGGTCGCTCAAGCGTTTGCCGGCTGCTTCCAGGATCATTTCAAGCCGACGCTGCTGCCCGGCCCGCCAGACGTAGGATGGCTCGCCGCAGCGGGCGGCTTTGTCGAAATCACGCCCACCGGGGGCGCTGTCAGGGTTCGTCAAGCGGGATTTCTCTCCATTGGCGGTACAAATCGGTCTCGATCCCCAGGCGGCTGAGAACCCGCCCGACGATCTGGTTGATGAGGTCGTCTACCGTGGCCGGGCGAGTGTAAAAGGCCGGCGCCGGCGGAAAGATGATCGCCCCGGCCTGGGCCGCCAGGCTCATCAGGCGCAGATGCCCGGCGTGCAGGGGCGTTTCGCGCACCACCAGCGCCAGCCGGCGGCCCTCCTTGAGGGTTACATCCGCTGCCCGGCTGAGCAGGTCGGCGGAATACGAATTCGCCACCGCCGAGAGGGTCTTGATCGAGCAGGGGATGACCACCATGCCCTGGCAGGGGTACGAGCCGGAGGCAATCGGGGCCGCCAGGTCGTCGGGTTCGTACACGGTGTGAGCCAGGGCCGCCACCTGGGCCGGGGTGTAAGCCGTTTCGTGCAAGATAGTGGCCTGGGCGGCAGTCGAGATCACCAGGTGGGTTTCGACCGGCCCGGCCTGCAGAGCCTCCAGCAGGCGGATGCCCAGGATAGCCCCCGAGGCCCCACTGAGGCCGACGATCAGGCGAGACGAGTGACGAGTCATATTTTTAGCCGCAACAAAGGTGCGACGCACCGTAAACGTCCCAGGCTGCTTGACGAAACGATCCGCCTGGGCTAGTATAGCAAAGAATATTCCGCTGTGCAACGGGTTGTTTTGCTCTGCCATGCCGCCGCCTCACCCTTCCGCCGCCCCCAAAAAACCGCAAGGCCAGCCCACGCGCGGCAAGACCGCTCGCAACCGGTTGCGCCAGGTGGATCACTTTGTGCTGCGCTACGATCCCGGCCTGCTGACCCGCCGGGATGGGCTGTTCGCCAGCGCTCTGTATGTCGACGTGGGGTATGGGGCTGAAGCCTTCACTACCCTCGAGTCGGCCGGGCGGTTTCGGCGGCTGAACCCCGATCTGGCGGTGCTGGGGGTCGAGATCGACCCCGAACGGGTGGCGGCGGCCCTGCCCTTTGCCGACCAGCGCACCTTCTTTCGCCTGGGCGGTTTCAACCTGCCCCTGCTGCCGGGCGAACAGGTCCGCCTGATCCGGGCTTTCAACGTGCTGCGCCAGTACGAAGAACCTCAGGTGGCCCCTGCCTGGCGGCAGATGGCGCTCAGCCTGCTGCCGGGCGGCCTGTTGATCGAAGGCACCTCCAACCCCAGCGGGGCTATCTGGGCAGCCAACGTGCTGCGCCGCGTCGAAGACGATTTGCACCCCGAGGCGCTGATTTTCTTTACCAATTTCCATCTCGGTTTCGACCCGGCCGAATTTCAGACCATCCTACCCAAGAATTACATTCACCGGGTTGTCCCCGGCCAACCGATCTACGACTTTTTCGCGGCCTGGAAGGCGGCGGCAGCCGAAACCAGCCCACTGCAAACCTGGGGGCTGCGCCAGTGGTACGCAGCCGCCGCCGGCCGCCTGGCCAGGCGCGGCTACCGCATCAACCTGCGTCGGAGCTGGCTTTCCAAAGGTTGGATGATCTGGGAGGAACCGCCGGGCGGCGCTACGCTTTAACGCCCCAATGAATCGCAATCGTGCCAAACATGCGCCGCACAAAGCCCACCTGGGCAAACCCGGCCTCCATCAGGCGGGCGGCCAGGCGTTCGGGCGGGAGGAAGTTTTCGGTCGAATCGGGCAGGTAGGCGTAGGCCTCGGGCTGCCCGGCCAGCAGGCGGCCCAGGGTAGGGATGACGGTGTGCAGGTGAAAGCGGATGAAGGGGGCCAGCGCGTTGTCCGGCGGCGGGGTGGTGTCGAGGGTCACGATCCGGCCGCCGGGTTTCAGCACCCGGTATTGCTCGGATAGGACGCGCGGCAGATCGGTGACGTTGCGCAGCAGGAAGCCCGACACCGCCGCGTCGAAGGTCGCAGCAGGGAAGGGCAGGCGGGCCGCGTCGGCGGCCGACCAGTCGAGCGGCGGGCGCGCGGCTTGGATGTCGCTGGCCTGGCCGACGCGCATCATCTCCAGGGTGAAATCGGCCGCCAGGGCGCGCACGCCGGGCTGCTGGCGGCGGGCCTCGCGGGTCAGGTCGCCCGTCCCGGCCCCCAGGTCGAGCAGGCGCGCCCCGGGGCGCAGCCCGGCCCGGCGGATGACCTCGCGCCGCCAGGCCAGGTCTTGTCCGCCGGTCATCAGGCGGTTCATCCGGTCGTAGCGCGGGGCGATGCGGGTAAACATGCCCTGCACGTAGCTGGCCCGCTCCGGGCCGGTCAGGTTCGTCATGCCAGCAGCTCCGCGTCTTCCATCTGCGCCACTCGCTTGCCTTCTTCTACATCCACCTTGGTAAGCAGATACCCGCCGATGAGGAAAATCAGCACCAGGCTGAGGATGGCCGGGCGACTGCTGCCGAAGATCAGCCCTGCCAGGGCAAACAGGATTGGGCCGATGATGGTGGAGAACTTCTCCATCACCCCGAACAGGCCGAAGAACTCGCCGCTCTTGGCCGCCGGCGACAGGGCCGCGTACAGGCTGCGGCTGAGGGCCTGGCTGCCGCCCTGCACGATGGCGACCATCCAGGCCAGGAACCAGAATTCGATCACCGAATCGATGAAGAAGCCCCAGATGGCAATCACTGAATACAGCGCCAGGCCGAGCAGAATGCCGCGCTGGGTGTTGATGGTCTGCGCCGGGCGGCGGAATAAGCCCTGGAGCAGGAACGCCAGCCCCAGGCAGGCCAGCTCGACCAGAATCACCAGCCCGATGACGGCCAGCAGGTTGCTCTGGCGAGCGGGCGGCAGCACCTCCACCCCGGCCAGGGTGATCCGGTCGCCCTGGCTGGCCGGGTTGCGCTGGCCGGTGGCCTCCAGGCGCAAGACGTGCTGGCCGGGGGCTGGGGCCTCCAGGGTATGGGTGGCTTCGTAGCGCACAGTGGGGTTATACCCGTCGATGACCTCCGGCTTGAGGGTATCCGGGTTGGTCAGGGGCTGGCCGTCGATGGTGGGCCGCCACATCCCATAATCCGGCCCCAGGCTGTAGGTGATGCGGATAGACTGGCCGTTGAAGGGGAACTCATAGGCTGCGCCGGGCGTGGTCGCCGTCTGGAGCAGCAGATCCTGGTCGGCGCCCAGCACGTCGGCCGGCACGGTCTCGGCCTGCCAGCCGCCGCTGAAATGCAGATCGGGGGCGCTTGCCAGGTAGCTGCCCTGCCCGGCGTAGCCCGGCAGGCCAGGGAAGGGAGCCGGGCTGGCCCCGCTCAGGCCGGCGGGCAGCAGGCGCGCCCCCAGCAGGCCAAACAGCGGCAGGGCCAGCAGGTTCAGCACGATAAAAGCCAGGTAGAACGGGCGGCGTTTTTCGTTCGGGTCGGGCAGGCGCCCAAAAATCAGCGCATAGGGGATGGCGACGAACTGCACCAGCAGCAGGGCCAGGATCAGCTCGACGGCCCCGAAGCCCATCTCGGCCCCATAGATGGCCGCCACGCCGATGATCGTGCCAATGCCGTCGTTGTAGATCACGTAGGCAATCAGGTATTTGAACAGTTGGCGGTAGCGGCGAATGTTGTGGAAGGTTTCAGCCAGGCGTTTGAAGCTGGCGCCGACCACCGATTCGCCGGCCGCCAGGGCCACCGCCGCCGTGTGCGGCTCTGGTACGATGCGCAGCAGCGGCAGGGTGAACACCGCCCACCAGATCGCTACGCTCAGAAACGACAGGCGCGCCCCCCAGGTTCCGGGGATGAGCTGGATCATGACGATGTTGACCGCCAGCAGCAGCCCGCCGCCCAGGTAGCCCACCGCGTAGCCGCGCGATGAAACCATGTCTTGATCTTCTTCCCGTGCTACGTGCGGCAGGAGCGAGTCGTAGAACGTGATCGAGCCGTTGAAGCCGATGCGTCCTAAAATGCCCAGGACCGAAGCCAATACCCAATCGCCCGTGCCGACGAACACCAGCAGGGCCGTGCTGACGATCCCCAGCCCGGCAAACAGCGAGAGGAACAGCTTCTTGCCGCGCATTACGTCGGAAATCGTACCCAGGATGGGCGAAAGCGCAGCCACGATCAGCAGCGAGATGCTCAGCCCGGCGCTCCAGTAGGTGGTGGCAACGGTGGGGCTGGGTAGGGTGGCCCCGGCTACCTGGCTGAAGTAGACCGGCAGTACTGCCGCCAGGATGGTGGTGGCAAAGGCCGAATTGGCCCAGTCGTACATCGTCCAGGCCCAGATGCGGCGCTTGTATTCCTGTGGCGAAACGGCAGAGGATGAAATGGCGGCAGTTGTCATGCTGAAGGTGTCCTGTTAGGGGGCGCGGGCGACGCAGCCGCTGGCGCTCCAAAGATAACTTTTTGGCCCTTCGGGCTTGGCCAGGAAGATTCCCATATTTTGAGGTTTGCAGATGGCGCAGCCATCTGCAAACCTCAAAATATGGATCAAAGCCCGCTGAAAGCGGGCTTGAAGGCTATCAGCCAGGGGTCAACCCGAGGCGGCCGAGCAATGATAGCATAATTATAATCGGGATTGCAGACCCCGGCGCACCGGAAGCAGACAGGCGGCGCGGTGAACTGATGATAAAATTCAGACGATCCACATCCCACCTTTTGGAGCTTCGCGTGGCGCGCTCAACCCCTTCTCCGATCCTATCCGACCCATGCTGCATTCCTTACCGGATTGACCTGGCCGGCGGTTGGCTGGATCAGCCGTTTGTCTCCAAGTTCTATCCCGGCTCGGTGATTACCATCTCCATCGAGCCGACTATCGCCTTCGACGAGCGCAGCGGGATGGCGACCAGCACCCGCCGCTCGGCCATCGACCTGTGGGGCAACCACCTGCCGGAGGGCGACCCGGCCAAGATCGCCCGCCTGCTGTTTTGTTACGATAATCCGCCCGGCACGGTTGAGATTTCCGGCTCGCAAGACTCGATTGGGATTGCCATGCCGGGCCTGAACAAGGCCGATTACGCCGGAAATTATTGGCCGGAGCGAATCACCCCCCTATTGGACGAGGTATATTTGCAGTTTGTCCAGGATGCGTTGTATCTGGTTCCGCTGGGGCCGCGCGCCGATGGCTACGCCGTGCTGTACGAGACCCACATCGACCGGCCGCGGGCCCAGGCCCTGGCCGAAGCCGCCGATGCTTGCTGGCAGGCCATCCTGGATCGCGATCTGCACGCCTTTGGCCGCGCCATGCGGGCCTCCTTCGAGGCTCAGATCGCCATGTTCCCCAGCATGGTCAACGATGGCATCTTCGAAGTGATCGCCGAGTATCGCTCGAAAGCCCTGGGGTGGAAGCTTTCGGGGGCGGGCGGCGGCGGCTACCTGGTGATAGTGGCCGAGCGGCCCATCGAAGGCGCAATCCGAATCGTGGCGCGGCGTTGAGCGTGTGTTAACCAAAGTTATATACTTTACCGACACGACAATAACGTTAATGACCCGTTTTTGTACTATAATGCAAGTGGAATAAATGAATTGAACCGGCTGGCGCAGCGGTAGGCTTTTTATCAGGGTCGAGTAGCTGTTCCTGTGTGTTGATCTGGCTTGGCCGCCGATTGTACCGGCGCATGGAGGCGGCGCGCAATGGAGCATCTACCCGGTCGATTTATTCTCTGCTGGCAGTCAGCCGGGCGCGCTGGCGGGTGGATCGTTGCACTTATCTCCTATATCTTAGAGCCACCCGGTTTGTAAGCCTGGGTTGAGGTGCAAGCTCCCCGGCTTGAAAGATTTGCGGCGCGCGTCATCCTCTCAATCAATTGGGGATGAGTGCGCTTTTTGTTCCTTGTCTTTATTCATCGATCTGTTTATCAGGAGGCCTCATTTTGATTAGCCTGGAATTTATCTTTCGCCTGGTCGGCATGATTGTGCTGTCGATTTCAGGGGTGTATTTGGGCCGTGATTTGGGTGACCTGGCCGGAAATCGCGATCTATACGCCGTAGTGCTGGGGCTGGTGGGCGCCCTGGCCGGGTTGGTGTTGACGCCCTTTGTTACCACCCGCCCGGCGCGTTATCTGATCGACCTGCTGAGCAAGGTCACCGCCCAGACTTTGGTGGCTGGTCTGGTGGGCCTGTTTTCGGGCCTGATTATCGCCGCCCTGCTCTCGCTTCCGCTTTCTTTGCTTCCGGCGCCCTTCGGTCAGATTCTGCCCTTCGCCGGGGTGCTGATCTTTGCCTACCTGGGCGTGACCCTGTTTGTGATGCGCCAGGACGACATCTTTGAAGTCATCAACGCCCGCCGCCAGGCGCGCCCAGCCGAAGCCCCCGCCAATGAGCAGGCCGAGGCCGCAGCCGCCCTGGGTAACGGCATGATCGGACGCAACATCTTGCTGGATACCAGCGTGATTATCGACGGCCGGATTGCCGACATCGCCCGCACCGGCTTTCTGGCCGGGACGCTGCTCATCCCCCGTTTTGTGCTGAACGAGCTGCAATATATCGCCGACTCGCCCGATTCGCTGCGCCGCCAGCGCGGCCGGCGCGGCATGGAAGTGCTGGCCCAGCTTCAGAAAGACACCGCCGTGCCGGTGCGGATCAGCGACATCGACGTGGAAGGCGTGCGCGAGGTGGATGATAAGCTGGTGGTGCTGGCCCGCCAACTGCGCTGCCCGATCCTGACCAACGACTATAACCTGAACCGGGTGGCCGAGCTGCAGGGCGTGGCGGTGCTGAACGTCAACGAGTTAGCCAACGCGGTCAAGTCGGTCTTGTTGCCTGGGGAAACCATCACGGTCAATATCATCCAGGAGGGACGCGAGGTTGGGCAGGGCATCGCTTATCTGGACGACGGTACGATGGTGGTGGTGGAAGACGGCCGCGACCGGATCAACACCAAGACCGGTGTGACCGTGACCAAAGTCTTGCAGACCGCCGCCGGGCGGATGATCTTCGCCCGCATTCACGATTGACATGAAAGAATGGATCTACGGGCGCAACGCGGTGTATGAAACCCTGCGCGCCGGGCGGCGGCAAGCGTTTCGCCTGTTGCTGGCCGAAGGCGCCCAGGAGAAGGGTCGCCTGGCCGAAACGCTCCAGCGCTGCGCCCAGCAGCGCATCCTGGTCGAGCGGGCCGGGCGTGGCCGGTTGGAGCAGATCGGGGAAGGCAGCCAGGGCGTGGCCCTGGAGGTCAGCGCCTATCCGTATGTAGACCTGCGCGATATCCTGGCCCTGGCCGGGCAGCACGGTGAGCCGCCGTTTATCCTGATCCTCGATGCGCTGCAAGACCCCCAAAACCTGGGGACCCTGCTGCGCACCGCCGAGGGGGTGGGCGTGCACGGCGTACTGCTGCCCCTGCGCCAGACCGTCACCGTCACCCCGGCGGTGGTCAACGCCTCGGCGGGGGCCAGTGAGCACCTGCTGATTGCCCAGGCTAACCTGGCCCAGGCCATTGAGGCCCTGAAAGAGGCCAATGTGTGGGTCGTGGGGCTGGACGGCGGCTCGCAATCGCAGCCGGTCGGCCAGGTGCGCCTGGATGGGGGGCTGGCCCTGGTGGTGGGCAGCGAAGGCCAGGGCATGCGCCCGCTGGTGCGCCAGTCGTGCGATGTGCTGCTGCGCCTGCCCATGCGCGGCCAGGTGGAGTCGTTCAACGCGGCCGTAGCCGGGTCGATTGCGCTCTACCTGGCCTGGCAAGGCCGCAAATTCTCTGGCAGCGCTTAAGGGATCATTTGGATCGGTATCGAGCGGGGCGGCGCCCCGCTCGATACCGATCCAAATGGTGGCTCTTCCGCCGAAGGCGGGAATCTCTCTATATTGGGGGTTGTTGCGTGGTGTAGCCACGCAACAACCCCCAATAGCACTTCTTTCCCGGCCAAGCCGGATGAGCCACAATGGTTAAATCAGATAGCCAGGGTCGGGGTGGCCGGTCTGGCGGGCGAAATCTTCGGCCAGCGAGAGCGGCGGTAGAGCGTAGTGATCCGGCAGTTCCTTGATGTCGTAGACCGCCTCGTTGGCGTCGGCGGTGAGCTGCATCCGTCCCTTAACCACGCAATCCTTCCATGCAAACGTAATCAACTCGCCCCGGCTGCCGATCAGCAAATGCTGTTCGTCCAGGCGGGTAACGCCGCGCAAAAAGCCGTTGGTCGCTACGTTGGTGTCGGACAAAATCTTTCCCGCCGCCGGGTCGATCCGCAAAACGTTACCGTTGGTGGTGTTCAGATAGACCGCCGTATCGTCGGGCAAGGCCAGCAGGCTGTGGCTGGGGGCGGTGATGTCGTTCAGCGTCAAGACCAGGCTGCGCCGGCCATCGGCGGCGATGCGAAACAGGGCCGATTTAGCCCGCGCCGGTTTCAGCACCAGGTTTTGATCCATGTTCTTTTGGCCCTTGCCCAGCGCCCGGCGCAGCAGGCGGTTGGCCGCCTTGAAGGCCGGCCAGATGCCCCATTGAATCAGCTTGATCTTCAGACGCAGCAGGTTGGCGTAGCGGTCGTCGAAGACGAAGCCCAGCGAAACCAACTGATCGCCAGTGCTGAGGAAGCACAGGCTGTTGACGTGGGCCCGGTCGTAGGTCTCTTTTTCGGCGTTCTGCGGGTGGCGCAGATCCAACCGGCCCTGGCGGATATGCTCGTCGCTCAGCAGGGCCGGGGCTTTCCAGCCCAACGCCTGGACGGCAAGCGAGGGCTGGCGCAGGTAGCAGAAGCGCTCCAACTGGCCGTCCAGGTTGAACTGCGCCAGCAGGTCGGCCCGGGCCGCCGCCGCCCACAGCCGGTCGCCCTGCCACACGATGTCGTGAACCCCGGCGCAGGACGGGTGCGTAATAGCGCCCAGCAGCTTCCACTGCGGGTCGTAGCGGAAGATCATCGAGAAGTTCGCCAGGGCGATCTGATCCGGGCGCACGGCGATGCCTTTGCTGCCGCGCATCCCGCCGCGCGGGTTGTTATCCAGCTCGCGGAATAACGGCTCGACGATAGCCGAGCGCTGGATTACCCGCCCGGCCTGCGGATCGACAGCGTACAGATAACCAGATGGCTCGTCCGCCGGGCAGCGCCGCCGGACGGTGGATACCAGAAAAACAGGCATGATTTTCCTTTGTTCGGTTCTTCCGCCGAAGGCGGAAGAACCGCATTTTTTGGTTTGGGTTATTTTCGTGGACAAAGTCCACGAAAATAACCCAAACCATCTATTTTAGCCAGTGGCTCAGATCGCGCTGGAGCAGGTCTTGCAGCTTCAGAATATCCTCGCGGTAATATTCGGTCAGTTCGGCCCGCTGATCGGGCGGGAAAGGCACTTTTTCCAGGTCTTGAATCACCCACTCGAAGGCGGCGTGGCGCAGGCGGGGTGGCAGCAGTGGGCGCAGATTGGCCCGCAGCTTGTTGGTGCGGGTCCACAAAAAGCGCAGGGCCGGGTTGCGGATGATGCCCGAAGCGTTGTGCTGGTGGGTCAGATCGGGGTCGTAGGTTTCGCTCACCCCCACAAAGCGGAACAACCGGCGCATCAGCCCCGGCGCGTCGGCCTTCAGGTCTTCCAGGAGCGAGATGTGGATCTGTTCGGGCGGAAAATATTGCAGATAACGCTGCAAGGATTGGTAATAGAAGCCCCGGTCGAGGTAGCGGCAGAACTGCCAGGTATCACGCTGCCCGCTGCGATCCTGGGCGATGGCTTCCATAAAGTTGGGGCAGGGTTCCAGGCCGTCGCGCAGGTTGTGGGTGAAGGCCGAGAAAGCCCGCTCGGCCGGCTGGCGCAGGCTGACAATCAACCGGGCCTGCGGAACCAGGCGGCGAATGTTGCCCGGCGCGCTGGCGGCCGAGAGATAGCGCACCGACGACTCGCCAATCGCCGGGCAGCCCTCGGCGCCCTCGAACAGCTTTTCGTACTCGTCCAGGCCGGTCACCAGGCGGTTGTGCAGCTTGGCCGTGCCAGGCCCTGATAGATGCACCTCCTGCCCATAGACCCAAAAGAACCCGGCCTCTTTCACCGGACACATGAATACGTCTGGGTGCTGGCTGAGGACGTAGTGCAGGCTGGTGGTGCCGGCCTTCGGCGCGCCGATGATGAGAAAATTAGGCAACGTCATGCGTTCGACCTTTGGGGATTGAAATTTTATTTGGGGGAAGCTGCGGGGCGCAGCCCCGCAGCTTCCCCCAAATCAGGGCTTCATTCGTCCTTGAGCGGCTCATTGACGTTTACGTGGGGAGCTATGGCCGGCAGGGCGTAGTTGTTGGCAGGCAGCTGCTGGCTGGGGAAGCCAGCCGCCTGCTGGAAGCGCGCCTCGAACGATTTGGGCGGGTCATCGTAATGTTCCGGCAGGGCCTTGATGTCGTAGACCGATTCGTTGGCGTCGTCGGTGACGAACATGCTCTGCGCCAGCTTGCGCTGCTGCACGTCGAAGGTCAGCAGCTCGCGCTTGCTGCCCAGCAGCAGGCGGCCGTCGGGCAAACGCGCCGCGCCGCGCAGGAAGCCGTCGGTGATCCTGGTGGTCGAGAGCAGCGGCTGCCCGGCCTGGGGGTTGAAATGCACCACCTCGCCGGCGGTGGTGTTCATGTAAACCACCGTATCGTCGGGCAGGGCCAGCAGGCTGTGGCTGGGGACGGTCACGCCCTCCAGGGTCAACACCAGGCGGTGAGCGCCATCCGGGCGCAGCTCGAAGATGGCCGATTTGGCCCGCGCCGGCTGCACCAGTAAATCGGAGTGCGGGTTCTTCTTCATCCGCAGGGCGGCGCGCAGGGCGCGGTTGGCCGCCAGCAGTTTCGGCCATACCCCGGCTTTCACCAGGCGGCTCTTGATCTTGAGCAGGGTCGAGAAGCTGGTGTTCAGCGCCAGGCCCAGCGAGATCAGCAGGGTTCCATCGCTCAGGCGGCAGATGCTGTTGACGTGAGCGTGGTCGCAGGTTTCCTCGTCATGGGTGCGCGGGTCGCGGAATTCCAGCGCTCCGCTGCGAATGGCCTCCGACTTGAGCAGCTGGGGCGGGTTCCACTGCAACTGGCGGGCGGCGGGCGAAGGCTCGCGCAGATAGAAATGGCGCAGCATGGTTCCGGCCAGGTCATACTGAAAGAGCAGATCGTTGCGGGCCGAGGTGGCCCACAGGGTATCGTCCTGATACATCACGTCATGCACCGCCGCCATCGACGGATGGGTGATGAAGCCGCGCAGGTTCCAGTGCGGGTCGAAGCGGTAGATCACCGAGGCGTTGGCGAGGGCGATCTCGTCGGCGCGCACGCTGATGCCCCGGCTGCCGCGCATCCCGCCGCGCGGGTTGGTATCCACCTCGCGGAAGGCCGGTTCGATGATCTGGCAGCGCTGCAAGACCTGCTGCTTTTCGGCGTCCACCAGGTAGATGAACCCAGACGGTTCAGTATGCGGGGTATGGCGGCGGATGGTGGTGACGAGGTAACGGGTCATGCTTCCTCCCTGGCAGCCTGCGGGCGGCGCAGCCCGGTCAGGTGTTCATAGATTCCCAGATGCCGCTCAATCGAGCGGTCGATGGCGAAGGTGTCGCGCACGTAGCGGTAGCCGGCATCGGCCAGGCTGCGCCAGGCGTCGTTTTCCAGCAAGCGGCGCAGCCCGGCGGCGAAATCGTCGTCGGTCACGCAGCAGCCGAAGCGGGAGGCGAACCCATCCGGATCGACCGCGCTGAGGATGGCGCAACCGTGGGCGGCGGCCTCGATGAACGAGTTGGGCAGCCCTTCGCGGGCGGCGGTGTTGGCTAAAATCCAGCTCTGATCGAGCAGCTGCGCCAACTCGCTGCCGCGAAACTGGTCGATGAAGCCGAGCAGTTCCAGGTTGGGCAGGTGGTCATACTGCTGGCGCAGGGCCTGGTCGTAGGCGGGATCGCGGCCCTGCCCGGCGGCCAGGAAGCGCACCTGGGGGAACTGGCGGGCCAGCTCGAAGAACAGTTCCGGGCGCTTGCGTTTATCCCAGCGCGAGACGAAGCACACCGTCGGTTGGGCGGCTTTGACCGGCGGCGGCGGCACGTCTACCGGGGTGGGCAGGAATTCGGGGTCGGCCTTCAAGCCATACTTACGCCGGGCCTTGGGGATAATCATGTGGGCGGCGGCGAAGCGAGCGTCGGCCCGGCGCACCGCCCGCCGCACCAGGGGGCTGTCCTCATACAGCCAGTTGGCGATCACCTGGGCCGGGCTGAGGGACGGCAGGCGGAACTCGGTCAGCCAATCGTGGGCCTCACGCGTATCGCGGAAGGTGACGACGTGCTTACGGTCGGGCATGGCCCGCTGCGCCAGGTAGGTGCCGAGCGAGGGTTCCTGCGAGTGGTACACATCGGCGTCGGCCTGGCGGAACAGGTCGGAGACGGAGGGCAGGTCACGCGGCTTGAAGCCCAGCACCCGGATGCCGTCCAGGTACTCGACCGGCTTTTGATCCTGGCGGCGGGGGATGACGGCGGTCACCTCCACCC